>LCCP01000048.1 GCA_000997945.1 Parcubacteria group bacterium GW2011_GWC2_42_12 | reverse complement strand
GCTATTTCCGGAGTAAGCATATGATATCTAATGCCGAGCCGCGGTCTAACAATACGGCCGATTTCACGCACCGACTTTATCACCGGTTTGGCGTCATTAATCGGAATGGCGAAACCGATGGCTGAACCGGTTTGATCCATAGCCACATTAATACCTATAACATTGCCAGCCAAATCAACCAACGGCCCGCCCGAATTGCCAAGGTTTATATCCGCGTCGGTTTGAAGAACATTATCCAAGGTCTCGGCCAGATTGCCGCTTTGATCCGAGGCCTCAATGTTCCTGCCTAATCCGCTAATTATGCCCTTGGTGGCGCTATTTTGATACCTGCCCAAAGCATTGCCGATGGCGACGACAGTCGTACCGATCTGCAATTTATCGCTATCGCCCAATTGCACGAAGGGCAGATTTTTATCAAAAATTTTTAACACCGCTAAATCATTAATCGGGTCCTTGCCGATTAGCTGGGCATAATATTGCTTGCCTGAATTCAAAATTACCCGATAGTCGGCGGTTTTTTCGTTAGCCGCTCCAACCACATGCTTATTGGTTAGAATCAGGCCGTCCGGAGAAATAATAAACCCGGTGCCCGAACCCTTTTGCACTTTGCTCTTAGTCTCAGTTTTCTGGCCAGTGCTTAAATTTATGGTAATAGAGCTTTGCTGATCAATTATGATTATGCTTACCACCGCCGGCATAACTTTATTGATCGCCCTAATAGTCGCTTCCTGATCGTCCAGGCGTAAAGTATCGGCGATAACTTTAGTGACAGCGTTGGAACTATAAACAAACCAAGCCGCGCTAACGCCAATTAAAAACAGTAAACTAATTATAAAATATTTTTTCATTTTCATAGTTATCATAACTTATTCTTTCTGCTCCTCGAGGTCTTTCGTAATTACAGGATTACCATCATACCCCTGGGGATATGGTGGTCTAAATTTTCGTCTAGGATGGCTCTCCGGCCGGCTCATAGATTCGTCCTGGTTTGGCTTATCTGGCCTTTCTGTCGTCGCTGCTTCATGCTCGCCAAAAGTTTCTTCCATAAATTTTTCATCGAATATTCTTTTTGGCGCCTTGGCGACTGGTTTATTAAATAGATCAGATTGTTCTGGCAGTTTCTCTGGCATATAATTTAATTATTTTTTATACTTCATATTATATCATAGCTCAAAAAAAAATCCATGACAACTTTACAAAAATCAAAAAATATTTTACTATAATGGTATCCCGAATTTTCGGGATTTTACTTAGTTTATAACCATCTCAACATCGCTCGGGGATCGTCCAATGGTAAGACAGCGGCCTTTGGAGCCGTTAATTAAACTGTCCAAAATCGTTTCCTGTTCAGCTTTATACTGCTCGTATTTTCTTTGGCAAAAATCCTCGCTTAAATTAATCTTATGAATTCAAACATACAAAACAAAAAATTTTGGCAAATGTCGGTTGAAGAAACTACCGAAATTTTGGAAACAAACGCCGAAAGCGGTTTATCCGCGCAAGAGGCCGAAGATCGTCTTAACGCGTTTGGCAGAAATACTTTTGAAACATCAAAAAGAACCGGCAAAATTAAAATTTTTCTCAGTCAGTTAAAAAGCCCGCTGATCCTTATTCTTATCGTTGCCGGCATGGTTACGCTCGGCATTTCCCATTATCGCGACGCTGTTTTTATTTTTATTGCCGTAGTGGTGAATTCTATTTTGGGTTTTTGGCAGGAAAACAAGGCCGAGAACGCTCTTGCTCAACTTAAGACATATCTTAAACAAAGAGCCCGCGTGATACGAGAAGGAAAAGAGCGGGAAATAAACGCCGAGGAAATAGTAATCGGAGACATCATCCGGCTTGCTCAAGGCGATCGCGTGCCGGCCGACGCCAGAATTATTTTTGTTAATGATTTTCAAGTTGACGAAGCTGTTTTAACGGGCGAATCTTCGCCGGTTGTGAAATCAGCCGATAGTGTCTCCGGATCGGCGAATATCGCCGATCAAAATTCAATGATTTTTGCCGGCACATTGGTTGCTCAGGGTGTTTGCGCCGCCATGGTTTGCCGGACTGATGCCAGCACGGAATTGGGTAAAATCGCCTCACTCATCGCAAAAACTGAAAACGAAAAAACGCCACTGCAAAAAGCCATAATTAAGTTTAGCGTTTCCCTTAGCGTATTGCTCGGATTCCTGACGCTGGCTGTTTTTGTTATAGGCGTACTTTCCGGTAAACCGTGGCTGGAAATGTTTTTAACGTCAGTAGCTATCGCTGTTTCGGCTATACCGGAAGGTTTGCCAATTTCCATGACAGTAGTTCTCGCGATCGGGGTAGAAACAATGGCTAAACGCAAAGGCGTGGTGCGAAAGCTTATCGCGGCCGAAACGTTGGGCGGAACGACCGTTATTTTGACTGATAAAACCGGTACTCTGACTATGGCTAAGATGATGCTTTCAAAAATTATTCCTTATAATTTGAGTGAAAAACAATTGCTCGCTTACGCTCTGGCCAACGCCAATGTATTGGTTGAAAATCCCGAGGATACCCCGGATTTGTGGCGGATGAACGGGAGAATTATGGAGGCCACGCTTGTACGATCGGCCGCGCTTCGGGGAATCCCCTTCGCGGAAATTACCGACAAGTCTCATGTACTGCAAACTATGCCGTTTAACGCGGTTCAAAAATATTCCACTTCACTTATCAAAGATGCCAATAAACATCTAATAGTGTTGTTGGGAGCTCCTGAAATTTTATTAGCTCAATCATCGCTTGGCCAACAAGATAAAAAAAGAATTTTGGATCAAATAAATTCATTGGCTTCGTCTGGCGAACGAGTTTTGGGTTTAGCCACTAAAAAAATTGGACACACGGAAGACTTTTCTCTTTCTAAAGATTCGGATTTTTCTGATTTAACTTTTGCCGGAATTTTAACTTTTAGAGATCCGGTTAGATCGGGAATTAAGCAGGCCATTGATCGCGTCAGGCGGGCCGGAATAAAAACCGTGATAATGACCGGAGACCATCAAGGAACAGCCATTGCCGTGGCCAAAGAGATAGGCCTGAACACGGATGAGAAGTCTGTCCTTGACGCTTCTGAGCTCGCGACATTAACCGACCAATCCTTGCGAGAAAGATTGCCTTTTATAACCGTGGTGTCGCGCGTTACGCCGTTTGATAAAACGCGGATAGTAAAATTATTTCAAGAATCAGGTGAAGTTGTCGCTATGACCGGAGATGGAGTTAATGACGCGCCGAGTATTAAGCAAGCTAATGTCGGCATCGCTATGGGTTCGGGAACGGAGGTGTCGCAAAGCGTGGCTGATCTGGTGCTTTTAGACGATAATTTTGAAACAATAGTTGCGGCGGTTGAAGAAGGCCGGCAAATACTCGGCAATATACGCAAGGTCTTGGTTTATTTACTTTCAAATACTACCGATGGCATAATTTTGATCGGCGGTTCAATACTCGCTGGCGTACCACTGCCTTTAAACGCGCTCCAAATTTTGTGGGTGAATTTTTTTACTGATAGCTTCCCAGCCATTGCTTTTGCTTTCGAAAAAGATGAGGATGGCCTTTCGCAGAAACCAAATGGGAATAATATTGCGTTGTTTAATCCGCTGATGAAATTTTTAATTTTAGTAATCGGCGTATTCACCAGCGCTCTTCTTTTTGTCGTTTATCTGATTTTATTGCGATTAGGCTTTGATTCAACTATTGTTAAAACCTTTATTTTTGGAGCCTTCGGCACCTATACGCTTATACTGGCGCTTTCGGTAAAGAGTTTGGAAAAAAGCATTTTTTCATATTCTCTTTTTTCAAATAAATATCTTACTGGCGCGATCGCGCTTGGCTTGATCCTCATGGCGGCGGCTATTTATATCCCCGGCCTGCAAGCGCTTTTTGATACGGCGGCATTACCTGTAAGCTGGGTATTTGGTATTGTTTTAGTCGGCGTTCTCAATATCGTTTTAATAGAAATCGCTAAATGGATGTTTAGGCGATTTAAAAACAAATAATTATCAATTCATTTTGTTGGTTGATAATTTCGACCAGTTTATTTTTTTCTATCTTACCGTTAAACGCAAAAACTCCTTGCCATCTTTATCCAAACAGACAAAAAACCGCCTAGCCGCCATAAGGTAGATTTCAAACTTTTGAATATCTGCCTACTGCCACTAAGCTGGCCAAAAAATTAATCAGGGTAACGACTAAAAATTCCAGGCCAAAAATCGTCAAAAAATTATTATTATAGTATTCTAAGATATTTATCTTAAAACCATAGAAAAATACCGCTAAATACGGCTGGAAAAAACTTAAGAGCGGATAAATAATAATTATAATAGCCGCCACGCCTAGACCGGCGTAAACTATACCGGAGATTAGATAAGGAGCGCGAATAAACCAAGTCGAGGCCCCGACTAATTTCATAATGCCAATTTCTCGCTTATGAGTATAGATAGCCACTGCCACCGTATTATAGACCACCAAAGCCGTTATTAAACCAAAAAGCAAACTAAGGGCTAGGCCAGCGCGAGAGGCCTTGTCTGTCAGGTCATTTATTTTAGCCAGCATGGTCTTATGATCAGCAAAATTCCTTGATTCAATTAACGGATCTTCTATCTTATTAAGACTGACGATCAAATCTTCATAATTATTGATGTCTTTGGGCTGGATAACTAAGATCGGCGCCAGCGGATTTGTTCCTAACTCCAACAAGGCCTGTAAAATTTCCGGATTGTCTTGATGTTTGGCTCGGAAACTTTCCACCGCCGCTTGCTGGGAAATATAAGCAACCTCCTTAACCGAAGCCAGATCGCTGATTCGGCTTTTTAAAGCTAGAATGCGACTTTCCTCGCCGTCTGATTTTAAATACAAACTGATATCTATCTTTTCTTTAACCGCGCCGATAGCGGCTAAACCCAAAACTTTAACTATTAACAACAAATTCACGGACAAGAGCGCCAAAACTATAATAATAATCGTAATAACCGACAGCCAAACATTACGCGCCAAATCCTGCAAACTGAATTTTATGACTCTTAAAATTGATAGTAAAAACATATTTTTAAGCGGTTGGCTGAAATTAGTAATTTTTGAAGTGAGGACTGTTTGAGCGAAGCGAGTTCCNNCGCAACGAAAAAATTACTGATTTCAGCCAACCGCGTGAGTTCTATTTATAGAATATACTTCCCCACCGCTTGATCGCCGACAATTAGGCCATTCTCAATAGTAATAACTCTCTTTCTCAACTTGTTCACCACATCCCGATTATGAGTTACCAGGAGCACTGTCGTGCCGAATTTATTTATTTTCTGCAAAATTTCTATAATTTCGTCGGCATTAATCGAGTCTAAGTTGCCGGTCGGCTCGTCGGCCAAGAGAATCTTCGGCCGATGCACTAAAGCGCGGGCGATCACGGCGCGCTGCTGTTCGCCGCCGGATACTTCCAAAGGATAACGATGCATCTTATTTTCCAAACCGACAATTTTTAAAACCTGCGGCACGATATTATTAATCTTGCTCTGCGGCTCGCCGCAAACCTGCAAAGCGAAACAGACATTCTCAAACAGGGTCTTGCGATGGAGCAACTTAAAATCCTGAAAAACTACGCCAATCTGCCGCCGCAAAACCGGAATCTCGGCCGGACCGATATTCGTGATATCCCAGCCGCCAACGACAATTTTACCCTGACTGGGCTTTTCCTCGCCAATTAAAATCTTAACTAAGGTGGTCTTGCCCGTGCCTGACTGGCCGACAATAGAAACAAATTCGCCCGGCTTAATATGTAAATTAACTTTATACAAGGCCTTAACATCCGGCGGATATATTTTTGTGACATTTTCTAGTTTGATCATAATTATTTTCCCATTGTTTTTTTGCTTTCTTGTTTTATTATTATTGTCTTTAATCCATACTTCAAAAGCTCTTCGGTTTCAGCAAAACTCTTATCCCGACTGCTGGCTCCCATAACAACAGCGATCACTGACCTGTCTT
>LCCP01000047.1 GCA_000997945.1 Parcubacteria group bacterium GW2011_GWC2_42_12 | reverse complement strand
TTATTAATCAAGGGCGGCAAGACGATGTCAGGCAGCTAAAACTCTTTGATCTGTGAGTTTTAACGCCCTGCGGTCTCTGCCGCAGGGTAATTTACAAAAAGTTGAAATAATAAAAAAACGCCCCGCAAAATGCGGGGTGTTTTTTGGTGGGCTCAGTAGGAATCGAACCTACCGCCTCGTCGATGTCAACGACGCGTTCTACCAATGAACTATGAGCCCAGATTTTTATCAATTATTTTTTCACAAAATAAATTCGCTATAGATATTAACTTTCTTTGAATCGCTACATTGCCGCATCTTAGATGGCAAACTCCCTTATAATGCTGGTATGTTTTTGATCCGATTGTTCTTTTATCCAAATGCACTTGTTTAAAGCGCTCGATCGGTATTTTTAAAGCATGCGACCAGAATTTTTTCATTTCATCAGGATTTTGATCCGCCCTTAAACTTAATTCACAGCCGATTTTTTCAACTTTTATATTATAGATATTTTTTAATAATGACAAAAAGAATTTTAAGATTAAAGGGTTTGAACTGCCAAGCGCGGTTTCCGGATTATTTTTTGCACCTTCGCCAAGATAAAGAAAGGCTAACGCCAATTCCAAAATATTTTTATCATTTAAATTGATGTTTTTTAAAGTTCTCTTGGCCGAACTTTCTGCCTCCTTAATTCTTTCGGCCTTCTGTGCGTTATGCCAGATAACTGCTTGCCGTCTGGCATTTATCAGGCCATTTTTCCAATTTTGTAATAACTCTTCTTTTTGTCTCGCTGTAAGTTTTATATTTTTCAGCCAGCCGCTCAAGGTGGAGCGGGGGATGCCTAGATCGCGCTCAATTTTTCCGATAGAAAAACCTTGTTGGCGCAGTTTAATCGCGTTTTCTTTTAATTCGTACCACTTTGATTTCATGTATACAATATATCATCTTTAATACGAATGTGCAAACTGTAATATGACTTTCTGGTGGGTATGGATGGATTCGAAGCTCCTCGGTGCCCATCTGGCCAAGAAGCAAACGGGGCGACCCCGGCTCTAGGTGCGCGTGGGTGGGATCGAACCACCGAAACCTCGGCTTTATAAGAGCCGCGCTCTAACCAGCTGAGCTACACGCGCAAACTTAAAACAAAAAAGGACCAAACCCTTTTTATCAATTTAACATTAGCCGAGGATTTTTTCAAGTTTACGGTTACTTTGCATTTTATGAGATTGCTTCGTCTCCGCCAGCTAGCGGATCCTCGCAATGACAAAAAACAAAATCTGGATTGCGGCTCCCCGTATCGCGGTACGGGGCAGGCTGCGGCCGCAATGACAGATAATAATACTAGAGCGATAATTTATTTAGTTTATCTTGAATCATTGTAATGATGGCTTTTTCCGCTTCTAGAAGAGGCGCCTGAATAACCGCTTTAGCTAGATTTTTAGCGCCCGAAGGATTGAGCTCTTTTATTAGCCCTAGGGCATTAATATTCCTAATGGCGTAGAGTAGAAGATTGGTGGTACTAACGGGTGTTTGACCGGTTATCTCGGCCGGAGTTTCACTTTCATAAATTATGGCAATAACCTTAGCTTGCGGAATACTAACGATTAATTCGTCAATCACATCGGTTAAATCTTTTTCCGTGGAGTTGGTTTTTAAAAAGTCACTCACCGATAAGGTAGACCAGATTAATTTATTTTCCAGAGAACCGGTTAACCGGGTCAAGACTCGTCCCCAGAGTTTCAGAACATTGAGACTCTTAGAGCGGTAGAGATGATTAACGATTTCTTCGCGCCGGGCGCCTAAGGACATAAGCTGCGAAGCGGTTAAGAGCGCGCGCGGCGTCACATTATTGGTTTTAAAGCTCTTGGTTTCCGCGATCATGCCGGCCAAGAGGCAAGTGGCGATATCTTCGTCAATTAGGTCGCGCGAATAGCTATCTAGGAGCGAAAAAATTATTTCCGCGGTCGCGACCGCGGTCAGTTCAATGAAATTAATTTGGCCGAAGCCTTCGTTAGTTGAATTATGATCAAGATTGATCAGCGGGGTTTGATAGAAGAATTCAGTGTCATTATCATAAATTCTGCCTAAGGATTCTAGATCCGGAGTACCGACGGCGATGATCAAGCCGTATTTAAAACCGCTGGTATCGGTGGTGATATCATCTTCGGTAAACCAGCCATTCTTAGGCGAGATGATAAAGTTCAGTTTATTTTCTTCGCGCTGGTATTTAATTTGGCTGACTTTGGTGCTGGTAATATCTAAGGAAATGATGAACTTGCGTAAATTGGCCAGCTCATATTTTATTTCCGAGTAGCCGGGGAGAAATGAATAAAGTTTGTCCGAGTCCAATTTTTCAGCGGCTATTTCAACATTTTTACCTAGTTTTTTTAAAAATAAAAACAGGGCCAAACTGGAGGCCACGGCGTCGCCGCTCCAAGCCGACTTAAAGGTAACTAAGATATTATCGGCTTTTTTAATTTGTTCAAAAATTTGCTGCTCTTGAGTTAACATGTTTGGTAATTTCTTTTAATCACATGAGGGTTTGTAAGTTAATTAACTAATATATCTTAAATGTTTTATTGTGTCAAGACTTGTCAGGATTGGTCGATTGTGTTAAGGTATCGTCAATCTCGCTAAACTGGCGGGATGTAGAAAACCAAAACCAATACTGCCATTAGGCAGAAAAACAAAAGGAAGAAGGATAAGTATGTTTACAGGCACCTACACAGCAATTGTCACGCCGTTCAGGAACGGCCAGATTGACGAAGCCGCGCTTGAGCGCCTTATCCGCCTGCAAATCCGAGGCGGCGTGGACGGCATTGTGCCCGTGGGCACGACCGGCGAATCACCAACTGTGGATTTCCCAGAGCACATCCGCATCATTAAGCTCGCGGTGAAATTCGCAGACCATAAGATCAAGGTCATTGCCGGTACGGGCGGTAATTCCACCAAAGAAGCCGTCTATCTGACGCAGGAAGCCGAGAAGGTCGGCGCGGACGCATCCTTGCAAGTCGCGCCTTATTACAACAAGCCGTCACAGGAAGGTGTGTTCCAGCACTTCAGCACGGTGGCCAAAGCTACCAAGCTGCCGATTATTCTCTACAGTATCCCGGGCCGTTGCGGCATTGAGATCGCCGTGGAGACGGTGAAGCGTCTGGCCGCGGAGTGCAAGAACATCGTCGGCATCAAGGAGGCCGGTGGCAATCCGGATCGCGTCAGCCAGCTCCGCCAGGCGCTCGGACACAAGTTCACGATTCTCTGCGGCGACGACGCGCTTACCCTGCCCTTCATGGCGGTAGGCGCGGTCGGCGTGGTGAGCGTGGCATCAAACATCATTCCGCGCCAAGTCGCCGAGATGGTGCACGCCTACTTATTGGGTTCACACCCTCACCGCGCGAATGACTCGCGTTACATTCCCATCGCGCAGGCGTTGCACGAGAGGTACTACCCGGTCTTTAAGGACCTGTTCATTGAAACGAACCCGATTCCCGTCAAGGCCGCGCTGGCCATGATGGGCATCATCGCGGAGGAATACCGTCTGCCGCTCGTGCCCATGGCGGCGGCGAACCGGGAGAAGTTGAGGAGGACTTTGGAGGGATTGCACATCCTGAAAGCTCACCAAGCGGGGAGCCATCGGGAAGCCCATGTAAACGCCCTGACCTAAAATTGGTGGGGCAATAATTCAACAACCACCTCGACTGGCAGCAGTCGAGGTTTTTTTGCCAAATAGGGGAAATTCTGTTAAGGTTAAGGTAGAAAAAAGCTTAAATATGTTGAATAAAGAACTGCCAAAACAATATCATCCGGCTGATTACGAAGAGGCGATTTACGCCAGATGGGAAAAGTCGGGATTTTTTAATCCGGATAATTTGAGCGGTCAGCCATATGCCATCATGATGCCGCCACCCAATGTCACCGGAGTCTTGCATCTTGGCCATGCCCTGGAAAATTCTTTAATGGATATTATGGCCCGCTATCAGCGGATGAACGGCAAGAAAGTTTTGCTTTTGCCCGGTACTGATCACGCGGCCGTGGCCACGCAGGCCAAAGTGGAGAAAATTTTGATTGGGCAAGGCGTAAGGAATCCGCGCCAGGAACTGGGTCGGGAGAAACTTTTAGAAAAAATTCGCGAGTATGCCGAAGAATCAAAGTCCACAATTTTAAAACAAATTAAAAAAATGGGCACTTCCTGCGATTGGTCGCGGCTGGCCTATACCTTTGATAAAACGCGCAATCGGGCGGTCAATGAAGTGTTCGTTAAAATGTATAATGATGGATTGATCTATAGAGGAAGGAGAATAATTAATTGGGACGCGAAACTCCAGACCACTATTTCCGACGATGAAATTGTTTGGCAGGAAGAAAAAGCGCCTTTCTATTATTTGAAATATGGTCCATTTACCATCGCCACAGCCAGGCCGGAAACCAAGTTCGGCGATAAATATGTAGTTATGCATCCGGATGATAAACGATATAAAAAATATAAACACGGCGATAAATTTGATTGCGAATGGATAAATGGTAAAGTTACGGCTACGGTGATTAAAGATGAAATTATTGACATGAAATTCGGCAGCGGCGTAATGACCATCACGCCCTGGCACGACCTGGTTGATTTTGAAATTGCTCAAAGACATAACTTAAGCGCGGAGCAGATTATTGATTTCAATGGCAAGTTAATGCCGATTGCCGGCGAATTTGTCGGTTTAGATATTTTAACCGCCAGGCCGAAGATCGTGGAAAAATTGAAAGCTAAGGGTTTAATGGTAAAAGTGGAGAAAAATTATCTGCATCGGGTGGCCAAGGGCGACCGCAGCCAGGCCGCGGTGGAGCCGCAAATAAAAGAACAGTGGTTCGTTGATGTTAATAAAATAATTCCGGGCAAAAATAAGAGTTTAAAAGATTTGATGCGCCAAGCCGTAACGACTGGGCATAACGGTGACGAGAAGCAGAAAGTGAAAATTACGCCAGAACGGTTTGAGAAAACCTATTTGCATTGGATAGATAATTTGCTCGATTGGTGCATCTCTCGCCAGATTTGGTGGGGGCATCGGGTGCCGGTGTGGTATTGCGGTGGCCGCGATAAGGGTAAATGCCTGCCCGAATGCCATTGGCCGATTGTTTCGGCTGAAGCGCCGAAAGAATGTTCGGTTTGCGGCAGTAAGGACTTATTTCAAGACGAAGACACCTTAGATACCTGGTTTTCTTCCGGGTTGTGGACATTTTCTACTCTGGGTTGGCCAAATAAATCCCTCCTACCCCCCTTTATTAAAGGGGGCAATAAAGATTTAAAAACCTATCACCCGACCAGCTGGATGCAGATGGGCTATGAAATACTATTTTTTTGGATGGCGCGCATGATTTTAATGTCCACTTATGTTTTAGATCAGATTCCTTTCCATAATGTTTATATTCATGTGGTAAGAAATTTTCCAAATCGTCGGGGAATAATATAGATCCCTTAGAAGTAATCGCTAAATTCGGCACCGACGCCCTGCGTTTAAGCGTTATCGCCGGCATAGCGCCCGGAAATGACTCAAAGTTTTATGAAGAAAAAGTGGAAGGAGCGAGGAATTTGGTTAATAAATTATGGAATATCGCCAGGTACATTTTACCGAATATAGAAAAAGGAAAAATTAATTTTTCGGCCGGAAAATTAACCATGGCCGAGGATTGGATATTAAATAAGCTAAATGTTTTAATTAAAGATGTGACGGACGATTTCAATAATTATAATTTTTCGTCAGCCGGAGAAAGATTAAGGGAGTTCACCTGGAACGATTTAGCCGATTGGTATTTAGAAGCTAATAAATTTGAGAACAGCAGTCAGCGAGGCCAGATTTTATATTATATTTTAAAAAATTTATTGATTCTCTGGCATCCCTTCGCGCCTTTTATAACGGAGGCGGTTTGGCAGGAAATGGACAAAAAGGAGTTGTTAATGGTGGAAAAATGGCCAACCCCCCTTGCCCCCCTTGTCAGGGGGGAGAAAAATGATTTTGCAGTAATTAAAAATGTGATTATTACCATTCGCAACGCCCGAGCGGAAAATAAGGTTGAACCGGCCAGAAAAATAAAGGCGGTTATATATGCGGGGAAACACGCTGAACTATTTGCAGCACAGACAGAGCTGATAAAATCTTTGCGCACCGGCATTAGTGAGTTGGAGATTAAAGTCAGTGGAGAAAAAATAGCTGGCGCGATTTACGCGGCCGTGGGCGAGATAGAAATTTATTTATTAGGCGCGTTGGACGAGGTAAAAGAAAAAGTCAGATTGGAGAAGGGAATAGCCAATCTGGAGAAAATTATTAAAGCCAATGAAGGCAAGCTGGCAAATAAGGAATTTGTTGATAAGGCGCCGGAGGCGGTGGTGGAAAAAGAAAGGCAGAAGCTCAAGGGCTGGCAGGCGGAATTAAAGAAAATAAAAGAGCAAATAAAACATTTATGAAAGAGGTAATCTCGGAGGGAATAGAACAAACACCCAAAGAAGAAAAATTTAATTTTCCGGAAATTGGGGCTATAAAGGAAGACATGATTTCTCTCTGCCGAAAAATGAAAGAAGCCTTTGATCAAGCAAGGTATAATGTTTTAGTTAGCGATGAGGTTGGAGGGAGAATACCGGCATTGATATTACGGAAAATAATAAAAAAATTGCATCCTGATAAAGAATTAAGGACACTTTTTGTTGCTTCTGGACAAAAAAGCGGATTGCCGGATTATGAAAATGATAGAGATATAGAAAAATACAAAAAACTTGTAGATTATTTTAAAAAAGCTGTCGGCCCGGACGATTATATTCTTTTAGTAACCCAACATATTTATAGTGGACTGACAATCCAAAAATTATCTGTTGCAATTAGTGATGCGGCTCAAATGATGAAGGGTTTAGACATAGCGGCCACTAGTTCTTTTCATATTAGCAAGAAAGAATTGAAGAGGGGGGTTATTGATTCTGATGATGAAGAAAGAGAGTTTCGAACCGGAGTGCCAGCTTCACGTCGGCCGATAGTTGCCAGCAATATTTACATCGGCAGCGAGGGCTCGCTTTCTACGGACGAGATGGAGAAAAGACATAATCGCCTTACGGGCGTTGCGAAAGAAATAGAATACAATCCGTCGCCGATATTATATACGAAAGCAATGGAAAAATGCGGAAAAGATATGAATTTTTATTCTGACGATGAATTGAAGAATATTTTTGGAATTGAAGAAGGGGATAGCGTGGAAGTAATTTTCAGCAAAAAATGGGAGACGCCCGAAAATATGAAAAGGTATGAAGCAATAAGTTCAAAACCTTTGTCAGATGAAGAGAGGAAACAGTTGAGGGAAGATATTAAAAAGACGAGGGAAGATGTTAATACGCTTGTACAGGAAATTTTGAAAGAGGTTTGGGGTTTGTGAAATTTATTGAAAGTTTAAAATTATTTAAACTCATTTTAAAAATATATGGCAAAAATAATAACCGACGAAAATAAAATTGACGAAGTTTTAAGCCGGGGGGTAGAAGAAGTTATTGTTAAAGAAAATTTAAAAAAGAGACTGATGTCCGGTAAAAAATTAAGAATTAAGCTGGGCATTGACCCGACCGGGTCGGTTTTGCACTTGGGACATGCCGTAGTTTTACGCAAACTGAAAGATTTTCAGGATTTGGGGCATCAAGTTATTTTTTTAATCGGTGATTTTACCGCGCGCATCGGCGATCCCACAGGCCGTTCGGTTTCCAGAAAGCCGCTGACTGATAAAGATATCGCCGCCAACATGAAGAGTTATACTAAACAGGCCGGTTTGATTTTGGATATGAAAAAAGTTGAAATTAGATATAATTCGGAATGGCTCAATAAGCTTGATTTTCGGGAACTGGTGATGCTGTCGTCAAAAGTGACTTACGCGCAGGTTGCGCAACGCGCTGACTTTAAGGAAAGAATAAAAAATGATCAAGATCTTAGTTTACAGGAATTTTTGTATCCGGTTATGCAGGGTTATGACTCGGTGGCGCTTAAAGCTGATGTGGAAATCGGCGGCACGGATCAGAAATTTAATCTCTTAATGGGACGGCAGTTGCAAAAAAGATATAATCAGGAGCCGCAAGAGATTATTACCTGTCCGTTGCTCGAGGGTTTATCCGGCGGCGATAAAATGAGCAAGAGTTTGGATAATTATATTGCTTTGACGGAAAAGCCGGAAGAAATGTATGGAAAGATTATGTCCCTAACCGACGGTTTGATTATACGATATTTCACGCTAGGCACTTATTTATCTTTAGAGAAGATTGCTGAAATTGAGCAGGAGTTAGGCGGCGGCAAAGTTAATCCGCGTGACATAAAAATGCGCTTGGCTTTTGAAATAACGAAAATCTATCATGGGGAGAAGAAGGCGGTAGCTGCGCAGGAGTATTTTGTGAAGACCGTACAGAAGAAAGAAGCGCCGGAAGAAGTAATAAGCAAGAAGCTGACAGTCGGCAGTATGAATATTATGGAATTATTGGTGGAAGTCGGTTTGACGGCCAGCAAGGGCGAGGCCAGGCGATTGATTGAGCAAGGTGGAATTAAGATTGATGGCTCGGCCGTTAATGATATTAATAAAATAATTGAGATTACTGCAAATGGCGTTTTAGTGCAAAGGGGCAAGAGAGGGTTTGTCAGAGTTGTGAAAAAATAAATATTCAATTGCCTCGCTCGCCACGAAAAATTTAGGGATTTAGTTTAAAATTTCCAACAAAATTTTCATCGGAAAAGGGCGAAAGGAAAATGTTTGTAAAGAAATTTTAAGCTAAATCTGATCCTAAATTTTTCTATGCTCGCCAGGCAATTAAATATTTATTAGGTAAAATTGTATGATCGGAGTTTTTGATTCTGGCTTCGGCGGCTTAACCGTCTTAAAAGAATTTTTGCGGGTTTTGCCGAATTATGATTATGTTTATCTGGGTGATAACGCTCGAGCGCCTTATGGCAATAAATCCGACGAGGTTATATATGAATATACCCGGCAGGCGGTGGATTTTTTGTTTAAAGCCGGCTGCCAGCTGATAATCATCGCCTGCCATACGGCCTCCAGTAAGGCCTTAAGGAGAATTCAGCAGGAATATCTGCCGCGGAGTTATCCGAATAGGCGCGTCTTAGGCGTGGTGGTGCCGGTGGTGGAAGAGGCGATTAAACTAAGCCGTTATCATAGATTAGGCGTTATCGGTACGACCGCTACCATCAACTCTGGAGTTTACAAAAAAGAACTGGAAAAATTAAGAAATGACTTAGAAATTTTTGAACAGGCCTGCCCGCTCTTAGTCCCCTTAGTGGAGGAAGGTTGGATTGACAAGCCGGAAGCTAACATGATTTTAAAGAAATATTTACGGCCGTTAAAGGTTAAAGAAATAGATACTTTGTTGCTAGGTTGCACGCATTATCCATTGCTGCTTAAAGATATTTCTAGGTTAATCCGGCTGAAGTGGCAGCTGAAAGACTGGTTGTGTATTTGAATAAACATCAAGATTTAGAGAAGAAGTTAAATAAGAATAATCTGTTAGTTTTTTATACGACCGATGATGCCAGTAAATTTAAGGAATTGGGTCAGAAGTTTTTAGGGAAGAGTATTGGTGAGGCAAAGAAGATAGAACTATAAAAGTGTAAAATGTAAATAGCAAAGTTGAAAATGACAGTTTAAAATGAAAAATTGAAATGCTTCTATTGTTGTCATTGCGAGCGACTAAAAGGAGCGAAGCAATCCCTGGCTGGAAGGGATTTACCAGAGATTGCTTCGTCGCCCCCGAGTACAGGGCTTCTCGCAATGACAAAAAATTTTAAATTTTACATTGTCATTTTTCACTTTGAAATTTACATTTTAAATTATTCCTATGAACACCCTAGACAGCATAAAACAAAATATTGCCGAGATGATAAATCAGGCGCTAAAAAAAGACCTGGTTAAGCCAGCTGATTTAGTCTATCCGCCTAAGCCCGAATTCGGCGATTTAAGTTTGGCTTGTTTTAATTTGGCTAAAGAATTCAAAAAAACCGCGGTGGAGATGGGTGAGTTTCTAATTGGCCGGGTGGCTTTAAATGAAACGATCGTGGCGGCCAAAGCCATCGGGCCGTTTATAAATTTTACTTTTAATAAGCAAAAGCTGGCGCAGGGCGTGATTGAAGAAATATTGAAAGCTGAAGAGCGTTATGGCCTTAATAAAATAGGCAGGGATAAGAAAATTATGGTGGAATTCGCTCACCCTAACACCCATAAGCCCTTTCATATCGGCCATTTAAGAAATATTTTGACCGGCGAAGCCATGGCTAGAATCTTAGCGGCTAACGGCTATAAAATCATTCGCGCTAATTATCAGGGCGACATCGGGCTGCATATCGCTAAGTGCCTCTGGGGCATTACGCAACTTAAAAAAGAATACAAAGCGGCCGGCCGCGCTAGTTTGAAAGCGAAAGCTGAATTTTTAGGACAGGCCTATGCTTTAGGCAGTAAGAATTATGAAGAGAACGAAGCGGTTAAGAAAGAAATCATTGAATTGAACAAAAAGATTTATAATCAGGATAAAAGCGTTATGAGAGTATATCAGACGACCAGAAAATGGAGCTTGGATTATTTTAATGGCATCTATAAAAGAGTTAATACTAAGTTTGACCGCTTTTATTTTGAGTCAGAAGTTTTCGCTAGCGGCCGAAAGCTAGTTTTGCAGAATTTAAAAAAGGGAATTTTTCAGACAAGCCAGGGCGCAGTTATTTTTAAAGGCGAAGACTACGGCTTACATACTCGCGTCTTCATCAATTCTGACGGCAATCCGACCTATGAAGCCAAGGATATGGGTTTGGCCCAACTGCAATTTAAGGAATTTAAGCCAACCAAGATTCTTCATGTGGTCGGACCGGAGCAGGCCGAATATTTTAAGGTCATAATTAAGGCCTTGGAGTTAATTATGCCGGAGACAAAAGGCCGGGAGCAGCATTTGCGCTACGGTTGGGTAAAATTAAGGGAAGGTAAAATGAGTTCTCGGCTCGGCAATGTGGTTCTAGGCGAGTGGCTTTTGGACGAAGCCAAGCAGGCAGTGCTTAAAATAATGAAGGGCAAAAGGAATTTGAAAAATAAAGATGAAGTGGCGGAAAAAGTTTCTTTAGCCGCAGTCAAGTATTCTATTTTAAAAAATGGCGTCAATACGGACATCGCTTTTGGCCTGGAAGAATCAGTAAGTTTTTCCGGCGCTTCCGGCCCGTATCTTTTATATACTTACGCCAGGATCAATAGTATAATCAAGAAAACCAAGAAGTCAGCCAAGCACCAGGCAGTTGTAAATTATAGCGCTTTAACCGAAGCCAAAGAGGCGATTTTGGTCAATAAGCTGGCAAAATATCCGGAGATAGTCATGCTGGCCGGGAAAAATTTCGACCCATCGGAAATTGCTAAATATTTATTTGAATTAGCGCAGGAATTTAATGACTATTACCATAGCGTACCGGTTTTAAAAGCTAAAATTGAGATTCGGCAGGCCAGATTGGTTTTGATTATGGCGGTTAAGCAGACGCTGGCCAATGGTTTGGAGCTCTTGGGAATCGAGACAGCGGAAGAGATGTAGAAAATTATTATTACTTAGTAAATTATCCGTGAGATTGCTTCGTCGCTGAAGCTCCTCGCAATGACAAAAAACATATATGTTAAATAAAAAAAACGCAGTGACCATGGAAAAAATTGTGTCTTTATGCAAGCGCAGGGGGTTTATTTTTCCGGGTTCGGAAATTTATGGCGGGCTGGCCAACGCTTGGGATTACGGGCCGTATGGCGCGGAGCTAAAAAATAATATTAAGCAAAGATGGTGGAGGAAGTTCGTAGAGGAGCGGGAAGATATGGTTGGTTTGGACGCGGCGATTATAATGAATCCGGAAACCTGGAAAGCTTCGGGGCATCTGGATAATTTTAGCGATCCTCTGGCAGAATGCCAGAAATGTAAGAGTAGATATAGAACCGATCAGCTTATAGACGCGAAAATCTGCCCAAATTGCGGCGGCGAGATGTCCGCGCCCAGGCAATTTAATTTAATGTTTAAGACTTTTATCGGTCCGGCCGAGGAGAGCGCTAATGTGGCTTATTTAAGGCCGGAAACCGCGCAAGGGATTTTTGTTAATTTTAAAAATGTCCTGGATACCATGCGGCCGAAACTGCCGTTCGGCATCGGCCAGATCGGCAAGGCCTTCCGTAACGAAATCACGCCCGGCAATTTTGTTTTCCGCACGCGCGAGTTTGAGCAGATGGAAATAGAGTATTTTATCGCCATGCCGAAAAAAGATAAAGATTGGCAGGCGGTTTTTGAAAGTTGGCGTAAGGAAATGTTAGTCTGGATGAAAGAACTGGGGCTGGATGTTAAAAACAATGTTCATGAGCTCAATGTACCGGATGGAGAGCGGGCGCATTATTCAAAGAAAACCATTGATTTTGAATATGATTTTCCTTTTGGCAAAAAAGAACTCTATGGCTTGGCCTATCGCACGGATTATGATTTAAAACAGCACGCTAAACTGTCCGGCATTGATTTAACCTGTGCTGATGAAGCCGGTAATAAGTTTACGCCTCATGTGATTGAGCCGTCCTTAGGTGTGGAACGGACGGTTTTAGCGGTTTTGTGTGCGGCTTATAATGAAGAAAAAGTAAAAGAGGAAACCAGAACAGTAATGAAATTTCCTCATTGGCTGGCACCTGTAAAAATAGCGGTTTTCCCGCTACTAAAAAATAAGCCGGAACTAGTAAAAAAAGCCAAAGCCGTATTTGACGCGTTGAAAAAAGATTATATTTGCGAGTTTGACGATAATGGCAATATTGGCAAGCGCTATCGCCGGCAGGACGAAATCGGCACGCCTTTTTGCCTAACCGTGGATTTTGACACCTTAGAGAAAGGCGATGTGACCGTGCGCGATAGAGATACGATGAAGCAGGAGAGGGTGAAAATTGAAGAGTTGGGGGAGTATTTTGAGGAGAAGTTAAAATAATTTTAATAATTAACTAAAAATTATTATGCCAAAAAGAGAATTTAGCATGGAGTCTTCTGGAGTAAATCCAGAGCAAAGAGTCATCAAATTCAAGCAGTTCGACAAAGTAGTTCAAGGCAAAGTGGTCGGAAATTTGCTAGAAGGTGATTTTGAAGTTGAGTTGCTTGAAGACGCCCCCCCCCCTCTCTAAAGGAACGGTTATCTCGGTCGCAAAATTTGCAATCATCGAATAAAGCCAGGGGAATAATTAAATAGTCCCGACACTAATGAGCGTCGGGACTATTTTAGATTGGTGAATTTTATTTTTTCAACATCTTACTTAAATACTGTCCGGTGTATGATTTTTTATTTTTGGCGACTTCCTGAGGCGTGCCGGCCGCGACAATATAGCCGCCCTTATCGCCGCCTTCGGGGCCGAGGTCAATAACCCAGTCCACTGATTTAATGACATCAAGGTTATGCTCAATGATTAAAACCGTGTTGCCTTTATCAACCAGCTGGTTCAGAACATGAAGGAGTTTATGGAT
>LCCP01000046.1 GCA_000997945.1 Parcubacteria group bacterium GW2011_GWC2_42_12 | reverse complement strand
CGGGCTTAATTACACCTCAGCCGCCAATGCCAACCTTTTTGGCGACTGGATAAGCGGGTGGACAGATGCTTTGCGCCTTTGCCGCGGAATTGTGTTTGATACTAGCGGTAATTTGATCGCTTTCCCTTTCCCGAAGTTTTTTAACTTCCAAGAACATGAGGAAACAAAAACGACTAATCTGCCCGATGGACCGTTCGTAATCACCAGCAAATACGATGGCCATCTTGGCATAATTTTTGAATACAATGGCCAATTGATTTTGACCACGCGCGGCAGTTTCACCAGTCCAAGCGCCGAATTAGGCAACCAGATAATCACACATCATTACAAACGATTTGGTTGGAAATTAAGATTCCCCTCGCAATTAACACTGCTGGCAGAAATTATCGCGCCCGAAACCCAGGTTCACCTCAACTACGGAAATAAACGTTACCTGATGGTTGTCGGTGCCTTTAACCGAGATACTTTGGCAGAATTCTCTTACAGCCAACTCCAGGAACTTGGACACGCGCTCCATATCACGGTTGCTCGGAGATTGACGATAGATTCAATCAACGAGTTATTAAGTATGATAGCTGATCCAAGATTCACCGACCGTGAAGGTTATGTTGTTCGGTTTTCCAGCAACGGCTTGCGCGTCAAGTTTAAATTCCGGACATATTTACAAAAAATGTTTATGTCCGCTTTGACAGGCAAAGGCTACGCCGCGCTGATGCAATGGTGGTTAAACGGTGAGTTGGCGAACAAACTCGCTTTACTACCAGAAGAAGTGGTAACTAAGATTAACAAAATGTGGAGCGAAATCACCACTGTAATGGCTGGCCCGGGCGAGCCTCAGGCAAAGTGGCAAAGACTCTATCTCTTTTATAATGACAATGCTGACACTTTGTCGCCAACCGACCACCCTAGCGTAATTCAACAATCAACCTTTCAAGCCATCTGCCGAGAATTCTGCAAAGAATATTGCCAACAAATTGATTGACGTTAGTGTTGTCATTGCACCACTGATCCGTTATATTATCGACGACTACTAAATCTAAAAAAACTACAAGATGGTATGAAACACGAAAAAAGCGACCTGTAGCCGCCACCTAGGGGACCAAACAAAAATGATCCTATATCCGATGTCAGTGTAACTAGCAACTTAACCCCTAGCTTCACTGACGTCTTTTTTTTGTGCTCGCATGCATCTTTAACTCATTGCCACAAAAAATTACCACAAAAATGGTAATTTTAGTTTAGCAAAACTTATCTCCTTACTCGCTAAAGCGAAAAGTTGACAAAAGTTCAGCTGAATTTAATTGATAAACCGGCTTTACATAACCAGTCCCTTTTTGTTCCTTACAAGTGGTATTTTCTATTTGCACAAACTTATTGCTCTTATAATTTGGCACCAAAATAATATCCCAGCTACAATGGACATCCCCGCTGTGATACAAATAGGCGTCCAAGGTGCCGGCCATTTTTTTGGGAATAAATTCGCTGGTGTCCCCATTTTCGTGGGTCCATTTATGAGTAGCGGAATCAAAGCGAAAGATAAAACCGCCGGCTTGATCAGCTAACTGATAATTAGCAAAGGTTTCTTTGGCCACCACAATATTTAAATAATTGATGTTGTTGTAAGCATATTCTAGATTCAAATCACCGGTTGCCAAGGAGGTAGGATTTTTCGTTACTTTGCTGTAAAAAGCCGGGACGGTTATTTCAAAGCCGTAAGTTTGATCATGATACAAATTTGTCGCTACTTTGATTTGCGCCAAATCCGCGTTACTAATGCCTAGCCCACGACTTTTCATTACATTCAAACAATTAGTCGGCTTCCCCAAATAATAGCGGCCCAAACTGACTGGATCAACGTACCAAGCCTCGCCTTTTGATTGCGTTTGCAACAAAATCCGACCAGCTAGTCGGCTAGCCAAAGTGGCGGCCGCATTAGAAGTGCTAACCGCAATGCCGCCGGCCAAAAAAGAAATCACGGCAATTGATATTGCCAAAATGATTTTGGGAAATAATAGGTGTTTAGACATATTTTATTGATTGATTTTCTTTAACGATTTAATATAATTTAATTAATAACCTCAGAAATCTCTTTAGTTGTTTCGGTAATCATAAACTCATTAGAATAAACATTGCTAATTTTGAGATTAGCTGTGTCCGTGGTTACGTAAATCACCCCCAATTTAAAACGATAAGTCCCGGCAATCGCCAGTTGATCGTCTGGTGATAATAATTTTTGATCCCAATAATAAATTTGGGTTTCGCCGGAGGCCAGATCCTTCTTGCTCTTAAATACTTCCGAATCGCTTTCTATGTAAACGCCCTGCCAACGATCGCCAACTTTCTTTTCTAAGTCCGCCACAGTGGCAGTGATTTCTCCCACATCGCGAATGCGCACCGCTTGCTCCGAATTATTGATTAAACTAACTGTCACCCGTTCACCCGGCAAATATTCGGTTTTATCGGTTATAATCACAACTTCTTACGCGCCCAAACAATCCCCGCCTATACATTTATCGCTGACACATTTGGAATTGACGCACTTACAGCTGGCTGGCCAAGTTGGATCTTTTGGCCAAACTGATCCCGGTGCTGATGGCAAACACCCGCCGGCTGGCGGAGTTAAATTGCAATCCACCCAAGTTTTATTAGTACAACTGTAAACAGAATCGCACTGCCAACACCGCACTCGCCGAATTGCGCAATCTTCGTCAATAACGCAATCAAACTTATGCTTTGGATCAAAAACCCCGGCACGTTCAATGCTAAATTCGTCGGAATAAATCGGGTTTGAATTATCTTTTGACAAATAAAACGCGACGCGATAACGCCCGGTTTGCGAACCGGCTAAACCAGTCATCAATTCTAAAGTCGTTTTGCCTGGCAATGAAAGACAGCTAAAATCTGCTCCAGTGATTGGCATTTCGACTTTTTTAGAGACTATCGGACACGCCCCCATCCCTTCTACCCAAGCATCAGTCTCGTACTTTTCGATCAACATATGAAAACCGCCCGGTAAACTACAGGCGCTGGGACTGCAAATTTTGATTGCTGATTCACTTGGATTTTGAATCGTCACTCGCATTTCCTCTGTTGGCAAATATTCAATTTTGTCAGTTATGATGGCGGTCTTGGCCAATTGCTGATAACTCACTTCCAAAGTCGCCAAAATAAAATCAATATCATTTTGAGTGATCTCGCTCCCGTTAATCAACATGCTCCCAGACTCATCGTTTTCGTTATAAAAATCAATGATTACTTTTCCGTCCCACGGATCACCGTACTGGAAACCTTTGATCTTTCGCGCAGTGATAAAATTGTAAATCTTTGGTTCAACTTGCGTGGGCCATGGGACAGCGATCGGTTTTAAAATTAATAAAATGGATTTAGCGACGACTTCCTTTCTGGACTGATAAATCGAAATGTCGTCAGGGGTAGTATTTAGCATCAATTTTTGCAAAGCATAGTTGGTTTTAATCGCCTCTTGTCCGAACATTGACCTAATCTGCTCAGCATTTTTTGGATCATCTCCCAATAAAGCTTCAAGCATCGTTGGCTGATCTTTGTTGCTAAAAAGAAACACCGTGTTGCCATTGCCAAACTGCAACAGGACCGAGTTGCTGAATAAACTTTTTTCGCGCATATTCCGCCAGGGTGATCTAAAATTTATTCCAAAATAAGACACCGAATCAAAGCCGGTTAAATCAACGGTTGAGGCGATAACTTCGCGCGAGATCGGCAGAGCGTACACCGACGGGTTTTTATACGGGGAAAAGCGCAATTTGAGCATCGGCACTAACCAAAGCTGTGGAAAAAAATAAAGTACGATCGTCACTGCCGCGATTAAAATAATTAAAATGATGATCGTTTTTTTAATTGAGTCCTTCATATTTTTTTGCTTACTATATATAGTATAGGAATCTTTGGCTAAATGGTCAATTTTCTGGCGGATCGGATTTGACAACGCGCGGCAAATTGATTAAAATACCATGAGTAATAAACAATCCATGTTTTATTCCATATCAACCGTTAATTTTACTTGTTGTACTGCCCCAACCTTTGTTTAGGTAGGATGGAATTTAGTTATTCATAACAAAACTTTATAAAACCGTTTTCCTAAAACCTCCTGCCTAGGGAGTTTTTTGTTTAGTTGATCAAATTCTTTAGGCCGAGAACAAGTATCAATATGACTATGTCCCTTTCCCCCAAAAAACTCTGGACCATCATCCAAAACGAAACACGCGCCGCGCAAAAAAAAGAATCGGTCTTGAAACGATTCTTTGACGAATTGATTCAATCTCCAGTTGATCTGGCCGCCGGGTTAACCGCGCTTTTATCATGGAAATTAAGTGACGCATTTCTGCCGACATCAGCTCTCAAAAAAATCATCGCTAAAATTCTTAAGCAAACTCCAAGTTTGATCGAAGCTACGGCGCGCGATCTCAAGGCAGTTTGCGACCGCGACCCGGCCGCGCGCGATTACCACCGGCCTTTCCTTTATTTTAAGGGCTTTCACGCGCTCCAAGTTTACCGTTTGTCCCACTGGCTTTGGCAACATTCGCAAACCGAGCTCGCGCTTTATTTCCAAAGCCGCTCTTCGCAGTTATTCGGCGTTGATATCCATCCGGCCGCTAAAATCGGCCAAGGAATTTTGATCGACCACGCCACCGGCGTCGTCATCGGCGAAACCGCAGTCGTGGAAGATGATGTTTCGATCTTGCACGAGGTGACGCTCGGCGGCACCGGCAAAGAAACCGGCGATCGCCATCCAAAAATTCGCCGCGGCGTTCTAATCGGCGCCGGAGCCAAAATTTTGGGAAATATTGAAGTTGGTGAAGGCGCCAAAGTGGCCGCCGGCAGTGTGGTTCTAAAACCAGTGGCCCCGCACTCCACGGTCGCCGGTGTACCCGCGAAAGTTGTCGGAAAAACTAATGAACCACAGCCGTCTTTAGCCATGGTGCAAGAGTGGTGACAACTCATTTAAATCATTTAAAATAAAATCTGGAGCGGAGAATTTGAGCTTATCCAAATTTTGGAAACCCCAGGTTACTGCCCCAGTTTTTACGCCGACAATCTTACCAGCCTCAACTTCATGGGTCGTATCACCGATAAAAATCGTCTCAGGCAGATTAAATTGATTGCGTTTGACGCACTCTCCCAGAACTTCGGTTTTATCATGCACTTCGCTGTTGATTTCCAGAAAAATACCGTCTAAACCATAGGTTTTGATTTCAGCTGAAAGCGTTTCTGCCGGATCAGAACTAATGACTGCCATTTTAATCCCAGCAATATTGAATCTTTTAAGTATTTCACAGATGCCAGAGAATGACCGCGGCTGATATTTTTCCGCCATCAATGGATAAATGCTTTTATAAGTTTCATCTTCTTCGGCCTTGCTCAACTTAGGCAGATACTTGTTGTAAAAAATCATATACGGCTGTTCCCATTCTTTACGGAATTCTTCCAGTGATACTTTTGGCGCGCCAAATTTTTCAAACATAACCATGGCCGTCTGATAAACCGTCACCAGATTATCACTAATCACTCCTGACCAATCAAAAATGATGTTTTTGATCATACGCGAATCAATAAATTCATCGCCCAAAGAACAAGCGCGCTTAGAATAAGCCCCAGAAAAAACAGTGCCGGTTTTTTATAACTTTTCGCCTGAGGCACCAGTTCGTGCAGAGAAATAAAAATCATCGCCCCAGCGGTAAACGCCATCAAAAAAGAATTGAATTTA
>LCCP01000045.1 GCA_000997945.1 Parcubacteria group bacterium GW2011_GWC2_42_12 | reverse complement strand
CAGCTGTCCAAATTTTTTGTTTTTGCATATTGATTTTTGTTTATTTTTAGAGCTTTTGTCTTTATTTTAGGACATAATCAGGATTTTGGACAGCTATGCATGCCGAGAGTATCTCGTTTGCCATATCGGCCGATGGGCCGCAGGGCATCTTCGACGGTTGAATTTCTGAAGTCGTAATAGGCTTTCAGCGCGGCTGCGATTGCAGCGTTCAAGTGTGATATTTCTACGCCTTGCATAGCATTCCTTTCTTGCGGATTGTTTTAATTGTCGAGGTTTTAAGCAACCTTAAAAAAACAAACCTTGCGTTCTCAAAGCTACTTAAAACTTATTTTAAAGAGCTTATCTCACCACAAAAATAGCACTATCTATATATTATGTCAATGAGCCCCATCCCAGGAAAATTCTAAAAGGTATGTCTCTGACTAAATTAAATAATAAAACCAAATTCATATCATTAAACAAAATATTTTTAATTCATTTAATTTTAACAAATAAGGACGCTATCTGGCCGGCCATTGAAATTAATAGGATATTTTGCTAATATAGAAAATCAAATATCACTGCTCTTTCGAATACCCAATAACCATTATAGAAAACTACCTAACTAAAGATAATAATTATTTTTTTATTTGTCGTGCCTATATTTTATCACTTAACTCTTCTTTTAACAATTTCGACCGCCGCGCTTTTATGATTATAAAAATTACCAAAACATAATATAAAACCAGCCAGCCCGGCCAAAGATAATTAATCGTCAGAAAACTATGGGGCCAGCTGGCAAAAAATTTTACCATTGCCAAAATATACTTGGTTAAAATCAAACTGGGCAGGAAGAATATAAACGATAAAGCTGGCAAAAAAAAACTTAAAGGCAAAGCGATTAAAATTAAAATGGTTAAAAGCGGCACGGCCCAAAGCACGGCTAAATTGGCTAAAGGCGCGATTAAAGATACTTGCGAAAAATTATAAGCCAAGATCGGCAAAGTGAAAACTTGCGCAGCTAAAGTGATTAAAAGCGCGTCGCTCACGCCTTTAAGTTTCGGCAATTTTATTTTGGCGCGCAGCGCCGCAAAAATCGGGTAAGCATAAACCAAGCCGGCGATGGCCAAAAACGACAACTGAAAACCCACGTCATCGCGCAAAAGTTTCGGTTTCAATAAAAGTAAAATCGTGGCGACCAAAATTAAAGAATTGGTCATTTTATTGAGCCGCCCTAATTTCAACGCCCAAAGCACTAAAAAACCCATCAGCCCAGCGCGCATGGCCGAAGCCGGCGCTCCAACTAAAATAATATAGCCGGCTAAAAATATAACTGCCAAATAAAAAGCCCGGCGCCGCGAGAATCCCAAGGCGAGTAGCGCAGTCATGACTATGGCCGCTAAAATACTAATATTAAAACCGCTCACCGCCATAATATGAGTCAGCCCGACTTTTTGAAAATCATCTCTGGTGCTTTGCGGCAGGCCCCGTTGTCCGCCGAAGACAATCGGCCGAGCCAAGCTTGAAGCCGGCTCGCTTAGCCCCGAATCAATCAAGCCAGACATAATCTTTTTAAAAGCAAAAATTTTCGCGTAAAGCAAATTTCTCCGGCCTAACCCCCTCTTAATCTCCCCCTTCGTAAGGGGGAGAGCCAAAGCAGGGATTATCCCCTCTCCTTTAGAAGGAGAGGGCGAGGCGAGGTATATTTTTGGGTAATAGCAGACCGAATAAATATCATAGCGCGCCAGGTAGCGATCATAGGCGAAGCCGTTAAATGCTTCTGGCTGTTTTAATTCACAGACCAGCACCAGCTCGTCGCCGTATTTATATTCCGGGTACAGCGCCGTAGTCGCTAAGAGTTTTCCGGTAACTTTAAGCCCGGACGGTCCGGCCGTGCTATTAAATTTGTCCGGCGAAGATTCAGGCGAGTAGATCGTCTCAACCTTAATTTCCAATTTTTGGCTTGTTTCCCTAATGTCCGGCTCATTGATTATAATTCCCCGCACTACCACGGTTTCCGGCGTCTTGGCTGGTAAAGCGCTAGAGTAGCGCCAGATGGAGAAAAATAAAATTCCCGCCCACAAAAAATATAAAGAAGCATGTTTTAATCCCGGCCTGGCGTCTCGCCAAAACAGGATTGTGAAAATCAAAAAAAATATGGCGGCGCCAAACCACCATAT
Organism: Parcubacteria group bacterium GW2011_GWC2_42_12; assembly: GCA_000997945.1. Taxonomy (GTDB): domain Bacteria; phylum Patescibacteriota; class Patescibacteriia; order Patescibacteriales; family GWC2-42-12; genus GWC2-42-12. Next base: position 7,951 of record LCCP01000045.1, on the reverse strand, counting down.
CGTAAATTGTAAAAGCTTAAGAGGTAAAAAAGAAGCCAAGGCGATGCCGGAAATAAAAACCAAACAAGCAACTAAAAAAACCTTAGCTTTAAAATTATAAAAATCGCTGACCGGCATGCCTTCTGATTTTAATTAATTACGCTACAACTTCAAAAATATAGATATTTAATAAATTAAACCCAAACTAAATGTTACTTATATATCTTACGAAATCTATGAAACATAAAACCGACCACTAAGATTATGAGCAGACCGATACCGGAATATTTGCCGATCTTGCCGTTAAACCACCGGCTAAACGGCTCTTGAAAAAAATCCTTCTTTAGTTGCGGTACGGTGATTAGGGCCTTGGCCATTTCCCAGGCCGAAAATTTCTCCTTATCTCCAACCACTAAAACATACTTACCGATATTATCCGGACTGGTTATTTTAATGATATAATAGCCGGCTTCGCCCGGCTTCTTAACGCTCGGACCGGCAAAATAATTATCGCCGACATAGTCTTCATAAAAATTCTGCCAGACGGCCGCGCCAGGTTCAAGTTTAATAAAATCTACCGTTGGCCGGCCGAATTCTTGAGTATACTCAACCGTGACGGTTTTATCTTTCTGAATTTCCGGCAAATCCGGCGCCAAAATCTGAAAATACAAATTTTGCGCAACTTTCAAATCAATTAAATAATGAGCCGGCCGCCCCTTCAGCTCGCCATAAAAGGCCTGCGAGATGTCGGGATTTATAATAACTACCAGCTGGTCGTCTTTAACATAACGCGGCTCATGGGCCGATACGGTCACGGCCGCGCCAAAACTAAAAGCAACTAAAAAAAATATAAGTAAATTCCTTTTCATAATTTCTCTTTCTTATTTCTTAATTTTCTTAAGTATGCTTCCATAAAACCATCCAGCTCGCCGTCCAAAACGCTTTGGATATTTGAAGTTTCATATTCGGTGCGGTGGTCTTTCACTAATTGATAGGGCTCTTTGACATAAGAACGGATTTGCTTGCCCCATTCGGCTTTTTGCGCGGCCCCGCGCAGATTTTTCTCTTCGCTATCTTTTTTATCTTCTTCCAGTTTAAATAGTTTAGCTTTTAAAATCCTTAAAGCGGTTTCTTTGTTTTGATGCTGGGAACGCTGAGTTTGGCAGGCTACAATTAGGCCACTCGGCTTATGCAAAACGCGCACCGCGGTTTCCACTTTATTAACATTCTGCCCGCCCGCGCCCGAGGAGCGGAAAGTGCTAATTGCCAAATCACTATCTTGCAAAACTATATTTTCCGTTTCCGGCAATTCCGGGATGACTTCAACCAAAGCAAACGAAGTATGGCGCATTTGTTCGGCATCAAACGGCGAGATGCGCACTAAGCGGTGCACGCCTGATTCGCTTTTTAAATAACCGTACGCCCAGCTGCCGACAATCCGGTAGCTGGCGCTCTTAATGCCAGCTTCATTCCCTAGGTTACGATCCGCCAATTCGACCGGCCAGCCTTTTTTTTCGGCAAAGCGCAGAAACATGCGCTCGAGAATTTGCGCCCAATCTTGCGCGTCCACACCGCCCGTGCCCGCGTGCAAGGAAATTATGGCGTTAGAGCGGTCGTACTTGCCGGCAAATAAAACAAAAAACTCAAGCTTCTCATAGCGCTGCTTGAGTTCGTCATGTTTTTTACTAGCTTCATCGGCAATGGATAAGTATTGTTCGCGCGCGGCTTCGGCCACGAACTGCTCCAAATCAGTAATTTCCTTTTTTAAATTTTCCCACTCAACAATTTCCTTTTCTTGATTCTCCGCTGACCGGCTGACTGCCACAGCGCGCTCCTGATTTTGCCAAAAATTCGGTTTGGACATTTCCACTTTTAGCTCATTAACCTTTTCTTTCTGCCGGTCCAAATCAAAGCAACCTCCAAGTATCTAGGAGCCGTTCTCTTAAAATTTCCAGCTGTTTTAATAGGTTTTCCATACTCTAATTTTACCCTTTAACGGACTTAAAATCAAGCAGACCGCGCTTAATTAACATTCGTTGACATTCGTTGACTATTTATATTTTCTATAAACAATGCTATAATGTGAATAATCTAAGGAGATTAAATAATAACTAATAAATTATGAAAGAACCAATGTTTCCTCGCGTTGAAAAGCCAAAATTAAACCAAGAAGAAAGGGGCTTTGACAAAACTGGCAAATATATTACGCCAGATGAAGCAAGAGAGGCAAAAAAAGACTAAAAGAAAACCCGGAGGATTGGCGAGGACAAGAATAAAAACAAATTTAAAACATGGCCGAGCAAACGGCCGCGTTTTAAATTTTCTCTAATTCGTGCCTCACTTCAACTCTGCCAATTTTACCCTAACGGTTTTGGCTTTGGCCTGATGCATAACTTTTAAAGTTATTTCATCGCCCGGCTTAAATTTAGCCACTAAATTAGCTAAGGGATTATCTTCAGCTATCTTCTGACCGTTAATCTCTAAAATAATATCATTTTCAACTAGCCCAGCTTTATCGGCCGGACTGCCCGGAATCACGGCTAAATCAATCTGATTTTGGCCGCGTACGATAATCGCGCCATAATCAACCGATAATTTATTGGCATCAGCAATTGCTTTATTAATAATAACATATCTAACGCCCAACCACGGCCTGATAATTCGGCCGTTTTTCTTGACGCTCTCAATTGTACTCTTAACTTCATTAATCGGAATGGCAAAACCGATATTTTGCGCGCCTTGCGCCATGGCCGTGTTGATGCCGATAACCTGGCCGGCGATATTGAGAAGCGGTCCGCCCGAATTACCCGGATTGATGGAAGCGTCGGTTTGAATGACATTAACCAATTGTTCCGAGCCGATGGCCATGCCGCCGGCCGTGACCGAACGAGCCAAGCCGGAAATCACACCCGTGGAAACCGTATTTCTGAATTCGCCTAAAGCGTTACCGATAGCGACCACGGTTTGGCCAACTTTCAGGCTTGAGCTATCGCCTAATTCCACGGTGGGCAAATTAGCGGCGCTGATTTTTAAAACCGCCAAATCAATAATTGGATCTTGGGCTACGACTTTAGCCGGATATTTTTTTTCGTCATTCATTAAAACCGTATAATCGGCCTCCGGGTCAACGATCACATGCTTATTAGTAACGATGAAGCCGTCAGCCGTGATAATAAAGCCGCTGCCGCCGCCAATTTCCCGCTTAACCGTACCGCCTTGGTCTGGCTGATCGTTTAGCTTAGTTTCAGGCACAAAAAAATTGGGAAAATCATTGCCGAAGAATTGGCGGAAAAATTCCGAGCCGAAAGGATTGTTATACTGCCTGATATTCGGCAATTCCTTGGTAATAATAATACTAACCACGGCCGGCGAAACCTTATCCACGGCCGTTATTACGGCCGACTCTTCGCTTACTTTCACAATTTTTTCTTTAGCCGGCGATGATTTTGACAAATTAAATAAATTAGCTAAATTCAGCTGACCAGTGGCCATGGCTCCGGCCCAAAAACCGAAACTAGCGCCAAAAATTGAGCTAATAATAATAGAAACGGCTAAAATTGCGATAAATGACTTCTTGAGATTATTATCCATAGGTTTAAAAGTTAATTTTAAAAATTAGCCAACGCATTTTGGCTGGTTTTATTATAAATACGATTTCCCAACCAATTTTGTTGCATCTTAATATTATTGGTTCTATTATAATATTTCTTAAAAAGATTTTCAAGAAACCCCCCTAGCGCGGACGAAAAAACGGCACTGCCTATGCCGCTTTTATTTAAATTTATATTTTCTGTTTTTAAAATCTTTTATTTTATCTTTCTCAATTTCTATGCCCTCTTTTTTCAATAAAATTATTTTTTTTCTCGCTCCCCGAGCGTAGCCGCCTAACTGCCCATCGCTTTTTACCGCCCGATGACAGGGCACGCGAGGCGCGTCCGGATTTTTATGACAGCTATTGCCCACGGCGCGCGCGGCTTTGGGCTTACCAATGAATTTAGCGATTTCTTTATAGGTCGTGACTCGCCCGTGCGGAATCAGTTTTAACGCTCGCCAGACTTTCTTATCAAATTCAGTTGATCGCATATTATTTACCCCGTTAAATCCCTGCGGGAGGCAAAGCCTATTTAACGAGGCGAGTTTAACAGCGCCCTGACCTGCGGCGGCAACTTGTTGATGTCTATATTGTCCAAATTCAAATTGCCGGCCGAATCTTTTAATAAATCCTGAACAGAGCCAACCTCCGCACCTACCCCTAAAACATCTTTGTACTGCTCAAACATGCCCTTTAACAGCGGCGGCAAGAAAATAATGCTTAAGATAATCGGCACGATAATCAATAAAATATAAATAATGCTCATGACCTTTTGAAAATTTATGTAGTTCTTTATTTTCTTGGTCATTCTATAAATTTCCTTAGTCAGCTCCAAATTTTGTTCCAATAATTTTTTTATTTCTTCCTCCATAATATTTAATTATCATTTTAATGACAAATAGCGTGAAATTGTCATTCCGACCTCCGCCAGCTGGCGGAGAGCCTGTCTGCTGGCAGGCGAAGCCGGAATCCAGGGGTTATCAGAACAAAAATTTTTACTGCTCTCTCCTGGATTCCCGCCTACGCGGGAATGACAAAGCGCTATCTCACTTCGCAAATTTTCACGTACTTCCGACCAATCTCCGCCATTTCATCCATCTGTCTGGCGTTGTACGACACTTTACCTTTGAATTCTTGATTAACCAAATCGCTCTGGCTTTTAAAATTTTGCAAATACCAGAGGTCGGCGCCACTGATTATTTTCCCCATCTCGCTGATATCGTCTTTGTCTAAGAGATCCGGTACCATCGTAGTTCTGAATTCATAAGGCAGACCGCTAGCCATAATTATCTTAACACTTTTTTTGATATTTTTAAAATCCGCTTCAATGCCGGTTACGGCCTCATATTTATTCTCCGGCGCTTTTAGATCCATGGCTATATAATTAATCAATTTTTCTTTTATCAATTTAGCCAACACCTCGGGATGGCTACCGTTAGTGTCCAATTTCACCAAATAACCAAGTTCTTTAATTTGGCGAATAAACCGTGGCAGATCTTTTTGCAGACAGGGCTCGCCGCCGGTTATAACCACGGCGTCCAGTTTACCTCTTCTGGTCTCAAGAAAAACAAAAAAGTCATCCTGATTTATAATCGGATGAGTTTTTTGTGGCTCGAGCTCTCGCTCATTTTCGCGGGCAAACTCTTGAGCATATTTTAACTTGCTACCCTTGTCCTCCGTAGCTTTAGCGCCGGAGGGCTTAACGGGCCAGACAAGCATAGGGTTATAGCAAAACTGGCAGCGGAAATTACAACCTTGAGTAAAGACAATGGCGCTCAATTTCCCCGGATAATCCAATAAGCTGAATTTTTGTAAATCGCCGATTAACATGAAATTACGAAACGGTTAGTTTTCGTTAACTTTAAAAGTTTTGCGATTGCGATACTCGGATTGTTTGCCGTCGTTCCATTGCTGGACCGGCCTTAAATAACCGACCACGCGGGAGTAAACTTCACAGGCTGTTCTCTTGGTTTCGATGGGACTCATAAATAATTTAAAATGCAAAGTGTAAAATTTAAAATGACAGTTTAAAATGAAAAGTTATTAATTTTTAATTTTGCATTGTCATTTTGCATTTTGATTTTTACATTTTTATTTTTTAATTATCTTATTATGTCAGAAAACCTTAGCGGTTTTCCGACACCTTTCCCTTGCAAGGAAACCCCACCCTAAAGGGCTGGGGAATAAGCTACGCTATTTAAATTAGTGAATTTTCAACTTCCCTAACTACTTCCTCTTTGGGCGTATAGCCGATTTCCTGGTCGCACTTCGGGCAGAAGAAATGCTCGCCGGCTAAATAACCGTGCTTGGGGCAAACCGAGAAGGTCGGCGTAATCGTAAAGTAAGGCAGATGATACTTATAGGCAATTTTTTTAACTAGAGCTTTAACTGCTTCAAGCGACGGCAAGGCCTCGCCAATAAAACCGTGCAAAACCGTGCCGCCAGTATATTTTGTCTGCACATCATCCTGCAAATCCAGCGCTTCAAAAATATCCTGGGTGTAATTTACCGGTAGTTGGCTGGAATTAGTATAGTAAGGCGCGGCCTTTTGGGTCTGAAACGCCATTTCATTAGCCACAATTATGTCTTGATATTTATCTTTATCAATCCTGGACAGGCGCCTGGTCACGCCTTCGGCCGGCGTGGCTTCTAAATTATATAAATGATTAGTCTTGCCCTGATAATCTAAAACTTTATTTCTCATGTAGTCCAAAACCGTTAAAGCAAATTCCTTGCCTTCTGGCGTGGCAATATTTTTCTTGACCGGCGCGAAATTCAACAAGGCCTCATTCATGCCGATAATGCCGATAGTAGAAAAATGATTGCTCCAATAGCCGCCGAAGCGCTCTTTAATATTATTTAAATAGTATTTAGCGTAAGGGTAGAGACCTTTGTCCGTTAAGTCTTCTAAGATGGCGCGCTTGACTTCTAAGCTCTCCGAAGCGATTTGCATCAAATTGCTCAATCTTTCAAAAAACTCTTCTTTAGTTTTAGACAGATAGCCGAGGCGCGGCAAATTAATGGTCACTACGCCGATGGAGCCGGTTAAAGGATTAGCCGCGAATAAGCCGCCGCCCCGCTTTTTTAATTCCCGGTTATCTAAACGCAAGCGGCAGCACATGGAGCGCGCGTCTTCCGGCTTCATGTCGCTATTAATAAAATTGGAAAAATAGGGGATGCCATACTTAGCGGTCATCTCAAAAATCTTGTTGGCTACCGGCGAATCCCATTTAAAATCACTGGTAATATTGTAAGTCGGGATGGGGAAAGTAAAGACTCGGCCCTTAGCGTCGCCGGCCATCATCAATTCGGCAAAGGCCAGATTTATTATGTCCATTTCCTTCTGAAATTCCTGATACTTTTCCGGCATAATCTTCCCGCCGATAATCACATTTTCTTCGCTCGTGGTCGGGCCGGGCGTTAGATCCATGGTGATATTGGTAAACGGCGTCTGAAAGCCCACGCGAGTCGGCACATTGATGTTAAATAAAAATTCCTGAATGGCCTGTTTAACATCTTTATAACTCAAATTATCATATTTAATAAACGGCGCTAGATAAGTATCAAAATTGGCAAAGGCCTCGGCTCCGGCCACTTCGCCCTGCAAAGTATAGAAGAAATTAATAATTTGGCCTAAAGCGGTTCTTAGATGCTTGGCCGGCCTGGCTTCAACTTTGCCGGCCACGCCGCCAAAGCCGCGAATTAAAAGCTCTCTTAGATCCCAGCCGGCGCAATAAGCGGCTAAGAGCTGCAGATCATGCAAATGCAAATCGCCGTTCTTATGAGCTTCTCTAATGTTCTGGGTATAGACTTGGTTTAACCAATAGTTTGAAGAAATGGCTGAAGCCAGATGATTATTTAAGCCCTGCAGCGAGTAGCTCATGTTGGAATTCTCTTTGACTCGCCAATCGCTTTGTTTTAAATAGCCCTCCATTAGCTCGTTCGAGTTAATCATGGACTTCATCTCGCGCAATCTGGCCTGCTGATCGCGGTACAGAATATAGGCCTTGGCGGTTTTGATTTGGCGGTTCTTAATTAAAATCTCTTCCACTAGGTCTTGAATTTCTTCAACCGCCGGGATGCTCCGGGCATGGAATTTTTCATTCAAAATTTCTACCACCTGGTCAGAGAGCTTCTGCGCCAAGAACTTATCCGGCTTGCCCACAGCTTCGGTCGCCTTATAAATCGCATTAACCAGCTTAATCTGATCAAAAGGCGCGATTTCGCCCGAGCGTTTCAATATTTGAGTTATATTATTGGCCATAAAAATAATCCTGTTATTTTTAGGTTTAATAGACAAAAATAGTTGGTAATTTTAATTTTGGCCTTTGAAATAATAATACCAGCGGACAAAGCTTTCTCTATTTTCTTTGCTCAAGC
>LCCP01000044.1 GCA_000997945.1 Parcubacteria group bacterium GW2011_GWC2_42_12 | reverse complement strand
AATGCTAATTGACGGCGTAGAATATCGGACGGCCATGAAACCGGCCAGCTCGGTTTATAATTTAATGAATATGCTGAAAGAACAGAGAAAGCTTGATTTTAAGGGCTATGATTATTCGGGCCTGGGTTTTTTCGTTGAAGAAATTAATGGCATTCGAAATAATTTAGCCGGAAAAAATTGGCTCTATTATGTTAACGGCAAGTTGGCGCCAGTCAGTATTTCTAGTTATTTGATTAAAGCGAACGATGTGATTGAGTGGAAAAAATTTTTAATTACATATAATTTTTTTATCAAGGAGGCAATTAATTTTATGAAAACAAAAATTTTTTTGACCGCGTTTTTAGCCTTAGTAGCAATGTGTCTGCCGAATTTTGCGTCAGCCGGCTTGCCGGAAGCAGTGAATTATTTAAAAAGTCAACCACAAGACGCCTGGATTACGATGGCTTTGGCGGCGGCCGGGGAAACCAATGTACTGGTCGACCATTTATCCAGCATTACTGAAAGTTCGTATCCGACCACCGATTACGCTAAGGCCATTTTGGCTTTAGCCGCGGCCGGGAAAAATCCCACGACCTTTGGCGAGATTGATTATGTGGCTAAATTAAAAAAATATTATAACGAGGATCAAATGGGGGATGTTGTTTATTTAAATGATGACATTTGGTCAATTTTAGCGCTAGCTTCTATTCATCAGATTGATTCAAAAGAAGCAGTCACTGCTAAGGAGTTTTTATTGAAGAATCAAAACGGTGACGGCGGCTGGAGCTACCTGGTTGGCGGCTTGAGCGACAGTAATGATACGGCCGCGGCGATAATGGCTTTGACAGAAACGGGGGTAAGCGCGAGCGATCCGGTTATTGTTAAAGCCCTTGACTATCTGCGCTTTTTGCAAAATGCTGACGGCGGGTTTCCCTATAATCCGGCCTGGGGGAGCGACAGCGATTCCTCTTCCGATGCTTGGGTAATAAGCGCTATTTATAAATTAGGCCAAAATCCCGCTGAATGGGATAAAAGCGGCAACAATCCTCTAACCCACCTGCAGTCTTTGCAGGATGAAGACGGCGGTTTTTGGTGGATAAAGCCAGATCCAGCAGATCCTGAGAAATGGAATAGTAAAAGCGACACCAGTAAAGTGATTATCGCCCTCGCCGGCAAATCATATCCGGTTGATTATTATGAAATCCCTAAGCCGGCGGCCAAGCTGACAGTAGATAAAAATACTTTTAATTTCGGCGAGAGCGTGGTTATTAAAGTTGAATATTTTAACGATAACGACCAAACCTGGCTGCCGTTAGCCGGCGCGGCTGTCCAAGGTTTGCCAGAAAATTACACGACTAATGAGGCCGGGCAGGCCAGTACAACTTTACCCAGCGGCGATTATAATTTATCAGCGACCAAAGAGGGCTTTGTAACGAGCGAACAAGTAAAAATATCCGTTTTAGCTCCTGCCCCGGCTCCCGCTCCCGCCCCTGGAGGCAGTATTATTTTTACCACTCCTACTTATTGCCAGAGCGTGGAATATGATGTTTGGCAAAATACTTGCGCGGATAATTGGCAATACAGAAATGTTTTAACTGTCGCTCCGGCCAACTGTACTTTAACGGCCGAGCAGGAAAATCAGAGGAAGAGAACTTGTGTCGCCTTGGAGGAAGTAAACAATGAGAGCGCAGAATTAAAACCAGAGGTGTTAGGAGTAAAAATCGCCAGTTCTTCGGCAGAGCAGTTGGATAAAGTCGCCGCAGAGGCCGGTAGTATTATTAATGGGCAGATGGACAATTTCATAATCACCGGGACCGCCAGCACGGTTAAATTAGGCGCGGGCGAGCGTGCCGGTGTGCTTAATTCTTATAAATCGTCTTTTGGTAAAGCTCCTCGAACTCAAGCCGAATGGGAAGATGTTATCAGAATTAGCAATAACCAACTGCCGTTAGTAACTAATTCGGCGGCGGGAGAAAAAGCCAAGCTGGAATTTAAGAAAGTTTATCAAAGAGAAGCGGAGATAGAGAATTTTAACGATCAAACGGCAATTAACCTAATGGCTTATGGGCTGCGTCCGGATAAGCGCGATTTGAATTTAGAGCGCGCCGGCATCCGCGTTTTTGCGGGAATTTATGAGCATCTGCCGGTTTCCGCCCTTGATTGGGATACGGTTCGGGCGATTGCCTACAGCGGGGTTGGTTTATAGAGCGGCATTGAAATTATTTGGCATTTTGCTATAATTAAAAATGTCATTGCAATGACATAATAAAGTTAACGATTAAATTATAAATATGAAAAAGTGTCTGCCAGTTTTTATTTTAATAACTTTGGGTATTGCGGCCAGATTCATGCCGCATCCGGCTAATTTCGCGCCCATCGGAGCGATCGCGATTTTTTCCGGCATGTATCTACCAAAAAAATTGGCGATTATTCTACCCGTAGCCGCCATGTTCTTTAGCGACATTTTTCTTGGTTTTTACGCTTGGCCGATTATGCTTTCGGTTTACGCCGGTTTTATTATTATGGCGTTGATTGGTTTGGCGGTGAGAAAGAATAAGAAGTTAAGCACGATTTTGGGTGGGACGATTTTAGGCAGTGTTATTTTTTATTTAATAACTAATGGCGCGGTTTGGGCGTTCGGCTCGCTTTATGATCATAATTTAGCCGGACTGGCGCAAAGCTATATTATGGCCATACCATTTTTTAGAAATAGCTTACTAGGGGATTTGTTTTACACTGGCGCGTTAGTTGGCGTTTATGAAGCAAGTTTAGTGTTGTTATATAGAGAGAAAAAAGCCGTAGCTACGGTACGGTAAATTGACTTTTTGGCGAATTCTGTTATATTATAAAAGTTGCCGTAAGGCAACTTTTGTTTACCCGCCACACTTATAAAATAAGTGTGAGGGTTTAAAGAAAAATCATGGTGGCTATAGTACAACGGCTAGTACATCGGGTTGTGGTCCCGATGATCTGGGTTCGATTCCCAGTAGCTACCCATTTTTGAGTAATTTATAACCGGCTCATTCAAACAGACTAAAGCATTATCGTTTTGGCAGCTATTTTACAGTTTTTTAGCAAAGACCTCCTTTTCAGGAGGTTTTTGTGTATTTATTTGGCATAGCACAATTTAGTATGATAACATATCAATATAATTCATTAATTAATTTAAAAAATTATGGCAACTTACACTTACAAATGCTCGGATTGCGACAATGTGTTTGACGTTAAAGCGACAATTAAAGAAAAAGAAGAAGGCAAGGGCGAAAAATTTGTTTGCTCGAAATGCCTGTCGAAAAATATTAAGCAAGAATTTTCCGCTGTCAATTTCATCAAGAATGTTTTTAAGGGCGATAAAAAAGCCGAGGGTTGCGGCTGCGGCGGAGAGGCTTGTGAGCCGGACGATAAATCAGGCGAGGAAAATAACGACAACTGCTGCGGTGGTAAAAGCGGGAGCTGTTGTTAAGTTTAATTTTAACAGTAGATTATTAGTAATTATAAAACCATGATTCAACAATTTGCCAACTGGCTAATTTACTCAATTTTCAATTTTGATCCCGCTTCTAAGATAGGCGGTAGCCTTAATTTTTTTGTCTATGACATGGTTAAAATATATCTCTTAGTGTTGATTATTATCGGAGCTATTGCCTTTATTCGCACCTTTTTGCCGCCGCATAAGCTAAAAGAAACATTTGCCAAACAAAGATTCGGCATAGGAAATATTTCCGCTTCCTTGCTCGGGGCGATTACGCCTTTTTGCTCCTGCTCATCAATCCCGATTTTTATTGGATTTTTAAAAGCAGAAGTGCCATTAGGAACTGCCTTTTCTTTTATTATTACCTCTCCCTTGGTGAATGAAGTCGTCCTTGTTTTAATGGGCGGAACTTTCGGTTGGAAAATTGCCACGCTTTACGCTTTGGCCGGAATTATTTTAGGCGTTGTCGCCGGGCTGATAATAGGCAAGATGAAGTTGGAAAAAGAAATAATCTTGAAATTTAACGAGAGCGGGGGAGAAAACTGGGCGTTTGAATATCTGCCCAAGAGTTTTGAAGGGAAAATTCAATATTCGCTAAATGAGAGTTTCACTACTTTTAAAAAGCTCTGGCTGGTTATTGCTATTGGCGTAGCCATCGGTGCCGCCATACACGGCTATGTCCCAGCCGATTTTTTTAGTAGATATCTTGGCGTTGATTCTTTCTTAGCTGTGCCGATTGCCACTTTAATCGGCATACCGATTTATGCCGGCTGCTCCACCTTAGTGCCGATCGTTTTTGCCCTGACCGCCCAGGGCATTCCTTTAGGAACCGCGCTGGCTTTTATGATGGCGATCGCCGGCTTGTCTTTGCCGGAAGCGATTATGCTTAAAAAAGTCATGACCATAAAATTATTGGTCGCATTCTTTGGCATCGTGGCGTTCGGGATTATTATGATTGGCTATCTATTTAATATTTTTAATCTTGTTTATCAAAATTAAATGGCGGGAAATTTTTGTAATGAACAATGATCTTAGGAACTAACTAAAGGTATCACGTAATTCACTCAATATAAAAAATCACTCCATAATACGCGGAGTGATTTTTTATACGATTATTCTATTTTTGTAATTTTATATTCAACCTATAGCTAAAATTTTGTTCCGGCCGGCTGGTTTGGCTTATTAGTCGTCTCGCCATTGTCATTATTACTTTCCGTTTTTCTGAAGACCTCGGGCAAATTGACCTTGATATTATAATTACTACCCGCATTTATTTTTGGCGCGGTGTTTATCACGTCATTTTCCTGCAAAGCGTCTCGCAGTTCTTGGCGGGTATCAAAAGTTTCTTCTACTTTGCTGACTAATTCTTCGGCGTCAGCTTTATTTTTGATTAAGTCCTTTATCTCCGCCACTTGGGTCTTTAAGGTATTCAATAGTTCCTGCATATCGGCCGTATCTACTTTCTTTTTAGTTAAGGTTTTAATCTGCGAAGCAAAGGTATTTAATTCCCGGGTAATATCTCTAAGTCCTTTAGTGATATTAACTATGGTATCAATTTGCATTTGCAAATTGCCTAGGTTGTCCATGTTGCCGTAGAAATCATCCTCAATTTTAGCTAAAGCTCCATCGGGGTCGGTTTTAGCCAGCTCTTTAGTTTGGGCTAGGGTCTCTTTTTGAGCGCTGACCGCGGTTTTATATTCAGCCAGCAATTCATTCAAATCAACTTTTTTATTGGCCTTAACTTGAGCTTCAATCCGTTTAACATTGCGGTCAAATTGCTTGGCATCGCGATCAGCCTGCTTTATCATTTGGCAGAGACGGCTTAAATCGCCCATTCTTGGACCCCAATCCTGCATGACCGAGCCAACATCTTGGACATCGCCGACAATTTCTTCCAGTTCGTCAGCGGTTTTAGCCGAATTTATTTTTCCTATTAAATTATCAGTTTGCGCTAGAGCGTTTTCCAGCTCTTCCGGCATGCCCACGCCGCACTTGCTGTTAGCAATTTTTATGCGGGCGATATTTTTTTTCATCATTTTAGCGCCGCTGGCAAATTGCGAGAGACCCTTTTTCATATCTTTAAAACGGCGCTCATCCATTTTTTTCTGGTCCTCTTCTGATGAGCCCTGTTGCCTTGGCTCGCCCATCTGGCCGTCTTGGTTTATTTGGCCATTTTGTCCTGTCTGAACTTGGTTCTGATTATTGTATTGTTCGCATGAGCCGGGCATGTCTACGCCGTTAACTCGGCAGGTTTGGGTTTTTGCCTGATCGCCGGAGAACGGTTGCATTGGCGGCCGGGAAAATTCCGTTTGGTTCATCATTGGCTGATTTATTGGTTGACTTTGTTTTTCTAGCAGGGGTTGTTGTAGTGGTTGCCTTTGGCCATCAGACAGAGGTTGTTGGTATTGATCTGGCGCCGATTGCGGCGGTTGTTGCGGCGCGGGCGCTAAATTATCCGGCATTGGCGCTGGCAACTGATTATCTGGCGCGGGCGCGCTTGAGTCCGCCTCGGCGATTTTTACGCCTAAAACTGCGCTGTTGGCCGGAGCGTAAGCGTAAGTTATATCCGTTTTTTTGGATATGGGGTTTTCCGCGTAAGTGATGATTAATTTTTCCAATTTAGAGTTTGGAGAAACCGTAGCCGCCACTCTCCAGCCCTGGCTGGCTAAAGTTTGGCGATAGAAATTAGCCGCTGCTTTAGCTGGAGCATTAACGCGATAACGCACCGCATAACCATTGTCAAAGGTCATTCTTTTGGCCTCGGGTATTAAA
>LCCP01000043.1 GCA_000997945.1 Parcubacteria group bacterium GW2011_GWC2_42_12 | reverse complement strand
ATTCATGTCTTAACGCGTCAATGGGCTGCAATTTACTGGCTTTAACGGCCGGATACAAACCAAAAATCACGCCCACCGCGATCGAAACCAACGCTGCCAATAAAATCGAAAAAACTGAAACTACCAAGTCCCAATCATAACCCAAAAAGCGAGCGCCGATGGAAATTAAAACTGAAACCAGGCTGCCGCTAATAATGCCAATCAGGCCGCCGGTCAAGGTAATAGTGACGGCTTCCATTAAAAATTGCAGCGGCACGCTTTTATTGTTCGCGCCCACGGCCTTGCGTAGGCCGATTTCGCGCGTTCTTTCGGTCACGCTCACGAGCATTATATTCATGATACCGATGCCGCCGACCAAGAGAGACAGCGCCGCCATGGCGGCTAAGAAAAATTTTAAAGCATTAGTTATCGTCGTGATCATGTCCAGCGCCTGGGCCGAACTCCTAACGGTAAAATCGTCGCTCAAACCGCTTTGATCTTTGATTTCATGCCGTTCGCGTAAAGTAATTTTTATATCCTGCATGGCTCTGGCCGTATTAGCTTGATTGTCAATTTTAAGCCGCATCATGCTGACGTGATTTACTCCGGCGATCAGTTTTTGCATGGTACGCAAAGGCAGGAAAACCTGATCATCATTATTTTGAAAAGCTACCGTGCCTCGTTCCTTCATCACGCCGATCACTTCAAAATTTTGCTTTTTTATTTTTACTTTTTGGCCGATCGGATCTGATTCGCCAAATAATTCTTTTTTGACAATACTGCCCAAAACAACAACTTTGGCCAAATTGGTTTCTTCCTCTTTGATAAAAAACCTGCCTTGAGCGATTTCTCCGTTTTCCACGGTTAAATAGCCGACCGTTGCGCCGCTTAAATTAGTATCATATGAATTTGATCCCCAGCTAACCGTGCCCAGGCCTTTATA
Source organism: Parcubacteria group bacterium GW2011_GWC2_42_12 (assembly GCA_000997945.1). Lineage (GTDB taxonomy): Bacteria > Patescibacteriota > Patescibacteriia > Patescibacteriales > GWC2-42-12 > GWC2-42-12. The sequence goes on along the minus strand of LCCP01000043.1, from coordinate 15,831 downwards.
ATAGGCCACCATCTCGACTACATTAGGCACATTTTTTTTATCATTTAAGGCCTGCGCGTCGGAATAAGTCAGGGTGGTAATGACAATGCCCATAATTGTGGCGGGCGGACCTTCTTCTTCCGACGCTCCGGGTAAAATTCCGATTATATCAGTGCCTAAAGATTTTACTTGGTTTATAATTAAGCTCTGCGCCCCTGCGCCCACAGCCATAATAATAATTACCGCGGCCACGCCAATGATTATGCCCAGCATTGTTAAAAAGCTTCTGCCTTTATTGGTCAGAAGCGCTTTGGTAGAAATCTTAACGCATTGTTGACAGAATTCCAGCATATTATTTTAACATCACGCCGTCTTTAGCGATTCTCCTCTGCGCCACCGCGTAATCGTCCGTTATCAAACCGTCCATTATTTTAATGATTCTTTTGGCATGCTCCGAAGTATAAGTTTCGTGCGTGACTAAAACTATGGTGTGACCCTGATTATTCAATTCTTGTAAAATTTCCATTATTTGCGCGCCGGACTTTGAATCAAGATTGCCGGTCGGCTCATCGGCGAAAATTACCGTCGGATTATTAACCAGCGCCCGAGCTATCGCTACCCGCTGTTTCTCGCCTCCGGAAATTTGATTAGTATAATAATGCAAACGGTGCCCTAACCCCACGCTTTCCAGCACCTCTTTGGCGCGGGCCGCCGGATCGGCTCGGCGCTTGGCATAAGTTAAGGGCAGCAGGACATTTTCTAAAACCGTAGTGCGCGGCAACAGATTAAAAGATTGGAAAACAAAACCAATTTTTTGATTCCTTAAATCGGCTAATTTATTATCATCAAGTTCGGTTACGTCTTTATCTTCAAGATAAAATTTGCCGGCGCTAGCGCGGTCCAATAAGCCAAGAATATGCATTAAAGTTGACTTGCCCGAGCCGGACGGACCCATAATAGCCACGAACTCGCCGTCGCCGATATTGAAGGTCAGCCCGTTTAACACTTTAGTCACAATTTCGTCATTAACAAAATTTTTCACCAAATTATTAACTTTAATTAACATAAAATTTTAAAATAATTGAAAACGCAGTTGGCTGAAATCGGTAATTTTCGAAGCGAGGACTGACCGTTGGGCCGACCTTTTCTCCGTTCACATCCGTAGCGATAAAATTACTGATTTCAGCCAACTGCGCATCGGCGCCGTTACTGATTTTGCTTCACATATGTCACTACTAGATCACCCTCTTTCACTCCGGACAACGCTTCAACTAAGCCATTGTCGCCGCGCAAACCGACAGTAACCGCTGCTTCTTTTATTTCTTGATTGGCCAAGAGCCGGACGAATTTACCGTTGCCATTTTTTTCTATAACCGCCCTTGACGGCATAATCAAAATATCATCTCGGCGAGCCGTGATGATATTGGCATTAGCCGTCATGCCGGGCTTAACATTTTCGGCTCGGCCGTCAAAATTTATTTTCACTTTATAGTAAATCACGTCTTGAATAACCGTTTCCGCCGGTTCAATAAAATTTACTTGGCCGAAAAATTTTACATCTTCGCCGAAAGCGTCAAGCGTAATTTCCGCGGGATTATTAACCGCGACTTTGTTTATGTCGGCCTCAGAAATATCAACTTCAATGGCAAAATTATTTGCGCCTAAAAGCGAAAAAACCGGTTTGGCGCTTGACGCTTGCTCGCCGGCTTCATAATTCTTCTTCGTAACCGTTCCATCCGCCGAAGCTTTAATAATATTATTGTTGATCTGATTATTAATTAAATCTAGAGCGGCTTGCGCCTGGCTCACCTGGGCTTGCGCCAGAGCAATATCCTGATCGCGCGTACCGGCCTTAAGCTGATTGAATTGCGCCAAAGCCAACTGCCAAGCCATAAAAGAGGCGTCAATCTTGGCTTGAGCCGTGGTGTTTTGCTGTTCCCCGGTCACCTGGGCGGTGGCTAAATCATTTTTAGCCGCTAAAATCGCGTTATTTAAATCATTGATTGAATCATTAAAATTATGTTGGGCAGTTTGCACCGCGGTTAGGCCGGTACTAACGGCGGTTTGCTGGGCGCTGATGTTAGTTTTATAAGTATTAAGCTCCGTTTGAGTGAAGCTTGAGCCGACTATGCTGAACTCTAGCATGGAATAACAATCCTTCAGGGCGTTAAAAGTTTTATTTAAAGCGCTCAACGCCTCGGTCAAAGCTTTAGTTATATTTTCGTTAGTCTGGCTTGACTCGGCCGCGGTCAAGCTGGTTTGAGCTAGAGCCAGACCGGGCAGGGCCTGATTATAATTATTTTTAGCTATCTCAAGCAAAGAAATATTACTGACGCTTAAATAATTTTTAGCGTCATCATCGGTTAAAATAGTCTGAATATTATCCAGCGCGTTGCCGGCGACTGAAATCTTTGTCGACATGATAGTTAGGGACACGGCTTTATAATTCTGGAGTGTCCGCTGTTCGCTGGTGATAGTAGCGCCAGAAGTTAAATAAAGATCATTTAAATTCTTTTCAGCTTGTCTAATATCTTCCTGAACCGTATTTTGCGTTTTGACTAATTCCTTTAAAGCTGAATCGTGCGCCGTCTTGGCTTGATTAACGCTGGCTTGACTAACGGCTAATTCAGCGCCGGTGGCCCCGACTACGAGTTTGGCTAAATTGGCCTCGGCGACTCTTAAATTAGCTTGGGCCTCTTTGGCTTTCAAAAATAAATCGCTATTATCAAGCTCGGCCATAATTTGATCCTTTTTTACTTCGTCGCCGATTTTGACTAAAATATTGGCGATTTTACCGCTCGCAGAAAAATTTAAATCAACCTCGTTATTTGATTTAACCGTGCCGGTTTCACTTACCGTCTGAGTCAAGCTGCCCCGATAAACCTTAGCCGCAGTGTATTCTATAACCGGCTTTTTGCTAAAAATTAAATATAGAGCTATTGCCGCGATTAGCAAAATAAAGCCCAAAATAAAAAATTTATTTTTAAAAATTTTCATAATATATTAACTTGATACAATATATTTTTTTAAAAATTCTTTAATTTTGAATGGCCATCTTCCCTTGATTGGCGATAATAGTTTTAAATTTGGCCACAAACTCATCAAGACTAAAATCAATTTTTAGCAAATAAAAATCAACGCCTAACTTTATGGCCTGCTGACGGCTCTCATTATCGCTCAAATTAGTAAAAATAAAAACCGGTATTCTGGAAATTTCCGGCTTGGCTTTTATCTCTTTGAGCAAATCCAGGCCGTTTATCTTTGGTAATATAATATCCAAAATAATATAATCGGGCTTTAAAACAGTAATTTTTTCCAAAACATCATTTTTATCCAAACCTTCATCAGTGATGGTTTCAAAACCCTCTATTCTAAATTTAGATTGCAAACCGTAAAGCAAATTAGCCTCGTCTTCAACTAATAATATTTTTTTAGCTGCTGGCATATGGTTTTTTGCCAAGGGCTTGCATCCCAAAAACACTAAATCATGCCAAGCGCCTTAGGCGAATATTAAATTAATATATCTTAATTATACTAATTTTCTAATATTTATACAAATATAAAAAAGAAACACCCAAAAAAGGATGTTTCTTTTTTAACTTAAATATACTCCACCACGACTATTATGGAGAGTCGCGAGGCAACCGCTGGCTAGGCCTTGCCTAAAATTCTGAACATTGAAGTGCCGCAAGCCGGGCATTTACCCTTCATGGCTCTTCTTTTTACTCCGCCTTTGCCGTTCATTTCAACTTCGGCCGCATCAGACATTTCTTTTTTGGCCTTGCATTTGACGCAATAAGCTTCCATAAAGTTTATTATTCGCTGGCTGGCGCGCTCACGGCATCCTTATTTTAAGCCAAGTGAGTAAATCCAGCTTAAGCAATTAATTTATTAATTAGCTAATATTAAATAAATTATTCAAAATAAACCAAATTATCATCCTGGCAACCTATTCTATGGCAATTTTAGCATATTTAAGCTAATAAATAAAGAGTGCTATCCATATATGAATGCGGCGGAAAATTACCCTCTACCGGCTGGCTTTGGCCGCGCCTTTTTCGTCTGAACCAAAATGATGGGCGATTTCATGCTTGACCGTGGAGATTATCTTATTTTTTGCCTCGTTCAGGTCGGAAACCTGACTTAAAATCGCTCGGCTAAAAATAGTTATGCGATCCGGCAGTACTGGACCGAAATTTAATTTCTTGGCTTGAGCATAACCTTCAAATAAACCAAATAATAAATCGCCGCGTCTTAAATGAATCTTTTTAAGCTGCTCCGCGGTCGGCTCCTCTGCCACGAAGATAGCGACATTATTTAACTTGCTCTTAAACTTTTCCGGCAAGTTCTCTATTGTCAAATTAACTATGGCTTCAAACTCTGGTTTATTTATATTTAACATAATTAGAAGATGAGATTGGGCTAAGCTTGTTTAAATTTTTGAACGAGGACTGTAAACATGATTCATATTCAAAATTAAGCAAATTTTCTAATTACGCCTTTAACCACGCCCTGAATTAATGGATCGGCCGCGTAGATCGGCTTCATGGCTGAATTGGCCGGCTGCAACCTAATTCTTTTCTGCTCGCGATAAAATTTCTTTAAAGTCGCGTAAGCGTTATTTAAAAGCGCTACCACGATATCGCCGTCTCGCGGCGAAGGATTTCTTTCCACAATAACATAGTCGCCGTCTAAAATGCCGTCCTCAATCATGGATTCGCCCTTAACGCGCAGTACATAGCTATTAGCGCTATCGGTAACAAAATCAGGCGGCACGGCGATAATTTCTTTCTCTTCAATGGCTTCAATCGGCTGGCCGGCAGTAATTAAACCGGCCAGTGGCAATTCTAAACCAGCCACCCAGTTCGCTTTAGCCGGCATGATTTCAATGGAGCGCGCTTCATTAAATGAAGTCTTTAACATGCCTTTTTGTTAAAATGTTCGCCGATTTCCCTAAATGATGGCGCGTAGCCATGGCTGTTGCTAAAATCAGTTATAAAATCTAAAATCTGCCTTTGCCTTTTGGTTAAATTATTGCCCATATATTTAATCGTCTTAATTAGTTATCCACACCCCCTTTATCTTAATTTCATTATACACGAACAAAATACGAAAGTCAAGCCAAAAAAAAACCGCCTCAACCTTTGCTGGTATGTTGGCGGCGCGCTGGTTGCCCTGATGTCAAGGCACTTTGCTGATGACAACGCGTGAGTTTGCGGCATCACTACCCTGGCAAACAGACACTGTTGCGAATCCGCTTCGTTCACTGCCGCATGACCAGGTGAATTGATCCTCAACTTGCAGGTTCCAGCCAGCCGGAACTAGCACTTCAATCGGCTGGCCCTGGTCAAAATCCTGAAAAAGCTGCAACGGAATCGTCAAATAAGGTAAACCATATCTCTTTCTCATAACTCTCCTTTTGTTTTAGGTGCGACTGAAGCCGTGATTGGCTTCAAATTAAAATTATAATAAAATACGATCCGTGTCAATGCTTATGAGTTAAACTCGGTCAGTGGTTAATTCTTTAAATAAGCCTGTCTTTTCTGCTGGCCGAATTTCTCAATGGCGTATCTTAGCATAACACGCGGCATGATTTTACGGCGCCGCCGCAAAAATTTTTCCAAAACCGCCTGATCGCGCTTGCCCACTTCCCTTAACATCCAACCCACGGCTTTATGAATTAAGTCATGTTCATCTCGCAACAAAATTTCGGCAATTTTTAAAGTGTCGCTAAACTCATTCTGCCTGATAAAAGCAAAAGTGGAAATTATGGCGATTCTTCTCTCCCACAGATTTTTTGACTTGGCCAGCTGATATAAAATTTGTCTGGGCCTATCTAATAAATAATCGCCTAAAATATAATGGCCGGACAAGTCAACCAAGTCCCAATTATTAATATTTTTAGTATTTTGCAAATAAAAATCCACGAATTTTTTCTTATTAGACTCCCCGGCCTGGCCATATCGTTTTAACAGAATAAGCAAGGCGATTAAACGGTGCTCATGAATTTTACTGTTTAGCAGTTTACCAATTTCTGGCAGGCTCAAATCCAAGTATTTTTTAGCCACGCTTCTTTGCACCGGCACTTTTATGCCCAAGAAAACATCGCCAGCGCCGTACTCACCGGGGCCGGCTTTAAAAAAACCGGCCAAAATCAGCGCTTGCTTCTTATTGGCCAGCTTATTTAATTCACTTTTCAGTTGTTTTAACTTTGACATTATAACCAAACTTGATCTTATTACCGGTTAAAATAATGGCGATAAACTTTCTTGCCGATATAATAAACCAACCAAATTATTAACGCGTAAATTACAAGCATGGGTAAGACCGTAATAATAAAGCTAACCAAGCCGTCGACAAAATTTTGGCCAGCGGTAATTAATTGTCTGACGGAAGTTTTCACGGTTTGCCAGGGGCGCCAGTCTTGACTGGCTGAAGCGATCACCACATCCTCGCTTAAATTAACCGTAATGGTGGACATATCGGTTTGCGAACTTAGATAGCGCAGCTGACCTTGGAGCTGTTCAATTTCGCCACGGGTTCTGGCTATTTCCCTGGTGACGGCTAAAACTTCTTCAATCTTACCCGAACGATTTAATAAAGCGACGAACGAGACTTCCTCGGCGCGCTTATTATTAAGCCGCGCCTCCAGATCAATATAATCGGCGGTTATATCCTGGGTGTTGGACAACTCGGTTATCACCTGGGTCGCGACTTTTTTAATTTCATTAAAAGCGCTGGCAAAATTCTGGTAAGGCACGCGCGCGATTAGATAGCCGGATTTTATTCCCCGACTGGACTCGGAAAAATAAGAATTGGAAATTTCTCCCTTATTCAGCTTGGCGATGTTGGCTATGCTTTCGGCCGCGGTTTCGGCTTTCTCCACTTTAAGCGAGAGGTTGCCGGTTTTAATAATTTTTTTGTCAATCGCGGCTGTAACGCCGGGGCTTGCTTGGTTCCTCGCGGCCTTGGCCGCTTGCCCGCCGGTAGGCTGGGAATCCATAACTATTTCAGGAGAGTAGGTCTCGCCAACTCCGCTTGATGGAGCGCCGGCCTGAAATGAATCCATTGTTCCGACGGCCGATTGATCAAACACGACTCTACCGCCTGTCCTGAACAAAGCTAAAGAACCGGTTTTACTAAAACCGCCGACAGCGATCATTAAACCAAAATACAAAATAAAAAAAGCCAGTAAAACTAACCCGGCGATTTTTAGAAATTTTTGAGTTGGCATAGTTTTATGAATTAAGTTATTTACAGGTTAGTAATTTTTTCGTTGCGGAACTCGCTTCGCTCAAACAGTCCTCACTTCAAAAATTACTAACTTCAGCCAACTGCTAATCAACCGCGTAAGTCCTATTATTTAATTATTCCGTAGTCACACCGTCAAATTCTGCTTCATTGGCCGTGGCCACCTGCTTAGTCGCGCGCACGATGCCGTCTTTATGGTGTGCCGGAGAATAAATCGTGTAGAGTTTTAAATCCTCGCTGGCGGAAACATTAATAACATTATGTTGGGCGCCGGCCGGCACAACTATGGCCGAACCATCGGCAATGGCATATTCATTGCCGTCAATGACGCACTTGCCCTGACCTTTTTCAATGCGGAAAAATTGATCATTGTCTTCATGAACTTCCATGCCGATCTCTTCTTTGGGCTTTAATGACATTAAAACCAATTGGCTGTGTTTCCCGGTGTACAGCACCTTACGAAAATTCTTATTCGCTATGGTGTCTTTTTCAATATTGGAATTAAATCCTTTCATCCCGTTAGATATTTTATTTATCATATTTTTATTTAAATCCCGCAAATATTAAAAATGTCTAACGGGATTCATAAATTTATTATTTAATTATTAATAATTTTCATTTAAAGAGCCGCGCCATTCACCGCTTCAACATAATTGCAATAATTGCAAGCCGCGCCGGCTTTAGGAATTTTATCGCTCATCAAGCATTTATGGGCTTTAATAATTTCTTCTTCCACCCAAGTATCGTCGCCGGCATAGGGTATGATTTTTATATCAAACTCTAATTTCCCATCAAAGGCCTGGCGATCGGTTTGGCCGTTGCAATAGACGAAGTAGCCGGTAGCGGAAACTTTAAAACCATTTTGCCTAAACAGCCATTGATAAATTTCCATCTGCCGCTTATAGCCGATCTGCCAATCCGCGTCTAAATTGACTTCAGTTGCTTTGCTGGTAGATTTATAATCAACCACATAAAGCACGCCTTGCTTATCGGTCCAGAGATCGTCAACCGCTCCGGTGATAATAAAGTTGGTCGGTTCATGTAAGAATCTTACCCCTTTAAAATTTTCCCGCCACTCGTCCATCATCTTATGCTGAAACGGAACTAGATCCAGACCATACGCCTTCATGAGCGGATGCGCGGTATTCTTAGCCCGATGAATGTCAAATTCTTTTTTTAACAAAGCGTCAACGGCCGAATTCAAATTAAAGGGAAAGCCCGGCGGCTGGCTAACGCCCAACCGGCGATCTAGATAGAAACATCTGGGACAGTTTAGAAATAAGTCAATCTTAGACCGGGACAACTTAAATGGTTCTGTCGCGGAGGGGTCAAAAAGATTCTTGGTTCGCTTGGGATTATAATATTGGGACATAAAATTAATGCTTATTTAAGTTTACCGTATTGCGCCCAGCATGGTCAAAAACAAATTAAAACGGCGCGTCTGCCTTTAATTATCTTTTTAGTTCAAAATTGCTCCAATGGTATTTATCAGGATCAAAGCCGTCACCACAGGCAGTCTCGAGCAAGGCCGCGCAAATCTGATACGGATCAAGATTGGCTGCTGGGCGCCGATCCTCTAAGTAGCCACGGCCGCTATTGGCAGTAGCCATCGGTATGCGGATGGAGGCTCCCCGATCAGAAACGCCGTAACGGAATTCATTAATACTGCAGGTTTCATGTTTGCCGGTCAAGCGCAAATCATTATCGGCGCCATAAACGCGGATATGCTGCTTATGAAATTGGCCAAGTTTCTCGCAAGTCTTTTTAATAACTTCCAGGCCGCCTTCCTGGCGCATGCTCTTAATGGAAAAATTAGTATGTCCTCCGGCCCCATTCCAATCGCCGGTCATGGGTTTTGGATCCAGCTTGGCATAAACTTGATGTTCCTCGCCAAGGCGATAAAGCAACCAGCGCGCCAACCATAATTGATCGCCAACCGCTAACGGGCCTAACGGACCAACCTGAAATTCCCATTGCGACGGCATAACTTCCGCGTTAATTCCGGAAATCGCTAAACCAGCTTCAAGGCTGGCCTTAAGATGAGCTTCCACTAAAGGCCGGCCATGCACTTCATCAAAACCGACGCCGCAATAATATCGTCCCTGAGGACTGGGAAAACCATGCTCCGGCCAACCCAGGGGCCGATCTTTGCGATAAAGCGTGTATTCTTGTTCAATGCCGAACCAGGGCTCATGCTCTTTATACTTTTCCGCCAGGGTTGCTAAAACGTGGCGCGTGTTAGACTGATGCGGTGTGCCATTAGGATTTAAAACTTCACACATCACTAGGATGTTAGGAGCTTTGCTAATAGGATCGGTGACAAAGTAAACCGGCTTTAACAGGCAGTCGCTAAAATGACCCTCGGCCTGCTCCGTGCTGGAGCCGTCAAATCCCCACATCGGGAGATCCGCCAGCCTAGAAACTGGCCCGTTAATAACCTTTGTCTTGGAACGCAATTTGGCCGTCGGCTTACGCCCATCCAGCCAAATATACTCTGCGGTAATGAGTGAGTGTACCATAGGAGTATTATTTTAATTGTTAATGATATTGATATATGTTGGCTGCGGGACTTGGATTCGAACCAAGATACTCGCCTCCAGAGGGCGATGTCTTACCATTGGACGATCCCGCACTATACAAATTACAAATCTGATACAAATTTACAAATATTATCAAAAACATTAGATTCAGTATTCGTAAATTTGTAATTGATTTATAATTTGTATTACTTTTAACTTACCACTTTCCCCCCGAATGTCTTTAAGAGATTATCAATCATATTCCCCTGTTCGCCCCTCTGCGGCGGTTTTTTTAAATCCAGGGGTTCGTCGGAAACTAACTTAGTCGCCGCCACCTCCAGATTCTCGTCCACCACGGCTTCAATAAAAATCGGCGCTTCGTAAACTTGATTCAAGGTTTTTTCTATCAGCCCCTTGATGGAAGTTTCGCTGACTCGGTCACGATGAAACTTATATTTAAAAGCTAGGCACAGCTGATTGCCGGCTAAGTTTCTGGGCTGACAAACACGCAGAATGAAAGACAAAGAATGATTATATTGCTTGATCTTAGCTAAAACTTCGTTCCATTTTTCCATAATTTGCTCGCTGGTGATATTGATGGGCACGCCCGCTTGAGCGGTTCTACCCGCCTCCGGTTTAACCGACACCGAGCTGGTTCTTAAGGGCGCGAATTTAGGCGCCATAGCCGTTCGGCTAAAGCTCAGCGGATTCTTCGATGTCTGGCTAGCAGTGCAAATTTCCACAATGGCCATTTCCAAGGATAATTGCTTAATGAAATCGGCTTTTAGTTCATTATAAACCTTAATAAATTTTTCCATAAAAACCAGTATCTGTTCAATATTTAAATCCTGCGCCAGCTGGTTTATCTTTAGTTCTACTTGCTCGCCTAACTCTAGGGCTAATTTACTTACCAGCCCCGGATTTATTTTTATAAGCATCAGCTTCCTTAAAATTTCAATCGTGTCCTGAACAAAAACTTTAAAATCAACGCCTTCGTCCATCAATTGATTAACCAACCGAATACCGCCAGCCGCGTCTTTCTTAATTAAAAAGCTTAGCAAATTTATAACTTCATTTAAATCCGAACGCGGAATAACTAAGTCGGCCTCGGCTTGGGTAATTTCCGCTCCGCCGATGGCGATAATTTGCCCCAGCGTGCTTTCGGCGTCGCGCATATGCCCGTCGGCCTGGCGCGCGATGGCTTCTAAAATATTTTTTTCAACCTTAACTTTTTCCGCTTGAACGATATAAGTTAATTTTTTAACCACATCGCCGACGCTAATTCTTTTAAAATCAAAACGCTGGCAGCGGGAAATTATGGTTAGCGGCACTTTATGGACTTCGGTGGTGCAGAGAATAAAAACTATGAAGGCCGGCGGCTCTTCAATAATTTTTAACAGAGCGTTAAAGGCCGCGGTGGAGAGCATGTGCACTTCGTCAATGATAAAAACCTTATACTTTGAGCGCGAGGGCGTTACTCTGGCGCTGGCGATGATATTCTCCCGAACATTATCCACGCCGGTGTTGGAAGCCGCATCTATCTCAATAATATCTAAAGCTCGGCCGGCGGTAATTTCCTGGCAGCTCGGACAGTCATTACAGGGTTCGGACGAAATATTTTCGCGTTTCTGGCAATTTATTGCTTTGGCGACCACTCTGGCTAAAGTGGTCTTACCGACCGCGCGCGGACCGCAAAACAAATAAGCATGGGTGATCTTCCCTGATTTAATCTCCTGCTCTAGAGTTACTTTAATATGGTTTTGCCCCACCACTTCATTAAAATTTTGCGGCCGATATTTTCTATATAAAGTTGACATAATAATTTAAAATAAAATAACAAATTTCCAATGACAAATGTCAAATCAATATCAAATGACTAAATGACAAATTAATTAATTTTTTGACATTTGACATTTGAATTTTAACATTGATTTGTCATTTGACATTAGTCATTTGTCGTTCAAAAATCTCTTACAAAAATTATTTATTCGCCCTAACAATATTCTCCACCGCGGCCCACTTAGATTCGCCGTTTTTCGGCACTAAGACTACCACCTCGTCGCCTGACTCGCCCTTATAATAAGTCACGCTGGCGGTTAAGAGACGCCATCTCTTGCCGTCGGCCAGAGCCAGATATTCTCCCGTCGCCGAGCGTTCCAGTACTCCGACCACGCGCGCCCGCTCAATCGGCCCGATCTGCTTATAGACGAAAGTGCCACTCGAAGTTATAGTTAATTTTAAAATATCGCCTTCCACTAATTTGGACTTAGACGCGTAATTGGCCGGCACGCTATATTGCTTGCCATCCGGACCGATCATGTTCTCGCCGTCAAACACGCCTTCAATGGTTCTCTGTTCTCCCAGACTGCCTTCCCGTGTTTCAAACCCCTCATCGCTCAATTGCCCGATCGAGATCGCGGCCTCGTCTTCGGCGCGCAAAGATCCGGCCAGAAGTTCTAACAGCCGTTCGCTATTTTCTTTAACATTATTTAGCAATTTTTTGGCTAAAACAATTTTTGATTTAGCCAGTATCACATTTTCATCCTTAGCGGCCGGTTTGTCGCCATTTGAACTTAAATATTCCTTGGCTCCATTAGCTGAATCGGCTGACATTTTTTGAGAATCGGCCGCTAAAGCTAGATCATCTTCTAAGTTTTTGTTTTGATTTGCCATATATTTTTATTTTAGTTAGTTAACATGCAACTATTAATTGTCATTGCGAGGGAGCGTGAGCTGCTTCGCCACCCTGATTACAGAGTGTCTCGCAATGACATACAAATTTCGTTCTCATTTTACCCAAAACATTCGCTTTTGTCCAGCCCTTTAAACCAGACCGGCGCGCCGCATGATCTCGGCTTCAATTATCTGCCGGTCCTGGCCGTATTTAAGCCGGCTCATGGACTTTATCTTTGCGGCCACGCCCTCCCTCTTAGCCCCGGGCAAAGGCCAGGTTGTGACCATGGAAAATGGCCGGGAGGCCGTGTTGTTTATCAATAATTTAACATAGGCGGTATATTTTTCAATATTAATTAAATCATATTGATTAAACACGGGTGCGAATTCCTTAGCCATAATTTCCGCGTCTTCGGAGCCGATTTTAAATAACAGCCAAGTGCCGACATTGCCGAAAACCGCGTTCTTAATGGAGGTATCCTGATTTTTTACCAACTGCCCTAAATATTGATGGGCGATAATCAGATTCAAATTATATTTTCTGGCTTCGGATAAAATGGAATTAACCGAATCAGTGGTGAAATTTTGAAATTCATCAATGTACAAATAAAAATCCAGTCTTTTTTCGGCCGGCTGGTCGGTTCGCGATAGAGCGGACATTAAAATTTTGCCCACTAAAATCATGCCTAATAAGTGCGCGTTCATCTCGCCGATTAAACCCTTGGACAAATCCACTAATAGAATCTTCTTGGTATCCATGCAATCGCGCAAATTAAACGAGCTGGTTTGCTGGCCGATAATCGGCCGCATGGTATCGTTGGAAATAAAACTGGTCAATTTTGAAGTGATGTACGGCACAACATTAGCTAACGCCGCTTCGCCGCCGGCCTTTTCCGCTTCTTTCTTCCAGAAATCCACGACCGTTGGATCCGAGCATTTTTCCAATTTCATTTTCCGGAAAGCCGGATCAGCCAAAACTTTCGGTATTTCCATGAGTGTTGAACCGCTCGCCGGATCGCTCATGACTAAGAGCATGGCGTTTCTCATGTACTGCTCAAAAATCGGTCCGCCGGTGGCTTTTAAGTCGTATAATTTATCAAAAATTTTAATCATTTCGTTAATGACAAAAGTTTTCTGCTCCGGATAGCGCGGATCAAATTCCAATAAATTTAAAGCTAGCGGCCGCTCCGTATCGGCCGGAGCGAAGAGGATTACATCGCCGGCGCGCTCCGGCGGAATTCTCGCGATAATGTCTTTTACTAAGTCGCCGTGCGGGTCAATCACGCAAACGCCTTCGCCGTTGGTTATATCCTGAATGGCCATGGCGGCGAGTAAAACTGACTTGCCCACGCCAGACTTGCCGATGATATAAGTATGGCGGCGGCGATCTTCTCGTTTGATTTTCACTTCTTTAACTACATCGCGGTAAACATTCTTGCCTAAAATTATGCCTTGGTCCGGCAGATCCGATGGTGCGGCCGCGTATTTGGCGAACAGCCATAAAATATTCGGCGTCTCGGTTTCGGAGAGCGGCGGATGATAAAGACTGGCTAATTCTTCAGTATTCAAAAGAAAGCTTAGCGCCGGTTTAAAGCGGCGAAAAATAAAATCCCTGATTAAAAATTTTTGCACTAATTTATTGTAAAAAACGGTTTTATTGGAAAAAGTATTGCCGTATTGATAATAATTATATTGGCTAAAAGCGCTGATGGTATTATTTAGATACGCTCGAGCGCGCGCTCTGTCGCCCGCGTTAACGACAATTCTTATATTCACATCCAGGCCGGCTTTGGAATTTTTTTCCTCAATCAATTTTAAAACCTCCTGCTCCATGGCCGTTAGCCGATTTTCTTTAACCAATTTTTTATCTTCCGGCGGCTTGGCCGCGTTGGCTAAATCCCCGAGCCAGCCGAGCGCCAGGGAAAAAAAATTTGCGCCCAAGGCGTCTGATAGTTTTTTGCCTTGGTTGACCTTAGAAACAACTCGGTTTGATTTATAATGCCAGCCGGGCAAAGCGCTGCGAACGATATATTGGATGGCGATGCTTTCATTGGCGTTTAATTTTGATAAAACATTAACCAAAGATTCTAAAGGGTCGGCCTCCATTTTGTTATAGGTTTTCAAGGGAAAAATAAAACTTCTTTTGGCTTTTAGAAAACCAGCCGCGATTTGGCCGTGCGGGCTAAAAATATTATAATTCGAAACTTCTTCTAAAAGCGCCTCCGGATAATAAGCTTGAATTTGCTGCTCTAAATAGCGCCCCATCTTAGTCGGCGCCACCGCGTAAAAAGAAATGAATTTCTGGTTAGCCACGATTTCAAAGGAAAAATGATCAGTCCGGCCGATTAACCAGGACCAGCCCTGACGCCACCTCTGGGCCCGCAAACCGCCGATAGCTTTAAAAATAGTTTCCCCGCGAGCAATTTGCTCGCGTAAATTTTGGACATAGTTGGAACTATTTTGCTGTTCTTTTTCGTTCGGTTTTTCCTTCGGCACCCTTAAAAGATAAACTGTCTGCTCATGATATTTTGAATTTAAAGACAAAATTAAAATAATTTTGCGAACGATGAAAAGCAGAGCGATGAAGGCCAGCGCCATAATTAAATAGATAAACCAGCCGTCAAGGTTGATCTGTAAATTTACATCAGACAAAATCTGCGTGTTTTGCTCGGCCAAACCGTAATCCATAAATTACATAATTTTGTAATTTTTAAATAATATCTAAATTTTTAATATTTAAATATTAAGACATTAAAAATTGTTTAAAAATTCAAAAATTGAAAGTCGCCATTTTAAAATTAATTCTATCTATTATATTACTTCCTCAACTTGATTATTTCCTCGGCTCTAATCTTGGCTTCTTGCTCTAAAAAATATTTATTAACTCCGGGTATGAGCTTAAGCCACTTTCTAATTAATCTGACGATTGCGCCAATATTAACCTTGGCTTTAGCCAATATTCTATTAATTTTAACGGCGGTTTCCTCGCCGACTCGCTTAAATTCCTGTTGTTTGGCCGGAGTTAAGTTTAAATAAATATCCTCCAAACCTTTGGCCAAGATGTTTTCAACCTGTTTTTGCCGCTTATGCTGGGGCGCTGAAACGGCCGCCACCGGACCGATCGTGGCCGGCGCCATATTTTCCATCTGCGCGACTTCATTAATAACGCTCCGCCTGACTTCCTCCAATTTTCTAATTCTTTCTTTCTCCGCGCCCGGTTTGATTTTCTCTTGTAAATTATCAAAATTAGGCAAAAATTTTTCCAGCGGTTTGTCCGACTTAATATCCGCCATAAAATTTAAAAAATTACGGTTTAAGTTAATTTTTGGGTGCTTAAAAGATTGATATTTTGCCATAACTTAGATAAAATACGGGTATAATTTACAATTAAACATAAATCTATGGTTAT
>LCCP01000042.1 GCA_000997945.1 Parcubacteria group bacterium GW2011_GWC2_42_12 | reverse complement strand
AACAAGATCACCGACTGCACCACCCTGTACCTCAAGGCCAGCGCGTTGAATGCGCTTGACATCGGCGACCAGATCACGCCTTTGATTCTGGCGCTTGTTGCACTCGGCCAGACCAGCCGCCTCCGGCGTTTCGATGCCGATAAACACGCGCTTGAATCCAGCTTTTACCATTAAGCGCATCAATTCTTCGTCATCGGCCAGATTGATGGACGCTTCGGTAAACAAGGGCGTTTTGCGACCGGTACGACTTTGCCAAGCGATTAGCGCCGGCAAGAGCTCGGTTTTGAGTTGCCGCTTGTTGCCGATCAAGTTGTCGTCAACAAAAAAGACATTGTTTCTCCAGCCAGCCGCGAGTAAACCATCAAGTTCGGCGATTATCTGTCGCGCGGTTTTAACTCGCGGCCGATGGCCGAAGAGCAGAGTGACATCGCAAAATTCGCAGTCAAACGGACAGCCGCGCGAATACTGCACGCTCATAGAAGCATAAGCCCCCATGTCCAGGAGATCCCAGCGTGGAACCGGAGTTTTCTCCATATCCGCGAATTTGCCGGAACGGTAAAGGCGCTGAGCCGTACCATTGCTTAAATCCGCCAGAAAAAGCGGCAAGGTAATTTCGGCTTCGTTAAGTACGAAGTGATCGACTTTAGGGAAAGCATAATGTTCAGCGGTAAATAGCGGACCGCCGGTCACGATTTTTTTCCCGGACGCATGACAACGGCTAACTAATTGTTCTGATGAACTCCGTTGCGCGACCATGGCGCTAATGAATACACAATCTGCCCAATTCAAGTCGGCATCGGTCAGCCGGCTAACGTTTAGATCAACCAAGCGCATTGCCCAGCCAGTAGGCAACATAGCTGCCACGGTCAGTAGGCCCAGTGGTGGTAATGAAGCGCGCTTGCGGATGAATTTTAGCGCATGTTTGAAGCTCCAGAAGGTGTCTGGAAACTCTGGGTAGAGCAGTAGAATGTTCATACTAGTCCTTTCTATAAATTGAGGTTTTGGAAAGAGCAGCCGTTAGTTTCAATTAGCAGAAGCGTCGGACTTATTTAAAGCCGACCCGATTCTGATAGAATTGAAACATTCGGGTTAATTCCCCCCCCATAGCTATATTTTATATCACTCTTTCGGGAAAAATGGTAGGGGATGATAAGATTGGCCATTAATTTAGATGGTTTTAGTGGTGAGATTCAAGGTTGATGTATTTACTGGATTTTTTACCGGAAAAGTGCTAAACTGAAGTTAGTTAAGCCGAAAACTAGGAAGAATAAAGTCCTGGATTTTTTTCTTTATGTCGGAAAATAAAGTAAAAAATTTAATAGATTCGCTTAAGCGGGATTTATTGTCCGCTCGACTGATTAATGATACGGAGAAAATTTGGCGTCAGTATTTCGGTGATAGCGGTTCCATAAAATTAGCTCTTAAAGAGATAAAGAATTTAACCGTGGCCGAAAAGAAAATAAAAATGCCTTTGATGAAGCAACTCTATCAGGAAGCTCTAGATCTGTTTAAGGCCAAAGAAAATTTGCTCAAAGGTGATAAATTGAAATCAGAACTTGAAGCCGGAGCGGAAGAATTAAATTATGATTTGCCGAAAATTGGCCATCTTCATCCCATTACCAAGACCATTAGAGAAATGAATCAGCTATTTACGAGGTTGGGCTTTAGCATTATGGACGGACCGGAAATAGAAGAGGATGAATATTGTTTTCAGAGATTAAATGTGCCGTTTGATCATCCGGCCAGAGATATGCAGGATACAATTTACATTAAAGAGCCGAATGTTTTGTTACGGACACAAACTTCTTCGATTGAAGCCAGGGTTCTGGAAAATTATAAGCCGCCGTTTAAAATCGTTTCGCCAGGCCGAGTTTACCGGAATGAAAATGTTAATAAAAGCAACCATTTTATTTTTCATCAATATCAAGCCGCGGCGGTGCTTAATGAAGCAAGCTTAAAAGATTTATTTGGAGTTTTTAATGTTTTATTAAAAAAAATGTACGGTCCGGAAGTGATTGTCCGTTATCGCAATAAATATTATCCGGAAGTTGAACCAGGCGCTGGCATTGATCTTAGGTGTTTTAATTGCCAAGGCAAGGGTTGCCCAATCTGTAAAGGCATAGGTTGGATGGAAATCGGCGGCGCCGGGATTATTCATCCCAATGTCATGAAAAAGGCCGGGATTGATGCTAAGAAATGGCAGGGTTTTGCTTTTGGCTTAGGACTGGATCGCTTGGTCATGGCTAAATATAATATTACGGATATTAGAACCTTATTAGGCGGTAATTTAGGTTATAAATATTACGAAAATGAAAGTTTTATATAGTCAAATTAAAGAATTGGTGCCTGGCTTAAAAGCCGACCCGAAAGAAGTAGGTGAAGCTTTGAGCTTGACCGGTTTTATG
This sequence comes from Parcubacteria group bacterium GW2011_GWC2_42_12, assembly GCA_000997945.1. GTDB lineage: Bacteria > Patescibacteriota > Patescibacteriia > Patescibacteriales > GWC2-42-12 > GWC2-42-12. The sequence continues at coordinate 3,733 of LCCP01000042.1, read as the reverse complement.
ATGGACGGCTTTGACGAGGTTAAATTTAAAAACCGCCGAGACTATCTAATTGGTTTTGAAGTCAGGCAAAATCGCGCCGATTGCTTAGGTGTTTTTGGCTTAGCCAGAGAAGTGGCCGCCTATTACGGCTTAAAATTAAAATTGCCTGAAGTCAAGAAAATTGCCGCGGCCGATGATCCTGCCTGCGCAGGCGGTCGGCTTGATATCAAAGTTGAGTCTGAAAAATTTGTCAAAAGAGTTTTGGCCGTGAAATTAGCCGGCGTTAAGAACGGCGATTCCCCGGCTTGGCTTAAAGAATATGTCGGTTTTCACGGCATTAATAGCGTTAATTTATTGGTGGATTTATCTAATTATGTCATGTTTTTAACCGGCTATCCCTCGCACTTAATTGATTTTAGTAAAGTCAATGGCGGGATTAAGTGGTCGTTGAATCATAATTTTACTGAAATTAAAACCCTGTTTGGCGCCGTCGTGTCGTTAAAACAAGACCAAGAAATAATTATCCGTGATGATAAAAATATTATCGCTCTGGCCGGCTTAATCGGCGGCCAAGCGGCCGAGATTGATGATAAGACTGATACACTAATTGCCGAAATGGCGATTTACAATCGCGCGGTTATCAGAAAGAATTCCCGAAGCTTAAATATCGTGACCGAAGCCAGCCACCGCCTGGAAAAAGAATTGGATCCAAGCGGCGTGCAATCGGCCATGGAGCTCTTGGTAGCGCTAATTGAAGAATATAGCGGCGCTAAAGCAATTAGTCGGCCATTTGAGTTTTATCCTAAGCAATATGTTTCGCCGACTATAGAATTTAGCCCCGAATTGCCGAGTCAGTTTGCTGGCATTGCCATATCCGAAGAAAAAGCGCTTAAAATATTTAATGATTTGAATTTTACGGTTAAAAAATCTGGTAGCGGTTTTCTGGTCACGCCGCCGACCTATCGTCAGGATTTAGAATTTCCCGAAGATTTGATTGAGGAAGTAATTAGAATTCATGGCTATGATAAAATACCGGCGAAGGAAGTGCCGAAATTGCAGGCAGCGCCGGATATCACGCCGAAGAATATAGTTTTAGCGGAAAAAATCAGGGATATTTTAAATGCTTTGGGTTTTGATGAAATTCTGTCTTGGCCGTTAACTAAGCCGGAGGATAATGCCGCGGCTAATTATTCTGATTGGCAGGCCATAGCCGCCCAGAATTCAATTAATGATCTTTATCCGATTTTAAGACAATCCATCGCTTCCGGCCTGTTAATTCAACTTGATGAATACACTAAGAAGAACATAAAATTTATTGACATTTTTGAAATTGGCAAGGTTTTTGGGGAGCAGGGCGGAAAATATCTGGAGCATGAGTCGCTCGGGCTAATGTCCGCGCCTAAAGACAAGTCGCTTCCGGAATTTAAAAATAATCTGGAAACACTTTTGCGTTCGTTAGGTTTTAGTGATCTTAAATATTTTAACGCCAAAATCAAACCGGCCCTGGCCAACCCGAGTTCGGCTTGGGATATTTACGCTAACGGGAAAGTCATCGGCATAATTTATAAATTAAGACCGCCAGAGAGTAAGCTAAATGTTTATTTCTCTGAAATTGATATTACTTTAATTACCGAGATGCTTAAGGGCGTAAAGAATAATCCGGCAGTTGAACTGACGCAGAAATTAATTTATCTGGACGCTAATATTGAATTAAATAAAAATGAGTCGGTTTATAAATACCTTAATCAGTTAGAAAAAAAGTTAGATAGAAAAAATCTCTGGGCATTAACTATCGCCGATATTTACCCTCTGCCCGCCCGACTGAACGATGCCAGTCGTTCGGGCGGGGAAAATAAAACAAGATATACTATACGGGTGGCTTATAAAGAATTGTCCGATCAAGAGGCCAAGAAAATCCATTTAAAGGTGTTTGATTTGTAATTAACGATTTAGTGCCGGACAAAGGTTTTAGTTTTTCGCTTAGATGAAATTTGGGTATTTTTCTTTTCAAGAAAAATACAAACAATTTCATATGCGCTCAAAACTAAAACCTTTGTCCGGCCTTTCTCAAAAATGAAGCCCCGCCAGATGATCCCGGCGGGGCTTTGTGTTTGGAAGTTTAAGCAGTTTGTTTCCTGCTAAGTGGTTTCTTGTCCGTTTTGAAGACCCGTTATCACCGGTGCCTTGGCCGCGGCCGGTTGCGGATTTTCGGTCATGAAGTCGTGTCTCCTGTTTCCGGCCGGCCGCTCTTCAGTTGATACGGCCGCAGGCGCTGTCGCCGCAGCTTCAGAGGTGGCCGGTTGTTCTCCTGTTTCCGCAGGCTGTCCAGCCAGCGGTTCATACGTGGTTGGGGCCGATGGTGGTTCCTCCGTTTCCGCCATTGCTGCGGTCGCAGCCGTCGGTGCAAGCGGCGTTTCGGGGGCGGTTTGCCCCTTCAGCATGTAGAGCAGTTCCACGGGCGGTTCGGCTTCAGCCACGGGCGTTGGCGGCGGCAGGGGTTCGCCAAGTTCCGTAGCCGTTTCGGGCACGGGCGCTGGCAGTGGCATTGGCAGGGGCTCGGGTGGCGTGAGCGCGGTCACTCTTGCGCCAACAGTTGCGGGACGCTTTATGCTCCGGCGCGCGCCGCATGTCCTTTTCCTCGTTGCTTTTGCTGGTTTCGCTGATTTTTTTTCGGTTGGCATGATGTTCTTTTGCTCCGATGGCGGCGCGGATTTTTTCGCGCCTTGGTTTGTTGGGCATTTTTTGCAATGAGCAGACGAAAGGATTATGCCCTTGACCCTTTCGTAATATCAGAGCAACTCCGATATTATTAAAACCCTATCACAATTTAATTTATTTTGTCAATAGTTAGCTAAAATTAAAATTTTTTTCGGTAAGGTAAATAAAAACAGCTAAATTAAGAAAATTTAGCTGTTTTTAATTTTAAGCCGCGAGTTGTGAGTTATGAGATTTATTTGGTAATTATTCTATCAATAATGCCGTACTTTTTGGCTTCTTCAGCATTCATAAAATTATCCCGATCCGTGTCTTTTTCAATAGTGGTAATCGGCTGGCCAGTATGCTTGGCTAAGATTTTATTTAATTTCTCCCTGACTCTTAAAATATGCTCGGAATGGATTTTGATGTCCGAAGCCTGGCCTTCAAAACCGCCCATGACTTGATGGATGAGAATTTCCGAATTGGGCAGGACGAACCTTTTGCCGCTCTTGCCCGCGGCCAGAAGCACCGCGCCCATGGAAGCGGCCAAGCCGACGCAAATAGTGGAAACAGCGCATTTAACATATTGCATGGTGTCATAAATCGCTAGGCCGGCCGTGACCGAACCGCCCGGAGTATTGATATAGAACTTAATGTCCTTGTCTTTATTCTCCGCGTCTAAGAAGAGAAATTGGGCGATGACGATATTGGCTACATGGTCGGTGATGGGTTCGCCTAAAAAAATGATGCGATCTTTTAACAGGCGGGAGTAGATATCATAGGCCCGTTCGATTTGGCCGGATTTTTCAATAACCGTGGGAATTAATGGCATATGGTTATTAGATTAAGAATTAAATTATTTACGAGTATATTGTAAAGAATATATTTGGCGATGTCAACCGAATTATTAATTTTCAATTATCAATTTTTAATTTTTAAACAATTTTCAATGACTTAATTTTAAATAGCGTAGCTTATTCCCCAGCCCTTTAGGGTGGGGTTTCCTTGCAAGGGAAAGGTGTCGGAAAACCGCTAAGGTTTTCTGACATAATAAGAT
>LCCP01000041.1 GCA_000997945.1 Parcubacteria group bacterium GW2011_GWC2_42_12 | reverse complement strand
CAATCACCATCTGATTATAATCCTTAGTCACCGGATGCACGGTAAAACAAATGCCGGCTACTTCGGACTGAACCATTTGCTGCACGACCACGGCCACGGCCACGGAGACCGGCTTTTTATGAAGCTTTTGTTCAATGCGGTAAAAAATCGCCCGTGGCGTAAATAAAGACGACCAGCACAGCTGGGTATTTTTCAAAACATCTTTCTCCGTGGTATTTAAATAGGTTTCTAATTGCCCGGCCCAGGCGGCCGTTCCACTATCTTCGGCCGTGGCCGACGAACGGATCGCCACTAACAATTTTTTGCCCCCTTGATAAAGGGGGCTAGGGGGATTTTCCTTGCTACCCCCTTTAACAAAGGGGGCTAAGGGGGATTTAAGTTTTTCATATTCACCCATAATCTCCAGAGCAATATCCTTAGGCATCTTAGCTTTTAAAATCATGGCGCGAATTTCCGCTGAAGCTCGATCCACCGAGTTTATATCTTTGTGATTAACCTTTTTTAAAGTCGTTTCAACTTCTATTGCCAAATCGGTTTCTTCTAGAAACTTATCAAAAGCCGAAGCTAAAACTACAAACCCGGGCGGAACAGGGATTCCAACTTTAGTCATTTCGCCTAAACTCGCCCCCTTGCCGCCGGCTATACCGACGTCTTTTTTTGTTAATTGTTTAAAGGTTTTGGTGAACATAGATTTGTGTTTGCCCCCTTTAACAAAGGGGGTGAAGGGGATTTAATTTTATCTATAATTAGCGCATTTTACCTTTATCCTTGACAATATAGAAATTATATCATAATATAATAGTAGAATTTCTACGAAAAAGACCCCTGTAAGGTTCCGTCCTTACCGGGGGCTTTTTCATTTAAGCAAATTTTTCTTTTTATATCATCTAAATATACTATCGGCGCGTTGATCCTCTTAAGTAAAATAGAACATTTATTTTTTGGATTCGGCGACAAAACTGTCACCAATTTATTATTATCTTTTAAATTTTTTACTAAGCAAGCGTAGTCGCCATCGCTGGCCACTACGATTTGGCTATCGCAATTATTTTCAAAATGGTCAACAACCGACCGCAGAACTAAATCAGCGTCGCAATTTCCTTTGGGTTTGCCGTCTTTATCATAAATTACTTCTTTATAGATCAAAGTAAAGCCGGCTTTAGCAAGCGAACCGTATAAATCTTTTTCTTTTGGTATTAAACCGATAAAATAGTAAGTGCGTTTTATGCCATATTTATCGGATAGCCACCGCCTGAAGCGATTAAAATTTATTTTCCAGCCAGAACTTCTAACGCCCTGATAGAGATTATTCCCGTCAATATAGGCAAAATTATTTTTGTATTTGTTCATAGCTATTTTATTATTTTCACAATCCCCTTATCCGCGTCCACCTCAACCATCATGCCATCTTTTAAAACTTTGGTGGCGATTTTAGTGCCTATAATACAAGAAGTTTTTAATTCTCGCGCCACGATCGCTGCGTGGCTCATTATATTCCCTCGTTTGCGACAATTCATCTTTTTTATTTTGTTAATTCGTTTATGGCGGTAATTATTCTTTCTATATCTTTTTCATTATTACATAAACTGATTGAAGCGCGAATCAGACCAGGAACTTTTTCCAGCTCGCCACGCTTAACTGATTCAATTATATTTTTTTCATCGGTTATTTTTAATAATTTTCTGACCACTTGATAAACGCAAAAACTGCCTGCTCTCACGCCTATGCCGTAATCTGAATTTAATATTTCCGCGATCTTAATTGAATCTTTCCCTTTGATATTGAACGGTAAAACCGTACTCAAATGTTCTTTACGGACATAAAGCTCAACTTTGGAATTTTTACTTAAATAATAAAATAATTTTTCTGCTAATTTTCGTTCATAATCTTCAACATTTTTTAACCCGATTTTTTCTATTATTTCTAGAGCATACATCATGGCAATCGCTCCAACCGCGTTTGGAGTTCCCGGGTCATGAGCCATTTGATTTTTAAACCTTAAAAATTCTCCTTGTTCAGTAATATAGGGCAAATTTCCACCGCCAATCTGGTAGGGTAAAAATTCATCTAAAAATTTCTTTGACCCAACTAAAAATCCTCCGCCATAAGGGGCATACAATTTATGCCCCGAAGCAACCAAAAAATCTATACCCATTTTTTGCATATCTATTTCATGGTGTTGCAAAAACTGGCAAGCATCAACTAAAAAATATGCACCATACTTATGGGCTAATTCTCCAATTGATTTAATGTCTGGGCAATAGCCCGTAATATTTGAAGAGGCAGTTAAAACAAGAACTTTTATCTTGTTCTGTTTCAATCCTCTTCCAATATCTGATAAATCAAATTCAAAATTCTCATTGACATCATATTGTATAACTTGCGAACTACCAAATTTTTGAATTTGATTATTTATTTCTTCCATCTCATTAAGAGAATTTTGTTTTTCGCCGAGCAATTTTACTCCCTCGACTTTTATCCATGGTAACCAAGATGAACTGTGCTCAACAGTAGAAACCATAATTTTGCCAGACAAGAAAGAGAAAAAATAAGCCGCCATATTTATTCCGCCAGTCGTATTGCCGGAATAAAGAACATAATCATCTGTTTTGGCATTTACATAATCCTTAATCACTTCTCGGCTTCTTTCATAAATATCAGTAGAAATTTTAGATTTTGTTCCTGCGCCACGATGAACTGAACCATAACCAATGAGATATTTTCTAACTTCGTTTTCTACTTCTAAAAACGGCGGGGTTGTAGCCGCATTATCTAGATTAACATAATTAACCAAACCCCTTTTAGTTTTAACTTGGTAATTTAAAATTTGTTTAGAAAATAATTTTTTGGGATTTATTTTGTTCCTGAGCATATAATTACATTATTTCAACAAATTCACAATAATTTTTATCATTACTTCTTTATCTTTCGGATCGCTGGTGGCTATTAGTAAAGCCCAAGCCACTAAAGCATTGTCATTTATCTTTTTCTCGCCGTTTTTGCGGTAAAGCCAATAAATTTAATATTTCCTGCTCCTCGCCCTTATTCTTATTATTTTTTATCATAAATTTATTAAGCCAAATATATTATCGGAATAAATTTTATTTTTGTCTTATTAACGATTTCTTCGCCAATATAATCCTTGGTCAGAACCACGGCCACCGGCGGATTAAATTTTTCAATAAAGCTGAACAGGCTTTTGCCGACAATCCGCTTGGAACTGTATTTGATTTCTATGGGATAAGCCGCCTGCTCCTTTTCAACCACAAAATCCACCTCGGCCTTGGCCTTGGTGCGCCAATATTTTATATTGCCGCCAAAAATTCCAACTAATAAATTATAACCGTAATTTTCAATCATACTGCCGATGTCATTTCTAACGCTAAAATCGCGGAAATCGGTTAAAGAATAATCTCTTAAACCAAGATCTTTAAAATAAACTTTTGGATTTTTCACCAATTCAGTTTTTTTGTTGGTAAAAAACGGACTGGCTAAAGAAATAATATAAGTCTTCTCCAAGATATTCAGATGTTTTTTCAATTCTTTATAATTTAATCCGCTGGCATTGGATAATTCCTGATATTTTATAATACTGCCGACTTGTCCGGCTAAAAATTTCCCCAGCCTTTCCAGCTCGCTGTCGGTCGCGAGACGGAGCAGGTCTTTTATATCTTTCAATAAATATTTGCTGTAAATGCTTTCTAAAACTTTTTCTTTCTCCTGATTGCTCTCGGACAAAACTACCGCCGGATAACCGCCGAAAATAATATATTCTTCAAATAATTTTATTAATCTATCATTAATCTCTTGGCCAAAGGAATTTTTTATCTCAAATTCAAATAAATTCCAGCCGGTTTTGTCCGGTAAAATATTAAATATCTCCCGATCGCGGGCTGATAAAAACTCTCGGAAAGAAAAAGGCATGAGCGAAAACTCAAGCAGCCGGCCAACCATATATTTGCCGGTTTGGAAAGTCAGATCCAGCGAAGATGACCCGGAAATAATGAACTTAGTCTTGGTGGTATCATATAAATATTTTAATTTTTGTCCGCCGTCTTTGCTGTATTGAAATTCGTCAATAAAAACCACATCATATTGCAGTATAACTTTTTTAAAATCTTCAATATTGTTATTAAATAAATCCAAATCAGCCCTTTTTTCAAAAGTTATAAATTTTACTGTTTTGTCGTTGTTTTTAAATTGTTTGGCCAAATTTTCAATAAAAGTAGTTTTTCCGGCTTGTCTTGGCCCAATTATTGAAATAACCTCTTTTTTTGCTAAAAATGGCTTAATATCAACTTCTAACTGTCTATTTATATACATATTATCCTCACTATTATTTATTATATATAAATTTTAGCAGGGTTAATTATAAATGTCAAACGCCAACTATCTTTAGGCTTCATTTTTTAAACCACCCCCTTAATCTTATTTAACAATCCCGGCAGTAGCGGCAAAACAATTTGAGTAAACTTGATTAAAAACGGCGCCACTTGCGAGCCGTTTAACCAACTGCCGAAAGAAGTTTGAGAAATATATAATAGAATCAGGCCGAGCACCAAACCGCCTTCAACAAAACCTAGGATCGCGCCAGCCAAGCGGTTGATGGTCTTTAAAAAAGGAATGACCGAGAGAAGATCAAAGGTCCGGTCTAACAGGGCAAAAATAAAACCAATCAGGCGATTGATTATGGTGAACAAAATAATGAAGGTTATAATCTTACCAGATAAGTCATGGCCAAAAAACAAATTTTTGACCCAGTCGAAAACCGTTAAATAAAAAATAAAAGTCAGCCACAGGCCGATGACCGCGCCGAGCAAAGAGCCCAGCGTCCGAATTAGGCCGAAAAACAAGCCGTAAAAAACAAAGCCGGCGATAATAATTATTAAGACGATGTCAAAGATAGGCATAAATAGACGTGTCATTGCGAGGAGCGACAGCGACGAAGCAATCTCACGGATATCTATTTAAGGCATACGTGAGATTGCTTCGCTCCCTGCGGTCGCTCGCAATGACAATTTAAATTTATATTCTCGGAAACAGCGGCTCGCCTTTTTTAATCTGCTTATGGCTAAACTGCGTAATAATTTTTTCCGCCACTGTCGGCATAAACGGCTTTAGTAAATCGGCCACATTCAGGATATCCTGCGCGATCGGCTTTAATATTTTTTTTATTTTTGCCTGCCCTGAGCTTGCCAAAAGATCCAGCTTCCATGGCTTTTTTTCGCTCAAAGCTTCGTCGGCCTCTTTTAATTTCTGCCACAACGATTTCAGCGCCTCATCAAATCTAAAGGATTGCATGTTCTTAGAATATTTTTCAATCAACTTCTTATCGCTGCCAACTTTTAATTTTAACTCCAGGCCGTTTTTTTCTATTAGCTTGGTCGCACGGGCCACTAAATTACCCAAACCATTAGCTAGATCCGCATTATATTTTTCGTCAAATTTGGCAAAACTAATATCGCCGTCGCGCCCGAAAGCGGTAGCGCTCATAATTAGAAAACGCGCGGCATCCACGCCGTACTTTTTTACCAAATCTTCCGGCGCGACAACATTCCCCAAAGATTTACTCATTTTTTGGCCATTAATTTGAAAATAGCCATGAACAAAAATAGTCTCCGGCAGGGGTAAATTGAGCGACAAAAGCATGGCCGGCCAAATCGTGGCATGAACCCTTAAGATATCCTTGCTCATTAGCTGCACTGCTGCTGGCCACATTTTTGGCGCCTGGCCGGCCTTCCCCGACCAGCCCAAACCGGTCAAATAATTTAAAAACGCGTCCGCCCAGACATAAACCGTATGCGACTTATCCCAAGGAATCGGTATGCCCCAGCTGATATTTTTCCGAGAAAAAGAAATATCTTCTAGCCCCTCTTTTTCATAAAAACTAACAATTTCATTTTTGCGATTCAAAGGTAGAATTTGTAATTCATCTTTTTTAATTTTCTTAAGCAGCTCATCCTGATATTTTGCTAATTTAAAAGTCCAGCATTCTTCGCTCATTTTTTCCGGAGCCGTTTGATGGTCCGAGCATAAGCCGTTAATTAAATCGCGCTGGCTTTTATACTGCTCGCAGCCGCGGCAATATAGACCTTCATATTTACCAAGATAAATATCGCTCCTGTCATACATATATTGCAAGGCCTTCTGCACGGCTTTAATATGTTCTTCGTCGGTAGTGCGGATGAAATTATCATTGGTAATATTAAGCTCACTCCAGGCCTCTTTAAACTTAGACGAAATTTCATTTGCATATTGCTGGGGCTCAATCTTCATCTCTCTGGCCTTCTCGGCAATCTTAGCGCCATGCTCGTCAGTACCAGTCAGAAAGAAAGTTTCATCGCCAAGCGAGCGATGCCAGCGCGCCAAGACATCGGCCGCCACGGTCGTATAGGTATGGCCGATATGCGGCACATCATTTACATAGTAAACCGGAGTTGTAATATAGAATTTTTTTGACATGTAAATTACCCTGCGGCAGAGACCGCAGGGCGTTAAAACTCACAGATCAAAGAGTTTTAGCTGCCTGACATCGTCTTGCCGCCCTTGATTAATAATA
>LCCP01000040.1 GCA_000997945.1 Parcubacteria group bacterium GW2011_GWC2_42_12 | reverse complement strand
GTACTTAACGGCGACGAGCACGACCGCGACTTCCACCTTCGCCGGCGGTTTATCCGTCGGCAACAACGCGGCTCTGGTGGTCAATCAAGCGGCAACGGCAAATAGTCTGTATATTACAACAGCAGGCAACGTCGGCATCGGGACGACCACTCCTAACAGCATTCTATCTCTGTATCAGGCGGCAGCCGACACCGCCCTGACTTTTGGCAATTCCACGGCGACCATGTGGACTATGGGGACTGACTATTCTGACGGCAGCAAGTTTAAGATTGCTTCGTCCTCGGCTTTAGGCACGAACGACAGGCTGACAATAGATACAACCGGCAACGTCGGCATCGGGACGACGAGTCCTGGTACGCTTTTATCTCTAGGCAATACTGGAGCAAATACAATAAACATTTCAGCTACGGCAACTTCCACCTTTGGTAGCGGAATCGATCTAAGGACCGGATGTTTTGCGGTTAACGGCGTTTGTGTGGGCGGGGGAGGCGCCGGAGTATCAGGCGGAGCTGCTAATACGGTTGCCTTCTGGACTGGCGCGACTTCTTTATCTAATAACTCTCTGTTTGCTTGGGATAATACTAATACGAGATTGGGGATTGGGACTTCTACTCCCTACGCTAAATTAAGCGTGGTTGGCCCGGTGGTCGCTGAATACTTCCATGCCACCTCAACGACCGCGACTTCTACCTTCGCCGGCGGCATGAATATCGGCTCCGGCGCTTTGGTCTATGACTACTCATCGGCCATTACTTCCATCGGCGCGCTGGAAACCGGCAATCTGAATTTTGAAACCGATGCCGGCGCGGTTTCCTGGGTTGACCTGCCGCTTTCCGCGGCCACGGCCGGTACGGTGGAAAGCTACACGGCTTATCTGGCCGGCACTTCCACCTTAACTATTTACGGCACTGCTAACGGCTCTGGCGGCTTAGCCAGCGGACCCTTTGTCGGCATTGGTACTACCAGCCCTTATTCAAAATTGGCCGTAGTGGATGAAACCACCGCCTTGCGCGATGTTTTTACTGTCTCCACTTCCACTTCCGGCCTAATCTTTAAAGTTGATTCTTACGGACGAACTTACGCGGACGGCGCTTATTCCGGCGCCGGCGCGGACTACGCCGAATATTTCTATACCGCGGACATTGATTTAAAGTCCGGGGAAACGGTTTGTATTGATTTAATTGAGCCGAATGCGGTTAAAAAATGCCAGCGCGGCCATGATAATAATGTCATGGGCATAGTTTCCACTAAGCCGTCAATCGTGGGCAATAATTCGGTTGCGGTGAGAAATGATCCGGCGCATTACGCTATGATCGGCCTGCTCGGCCAGGTTGACGCTTTCGTTTCGGCCGAAAACGGCGTTATTAAGGTGGGCGATTCATTGACTAGCGCTTCGTCCACGCCCGGCTATGCCATGCGCGCCGATGGCGGCGATTCTACCGTGGGCGTGGCCTTAGAACCGTTAAAGGCAGGCCAAGGTAAAATTAAAGTTTTAATTTCGCGGCGTAATAAATCTTTGGCCGTGGAAGAGGTTGAGCAATTAGTGGTGGAGAGAGTGGCGGAGATGAAGATTGAAGATGAAGTCCAGCGGCTGATCGCCGACGCGGTTAGCAATTTAAATTTGGATCCGAAGATCCAAAAGATCGCGCAAGAAGAAGCCGGGAAATTAGACGTGGCCTTAACGATAAAATTAGACGGGGTTAATGGCGTGATCAGCAGTTTGGATAATCAGATTCTTGCGCTCCGTTCCGCCACGCTTCAGAATAACAATTCAATCGCCGGAATAAATAATGAGCTATTGTCCCTGCGCTCGGCTTGGCTCCAGCGTGACAATTTGCTGGCCAGCACCACGGCTTTGGTGGAAAATATTAAGATTGAAAGGGGGGATGAAGGGGGGTTGGTGCAAATAATTGACCCGACAGAAATTTCGGCCAGTTCAACGCAAACCGCCTTCGTGGTTAATCAGCAGGGCGGCGGAGATGTGGCGGATTTTCAGACTAACGGTGTTAGCGTTATGAACATCGCCGATTCGGGCGAGGTTAAGATTATGGGGTCGCTGCTAGTAGACGGCCGAATTATGTTATGTAGCGGCGGCCATTGCTCTAACGCGCTGGACGCGGCCGTGGATGAAACCAGGGCCGACTTAGGTGTTGAAGGCAAAGTCGTGGCCGGAGCGTTTGAGGGTTATTGCGGCGAGGGCTTGGTTTGGGCGCCGGGTTCGGCTAAATATGGCACCTTGCCCGGCTTCTGCGTTATGAATGATTTGGCGGCCGGAGATGGATTAAATCCCCCTACCCCCTTTGTTAAAGGGGGCATAAATATGGTGTGGACCGGTGTGTCGCAAGGCCAAGCGCAAGTGGCCTGCCAAACCCTGGGCGCCGGCTATCATTTAATCGGTGAAAACGAATGGCTGACTATCGCGGAAAATATTTTGCAGGTGGCGGAGAATGATACTGACGCGGTTACACCCGGTATGCAACTGGCTTCGACAAGTTCAGCGCCGGGGGCTTCGACTACCCCCTTTAACAAAGGGGGCGCAGGGGGATTTAAATTAACCAATGATAATGTCATAAATAATCTGGCAGGCCGCGTAGCCGAGTGGACCAACCAAAACATCACCTCGGCCGGCCTGCCGGTAACGCCGTCGGCTGATGATTGGTTTGAATATAGTGCAGTGTCAGACTTTAAGGGTTTGAACATCGCGCCGGATTATTACTTAACCGATCAGACTAATAATATAGGCAAAATTTTCGTGGGCAGCGGTAACGGCTTGCGCGGGTTCGTCCGCGGCTGGGGCGGAATTTACGGCCTGGATTTATCGCATAGTCCGGCGGAACAGTCGGTTGAAATTGGCTTTAGATGCGCGAAGTAAAATAAAAAAAGCCCCAGTCAAAATCAGGCAGTTGACGGTAATTTATTAATAATATACAATGGAAGTAAGATTATTCATTACTTCCGCCAAACATATGCCTATGGACAATTTAATCGCCAAATTGTATCAATCCACTAAAACTATCCTAACTATAAAGGATTTGGCTTTACTTTGGGAAGAAACCAATCCGCGTAATCTTAAATCTAAGATTGGTTATTATGTTAAGCAAGGCGCGTTAATCCGATTAACCAGAGGAGTTTTTGCCAAAGATAAAAACTACAATCCGAAAGAATTGGCAACTAGCATCTACACTCCATCTTATATCAGCTTTGAGACAGTCCTGCGGGAAGCCGGCATAATTTTCCAGCATTATGATACGATCTTCGCGGTTGCCAAATGGCCAAAAACTATGACTATGGACAAATACGCATTTACTTTCAGAAAACTGAAAGATGTGGTTTTGTTTAATTCCACCGGCATCGCGAGCGATAATAACTACAGCGCCGCTACCCCGGAAAGAGCTTTTTTGGATATGATTTATTTATTTCCGAATTACTACTTTGATAATCTGAAACCAATTAACTGGGAAAAGTGCGATCAGATGGTGAAGATTTATGACAACCGGCAATTGATAAAACGATTGAATAAATATCGAAAAAATTATCAAAAAAAATATGTTGAATAAAGAAAAACATCAATTAATAATGGGCCGGATTCTAAAAGACATCTATACCGATGTCACGATTAGTTCGCTTCTTGGATTCAAGGGCGGCACCTGTGCTTATTTATTCTACCGGCTGCCGAGATTTTCGGTAGATTTGGATTTTGATCTGCTCTTGATAAGCGAAGAAAATCAAAAGTTAGTTTTTGAAAAGCTGGTAAGCATTATGAACAAATACGGACAAATTAAAGATAAATACATCAAAAGATTCACGGTTTTTGCCTTGCTCTCCTACGGCGGCGGCGATCGCAATATCAAGGTTGAGATCAATGTTAGAAAGTCGGCAGCCAATATCAGAGACCGCTACGAGCTAAAAGAATATCTCGGTCTGGCCATGCTGGCCGCTAAAAAGGACTACCTGTTTGCCGGCAAGCTCTCGGCTTTGACTTTGAGAAAAGAAACCGCCGTGAGAGACATCTATGATATCCACTATTTTGCCGAAAATAATTGGGATATTAACGCCGAAGTGATTAGGGAAAGAACCGGCAAAAACACTAAAGAATACTTGGCTGATTGCTTAGCGTTCATAGAAAAAGTGAAAGATGGTCAAATTTTACAGGGACTGGGCGAGCTGATTGAGGGCGAAAAAGAAAAAACCTGGGTCAGAAATCATCTAAAAGCCGACTCCATCTTCATGCTGAAAAATTACCTGTCAGTGTTAAAGTAAAAATACATTATGAACTTTATAACCTTTAACTAAATCAATATGCTGAATAAAATTCTCCATTTCATCAAATACAATAACGCCACGGTAATTATTTTGGCGCTGGTTTTAATCTTGGGCGGTGGCGCTTTAGCGGCCGGGACGGAAACGATCGGACAAAAAAAAACCTCCGTCCAGGGCGTTGACAACACGGCTCTCTTAGCGGTTGATTTGGACTCGTTTAATATGGATTTTAAGATTGAAAACTTGGAGCAAGACGAGAAGTATTATTACCTAACCTATAGTTTTTTGGATTTAACTCTGGCGGACGGAGTCTGGCAATACCAGCTAAGCCAGCGCACGCAGAAAGTCAGCCGGAAAATTAAAGAAGATCTCGGCGTTTATTTGGCCAAATTTTTGGCCAAGCATTATGAAGCCAGAACGCGGGAACTGAAGCGGGAAAAGAGCCGAGCCCAGTCGCGGGGCGAACAAAAGCGGATGGCAGTGACGGCCTATACCGGCTTAATCGGCCGCACGCTGGATTTGGCGGCTAAAGTTTTCCCCGGCTATGAGCCGGTGGTGAAGCGAGAGTTGCCGGCGCCGGAAAATTTTAACTTGCCGGTTTTGCCCGAGAATAGAACCGATACCCCGCCAACGAGCGGCGCGGATAATTTAACCCGTATATATAATGAATATGTGGCCGAACATCCGGAAATATTCAGTCCGCCGACTGAACCGTTAGATAGCGCGGCCTCGTCAACTGCGGCGGATTCAGGACAGGATGGCTCGCCGCCAGCGGTTGAACCAACGCCGACACCAACGCCCGGCCCGGTTGAAATGCCGGTTATCCCCGAACCCGCGACCGTGGATATTATTGAACTGCCTGTGCCTCCCTCGACAAGCTCTGGACAAGCTGCGCCTGAACCAGTGGTCATGCCTGAGCCCACACCGACGGCTGAAACTACGCCCGTAGAACCGGCACCCGCGGCCGGACAGTAAGGATTTATTGACTGTCATTGCGAGCCGCCAGCCGGCGGCGAAGCAATCTCACGAATAACTATAAGCGATATGCATGAAAGATATTATTATGTTTACATCAATACTAACAAATGGAATTTAGTTTTATATGTTGGAGTTACCAATAATTTATTAAATAGGAATTACCAGCACAAAAATCAAAATGATAAAATAAGTTTTTCCGCTAAATATAAAGTTGATAAATTAGTTTATTATGAAGTATTTAATAATATTAATGATGCCATCGTCAGAGAAAAACAAATTAAAAGCGGTTCTAGAAAAAAGAAAATAGAATTAATAAATAAATTTAATTCCCAGTGGCGGGATTTAAGCGAAGATTTATGTTCGTGAGATTGCTTCGCTTCTTTCAGAAGCTCGCAATGACAATAAAAATTAACTAATTGAAAATTTATAGATCAATAAAAATATGAAAAAAATAGCAATCATTGTGGTCGTATTAGCGGTCTTTGCGGGCGGAGCGTATTTAATCTGGGGCCGAGGGAACGCGGGCGAAAAATCTGGCGACGAGGCAAAGCCGGGTAGTCCGGTTGCCGGCGCCCTACCCGGCGCCGCGCCGGCGCTAACCGGCCAGTCAACCGGGGTTATTAAGAGCGGCGCTTTGCCCGAGTCAATCGCTGAAATCGCCCAATATCAATACACGGAAACCTACCTTAATGCCGATTACGGTTTTTCCTTTAAATATCCCAAGGATTTTGCCGTGAGCGAGATTGCCGGCGACGCGAGCGAGGTGGTCTTAGTTCAAAATATCGCCAAAAATATTGGTATTCAGATTTTAATTACGCCGAACGACGAGTCGGATTCGGACATTACGGCTGAAGCGATTCATGAAAAAATACCTGATTTAAAGATTAGCGAACCGCAAGAGGTTTTGGTCGGGGAAAACCGTAAAGGGCTGGCTTTCAAAAGCGACAACGAGGCCTTCGGCGGCACTTCCCGCGAGGTTTGGTTCATTTTTAACGGCAATGTTTATCAGATCAGCGCCTATGCCGAATTTGACGAATTGCTGAAGGGGCTGTTCGGGACCTGGGAGTTTATGAAGAAATAGATCGAAATAAATAGAAACTTATAGAAATATATGGAAATTAAAAATTGGAAATTGAAAACTATCATCGTTGCCGTTATATTTTTGCTGTCTTTGCCAACCATAAGCGAGGCGACGACGATTAATAAACCCTCTAACTTCCTCGCTCTTAACACTGGTCTAGTCGGCTGGTGGACTCCAGCGGGCAGGGGAATAACGGCTATCTCCAAGGCCAAACTTCCACCACTACCGTTCCGGGTAAGCTCGGGCAGGCGTTAAGTTTTGACGGGAGCAATGATTATGTGGATAGGGGAACTGGTCCGACGAGTGTTAATACTATTGCTTTTTGGGTCTACCCCAAAACCACCACAGAATATTTTATAAATCTCACCAGTACTACGGATTACATTTGGTTAAACGCCGGAACGGTTACCGCAACAGGTCTTGTAGATCCAACGATATATGTAAATGGCGTTGTTTCAAGCACTCTTTCCGCTAATCAGTGGCAACATGTTGTTGTCACCACATAGGAAGAACCCAAGACGCTAACTATCTGGAGGGCAACATCGACGACGTCCGCATCTACAACCGCGTGCTGTCGGCGGGGGAGGTAAAGCAACTCTACAACCTCGGCGCGGCCAGCAAACTGGCTTCAACCCCGCGCGGTTTGCCGGGCCAAGGCCTCAACTCCGGTTTAGTGGGCCATTGGACCTTTGACGGCCCGAAAATGCTCACCAATGTCGCCGATTCCAGCGGGCAGGGGAATAACGGCTATCTCCAAGGCCAAACTTCCACCACTACCGTTCCGGGTAAGCTCGGGCAGGCGTTAAGTTTTGACGGGAGCAAT
>LCCP01000039.1 GCA_000997945.1 Parcubacteria group bacterium GW2011_GWC2_42_12 | reverse complement strand
CCAGCGAGCCGATGATGCCCATGGCGTAGTTGATAATTTTGCCGAGTAAGACGGGAATATCGTCGCTTTTTTGGTTGCCGGTTAGGGGGTTGGTGAGTTGGACGGTGCCGAGATTAGATTGTTCAACTGCTCCCGCTCCGGCCGGGCCGGCATAACTGGAATTAATAAAGCTAAAAAATAGAAAATAAAGCAACAGAGTTGGTATTAATATTTTTTTCATAATCGCAGTATTTATAATAGTTTATACGGTAAGTATATTATACAATATTTTTTAAGTAAAGAAAAGCGGCAGACTGTGTTTGTCTGCCGCTGTGACCGAGCGCTCTTAGCGCCGGCTAGATTCGTGGCGTGACCACGATTTTGACTTCACCCTCCTCGGCACCTCCGGCAATTACGATACTGCCTGAGGCCGAGGCGGTGTGGTCAGCCCTGACATCAACATCGTGAAGCCCGCCCTTTCCCAGCTCCTTAAAAGGTTTGGTGGAGTTAAGGTACCTCACTTTGTCGCCAGGCTCTATTTGGAGTCCGGTATAAACAATTTCTCCGGACTTGAAATGTACGATTTTCTCCTGGACTTGGCGTCTGGCCAATGAATGATTCGGATTGGCGGCATTTCTGCCGTCTACCCAATCAAATTTCCAGGATTCAACCCAGGTTTTGGTTCCGCCAACGAACGAACCATTGGTGTTTGGCAACATCACCTGAGTGAAGGCTTCTCCCTCAAAAACTATTGGGAGCGCGTCAGGGTGAAGTTGTTTAACCCTTGCGCCGGGGAGAACACTCCAGTTTCTCAGGTTTTGATCCAAGACGAATCCATTGGTTCCGTCTTGTTGATAGAACAGGCCGACCTTGGCCTTGGCGACGCCGAAACTGGTAGTGGCCGCAGCTTCGTTGATTAGGGCTCTATTGTTTAGCCCTCGAGCGTTCAGGCTGACGAGCGCCTGCGACTGTCTTTTCATGGCCTCGGCATGAGCCCTTTGCTTGATAGTCCAAGCCACCCAGCATAGCAGCACAGTGCAGGTTATCACCAGGGCGGTTTTCCAGAACCTGCCTTCCTTAACTACCAGGTAGGCGATGGCCGCTCCGGGGATAAGAAACAGTATTTCGAACACGATGTTCGTTGTGATACTGCGGGTGGTGATACCCCAGATGCCGCTACCAGAGACTAGGTCTTGGTGAGTCCGGTCCGCTGGTAGATCCAGCAAGTATCCGGCGATGGCGCGTAAGCCGACGAAGATTATGACTCCGACGGCGAAGGCAAAAACCTTCTTTACCAGATTGGTTACTGTGCCGTAACCTTCGGCTTGCTCGATAATCGTGTTCAGGATGAACAGGAAAATCGCCAGTGAAACCACAAATCGGATTGGGATGCCCAGTAGAACCGCGAGTGCGATCCCAAAGACAAATCCTCCGAGTAGAGTGGTCCAGAATTTTTTGATGTACTCTTTCATGTTGTGTCCTTTCTTATTTGAACAAGTTTCCTGTTTTTTTGAGCAGTAGCTTGACGAAGATCTCCAAGAATTCCCAGAACACTTGAACTTGGAATACCTTCTTAAGCAGGTCTGCTTTGGTGATTGCCACCGCTGGTGCCGGTGCTCCAGGCGTTGGGGTTACTATCGCGGATACAACCGATCCTTCTCGGATCTGATTGAGACGTTTTCGTAGCTCCACGGCCTTAATGGCAGCTTTGATTGCTTTCATTGCTTCATCCCTGAAAGCGAATGGGGTGTACACTACCCAAGCAAACCAGAGGAAGCCGGCCCAAATCCAGTGCCACCAGCTCGAGTATTTTTTCTCGATTACCCGGCTTGGCGTAAACACTGATGGTGCGCTGTTAGTTCCCCAAAACAAGCTTCGCATCTCTGCCTTTGCTTGTGGGTAGTTATCCAATCTTTCGGTTATTGAGGATCTTACCTCTTTAGCCGAGCTGGTGAGTAGGGGTCGGCCGAAGCCAGCCAACATGGCTGAGATCGAGAAGATCACGGCCAGGATGAATAGCGCACCCCAGCGCCAGTTGTTGTTGGAACAGAGTTGGCCTGCCATCATGCCTAGATATTTCCTTGTGCTGTTGTGCTTAACAGTCAAGACTCCTAAAGCGATGACTGCCAACCCGATCATGGTCCAATACTTCCAGAACCATGGTATTTGGTGAAAGATGTAGCCTGCGGCTACGACTACGGCTATGGCCGTAAGGCCAGCGATAGTCCATTTTTTCCAGTTCATGTCAGTTTCCTTTGTTTTTTCGGTTTTCTGCAATTGCGTGTTTGAAGTTTGCCCAGAACCCGCCGGCAATGGGTTTGATTTTTTTGCGTGGCGGCGGTTTGGGTTGTTCAGGTCCGTCCAACGTGACTTCCTCTCGGAGGTCTGATCCGATGACGCTGAACGAAAACTCCTGTTCTTCATCTTTGAAGGGTTGTGCTTTGTAACCTTCGATGAACCCGTTCTCGTCCGTCTCGTTGACGCTCCGCTTGTGGGTGCCTTCAATGACGAGAACTTTGGCTTTGATGCCTCGCCCTTGGTCCGACATGGCTTGAATGTCAAACGTGTATTGACCCTGTTGGCCAGAGCTGATTACTTGTAGTCTGACCGGCCTGGGTGGCGGCGGTGTATCATTCTTTGGTTCTTTTGCTTCTGGTTTTCCTTTGTCTTCTGCCATAATCTGCTCACTTTCTGCTTTTTTGGTTGTTTGTTGTTGAGTTTTCAAGGTTCAATCCATTATCGAACCCTGGTTCCTCGCCCTTGGCCTTGTTTAAAAATAAACAGGCCAAGAGGGAGGAATAAGGGCTCGATTTTTGCTACCTTTCGTGTAAGAATATCAAAAGGTACGATTAAATATAATAGCATAAAATTAAAAAAAAGTCAATCGTTTTTTAGACGATGGCTTTTTTATAGCTAAAATTAGGTAAAATTTATTATTATTTAATCATTTTCTAGTTCTATGATTTCCTTGGTTATTTTAGGGATTTCGCTGGTAAAAAATTTTTTAACTTGCGGCCAGCCGGCGGAAAAATTCAATCTAGGCATCGGATCGTTTTCCGCGTCAGTGAAGTAGACAAGACTCTTTAAAATATGATGATAATCATGAGTAGATAACGGGTATTGGGTTTTAAGTTTAAGAATAAATTCTTTAAGCGGAGCGATATTTTTCGCGCACCAATATAAATCAAAAAAATCGCGCTTGCGTCCGCGCTGGCTGATGGCGGTTATTTTCATTACGGCGATGTCCACCGGCTCAAGAACTTTAATAAAGCCATAGGTTAACGGTTTCTTTGCCGGCCGAAAAAAAGGATAGAAAATAAAACTTACTTTAGCCCCCGTTAGCGTGCCATAAATTGTTCCTTCAGCATTAATATCCGTTTGCCAGTCAGCGCCGGTAAAATGATTAAGCAGCAAATTGTTGTTAAATTTTTTCGGAGTAAAAAAATCCAAATCAACCGAGCTGCGGTGGCCGGTCGAAAGAGCCAGAGCCGTGCCGCCGGCCAAGTACCAGTTGGCGCGTGCGAGCCACGGTTGCTTGGCTAAAAAGTCGAGCGCTTTTTTTGTGTCGCGGGGCAAAGCTTCAATATGCCAGGCTATTTGTTTTTTAGAAGGAGAGACCATAATGTTTTAGTTCGCGGGCTTAAGGCGCGAGAGGAGTCAGCTACTTTTTTTAATTGCGGTTTGTCGTATGTTTGCCACAGCCATTTTACTTCTTTGTCTCTGCCTAATTCCATTATCCTTTCAATGATATAGGCCGCGTGTTTTTTTATGTTTAGAGTTTTTGGGTCAATGTCCCAAAAAAGAGATGGTCTGAAATTTACTCCGTTAGAAATTTTTTGGTTTTGTTGCCCCATATTATCTTTTAACCCCGAGGAATTCTGATTAAGATTTCTAACGGGGTGAATAAATTTAGCTTTATTTATACAGTAATTTTATCATAAAACGCGGGGAAAATCAATGGCAGTTTATTTCTTAAAGCTCTCTTTCAGAGGGATTTTTTTGTTTTACTGTGTTTTTTCCGCCACTCTTCTATCTTTTTATGATTGCCGGAGAGTAAGACTTTAGGTACGCGAAGTTTTTTAATCCCCCTAGCCCCTTTTATCAAGGGGGTAAACTGGAAAACTTTCGGGCGAGTATATTGTGGATGTTCCAGAACACCCGGAGTGCTATGAGACTCGTTTTTAGCGCTGTCCGCGTTGCCTAAGGCGCCGGGCAGTAGGCGGGTGACAGAATCAATAATCGCTATGGCGCCGATCTCGCCGCCGGTTAAAACATAATCGCCGATGGAAATTTCTTCATCAATAAATTCAGTGATTCTTCCGTCCACGCCCTCGTAGCGGCCGCAGATGAGAATTATGCTATCCAGTTTAGCGTGCGACTTGGCCAGTTTTTGATTCCAGGCCTTGCCTTTGGCGGATAATAAAATTATTTTGGAATTTGGAATTTTGGATTTTGAATTTGTTTGGAATTTGGAGTTTGTAATTTGGGATTTGACGGCCTTTAAGGCCTGGTAGAGCGGTTCAATTTTCATGACCATGCCGGCGCCGCCGCCGAAGGGCGCGTCATCCACGGTTTTATGTTTGTCGGTTGTCCAATCGCGCAGGTTATGAATTTTTATACTGATCAGATTATTTTTCAGCGCGCGTTTAATAATGGACTCGTTAAAATAGGAGTCAAAGATATTGGGAAAAATTGTGATGATGTGGAAAGTCATAAAATTTAGTATGTCATTGCGAGCGAAGCGAAGCAATCTCTGGTTAGAAAGAGAAACAATAATAAATGAAACGCCTGATTAAGAAGTTTAATTTTATTTAAAGATTTTTTTGGGGTATTATTGGTTAGTGTTTTTAATCAGAGATTGCCGCGTCGCCCGAGTACGGGCTCCTCGCAATGACATTTAAAAACAAAAAACCACAGAGTGTGTGGTTTTTTGTTATATAGTTTTTAAGGTAATGGATTCCGGCTCGCCTTCGGCTTTAAGGCCGGCCCGCCATCGCTACGCTCAGGCGTTAGCAGGCGGGCCGGAATGATAAATGGAAAGTTAGATCTTTAAATCGTCAACAGATGAAGTATCAATACCGGCACTTTCACTTCTCTCGGCTCTGGCCGGTCTTTGTGATCCTTCCGGCTCGTAGATTTTTAGGTTAACGCGAGCATTGTTCTTAGCGCCAACAATCTTTAATAAAGTGCGGATGGCTTGAGCGGTTTGGCCTTTTCGACCGATGATATATCCCATATCAACCGGGTCGACTTTCAGGGTTAGTAAAACGCCCATTTCATCTACCGTTCTTTCTACCGCTACCGCGTCGGGGTTAGAAACGACGGTCTTGGCGATGATCTCCAAAAATGCTTGATCAGTTGCTTTAGCAGCCATAGTGTTTTTTTCTTTCAGAGCTGACTTGTGGGACTGTCCCTTTTAGTCAGAAGTGAAAGCTCTCTTAATTATTAAACCCATTTTATTGGGATTATATTATTATAGCAAAGAATGTTTGATTGTCAATGCCGGATAGGTTTATGCTTTAGCGGCTGGCGCCGCGGTTTTAGGCGCTTCGGCCGGTTTGGCTTCAGCTTTGGTGTCTTTTTCCTTTTTACCTTTTGAGGCCTTAACCTTCTTGCCTTCAATAATTTTTTTCTCAATCAGTAGATTATTGACGGTTGGGGACATGCCGGCGCCCCTAGACAGCCAATACTTGGTTTTTTCACTGTCAATTTTCAGCTCCTTAGAGTGGGGATTATATGAGCCAAGGATTTCCAAAGAGTCGCCGTAAAGGTCTTTTTGTTTTTCCGAGATAACGACGCGGTATAAAGGTTTATTCTTTTTACCGATGCGAGCTAATCTGATAGTTAACATAGGTGAAATTTAAAATTTTATTAATAAAGTGGTTTTATCTTAGCTTAATTTAGATGGTATGTCAATATAGGAGCGGGTAAGAGGGGTCGGGAGTGGGTAATATAAATAATTTATTTTTCAAATATTTGTTATATTATTTTTTATATTCTTGTTGATATTTTTTAAATTCATCTTCGGAAAAAATTGAAACATCTTCAATTTGTCTTAGCATTGCTAGCTGATCGTCGAAGGTTTCCATTTGATTATCCGGATTCTGTTGATAGGCAGTCATTTTCATTTGCACAATTTCCGCTCGGCTTTTTAAATATGCCAACCAAAAACTATTGTCATTAATTTCCAAATGTCGCGACACCAACTCGAGAAAAGCGTGCCAGCTTGGCTCCAGTATTTGGGCGATTTTTTTTCCTGACTCGGTCTTAAGTATTTTTACATAATCTCTGACTGCGTTAAAGTCATCAATTTGGCATTGAACATCTTTGCCTCTTAAAGCGGGCGCGTCATTGTCTTTTAAGACAGTATGGCCTTCAATATAAAAAAGCGCGTCCGGCATTTCATCAAAATTGCCCAGCATGTTTTGGTACATACCGACCGCGCCAAAGCGGCTAAGCCTATCCGCGTCACGAACTATGGTCAAGGTTTCTCGGGAAGTTTCTTGGCGTTTATCATGGCGTTTTATCGCCCTCATTATATCACCATATTGCTGTGCGCCGATTAATTTGTGCTCATAAAAATCCCGAAAAAGAGGTTTGGCAGCTTCTGCCGATAGTACGGCATGGTTTCTTTTTTGCGGATCAGATGCCTCGGTAGCTCTTCCCCAATCGTGCAGTAGGGCCGCGGTTTCGGCCTTAAAAGTATCGGCATTTTCACCTAAGGCAATTATTTTGGCCAATTCCTTAACTCTTAATGTATGACCTAAAGTTTATTTTTCTAACTGCTCTATTATTTTTTTCTCGTTTACCCTTTCAATATTAAAATTTTCTGGCATAAGTTTAGTGAGCGGGTAACGGGAATCGAACCCGTATTATCAGTTTGGAAAACTGATATAATAACCATTATATTATGCCCGCTTAAGTTCTTTCAAATATGTTTTCAATCCAACCCATTATTTTGCGATGTAGTCTAACACCTAAATTTTTATTACCATTGCTGATTATAGTTAAATGCGCTGTGCCATAAGGAAGTTTCCTTTTTCTTTTGTTGGATTTATCAGTTCTTTTATCGATTTGAGTCTTTCTAAACTGTGTTAATGGTAAATTAGTTTCCTTTTTCCAATACTTCACGCATTCATCTATGTTATTATCGGGGTAAAGATGAAGGGAGATTGTAATGTTGGTGTCTTCTAATTGGCAGATTTCTTTAAACCATTTTACGGCTAATTTAATTATTTGCGGATTAGAATTAATTATTCTGACCATTTCGTAAGTTTTTGAACCCTCGCCAAGATAGAGTCCTAAACCTAGAAGCCATAAGTCGCGTTTAGTTATCTTTCCTAGTTCTTTTTTTGCTAATTTTTTTATTTCTATTACATCTTTGACTTTTAAATTATGCCTTATCCTCCCCGATATGGAGGGACCATTTTTTATTCTTCTCAAAACAGTCTTATTAGGATTAAAGGGGACATCTTTTAACCAATCACTTAAAGTACTGTTACTCACGCCAAGTTTTTGCTCTATTAAACTATAAGAATAACCTTTTTTTCTTAGCCCTATAACTTTTTCTTTTAGATATGATGGTTGCATACTACTAGTATACCATACTATTAAGGCCGGTTCAATTTTTAGTCGCAATTACTGAACGAAGCTCGAACCTATTTTGAGAAAAATTCCTGACCGCTCCGCTCGGGTGCGGCGGAAGGAGGGGTAAGGGGGTTGGGGGGAAGGAATTTTTGCCCGCCCTCGCTTTCCGATTCCGATTTTTCCGCCGCCGCCGAATTTCGTGCCAGTGAAACTGGCGCGCCGCCGTTGTTATTTTTTCGTTTCAAGATTCTTCATTATAAACAAATACTTGAAACCTCTCAAATAAAAATTAAATTGCCTTGCTCGGTTATGCCAAATCGGAGTATTTGAAGTTTGATTTTTTCTCGTCAAACAAACAAGATCAATCGGCTCAAAGTATTTTTCCAAGCGTTGCCAAAGTAAAAATCCAACAGGTGTAAATTTCTTTTTAATCCATTGATCGGCAATAACCCAACCCATTGCTTTACCCGGTTTTAAAATTCTTGCCATTTCACTCGCCACTTTTTCTAATTCATCGTAAAATTCCGTTTTCTCGCAAGAAATTTTTCCGATACACTCCTTATTGTCAGAATAGTTGATATTGTTGGAGTATGGCGAATCAATGAAAACAAAATCAACAGAATTATCCGCAAGCGGAATTTTACGAGAATCGTTTTTGATTATTTCTGGTCTTGTTACATTCAAATCGTATCCAATAACTTTTCGCTTTAATTCTTTAGCAACATCAATAGTCGTTCCGCTTCCGCACATCGGATCAACGACCAAATCGTCTTCTTTTGTGTATCGTTGCAACAAATTCCAAAT
>LCCP01000038.1 GCA_000997945.1 Parcubacteria group bacterium GW2011_GWC2_42_12 | reverse complement strand
AACCCTCCCTGTGTTATCTTTTTTTGCTTCCATTTTAGCATATATCACCATCCATCAATATTGAATTGTCGGAGACGGCCTGCAAGCTCCGGGGAATATGACCCGAAGAGATTTAATTTCCCCCCTGCGTATATAATTATCTTCTATTACCTTCAAAACCTTCTCGGGCTTAATGTTTTTAAGACATATGTTATTATTACAATTCGTCACTTTTGAATTATAGATATTAAGGCAAGGGCTGCAATATACATCCTCATAAAAAACATGGTGATTTCCGTAAACAGGTCCATAAAGATACGGTGTCTCTGGCCCAAAAAATGATATTGTATCCAATCCAATTACTTCTGCAAAATGCAGAGGCCCGCTGTCACTGGTTATCAAAAGATTGCATGAATTAAGCACACCAATTATCTCTTCTATGGTAGTTTTGCCACAAAGATTAACAATTCTGCAAGAATAAGGTAAAGTTTTTATAAATTCTGAAACATATTCAACATCTCCTTTACCTCCTATCAAGAATACCGCAGTATCCGGTCTTTCAGTCAACTTTTCAACCACGTGTGCAAAGTATTCTTTTGGCCATCTGCGATGAAAACTCAGTTCTCCTGCATTTATGTTCACTGCTACAAAGAAATTACATTGCTTAATAGAATGGTTTTTATTTATTACCTCTTCCATATATTTCATATCCGCATGCTTTAACAGTGCTGCCTTTTCAGGCTCACATGAAAGATTTTTTTCTTCTACCCCAAAGCTGTGTATGACTTTAAGAAATATGCCTGTGACATGAACATTATGGCTAAAGGAAATATTTATATCACTAACTTTGTTTCTCCACAAAAGTGGCGAATTAAATCCTACCACTGTTTTACCTTTTGAAAACAGACTAACCAGCAGGCTAACAAGTGCCGAGAAATTCGTTAGAAATTCCAGATCCACAATTACATCAATATCTCTTTTCCTGATGTTGTGTATAGTTTTTATAAAACTCACCACAAAATTAAAGAAATTATTAACACTCAAACAGATAACCTCATCTATTGATGGCAACATTTCACACAATTTTCTATTTTCGGACAGAGTAAGTATTGTAACTTTCGCACAAGGATATTTACTCTTAATCAAGCGCAATGCCGGCGAGGCCAGGAGAATACTGCCCATACCGAAGAACTTTATAATAAGTATATTTTTAAAGTCATTCTTTTTCGGTTTTGAGAAAACATAAATCATATTATAGAGATTTCTCAAAAGAAGCAAAAACCTACATATAATGCCCCCAGCATAATAGTCTATTTTACGCATCGTATTAATCTTCATGAGAATAAATGTACCTTCTTACCTTAATCTTTCGTGATTTTGATGAATTCCCGTGATAGCTCCTTTGAAGGGCGAAATATCGCGGCAGAAATACACTCGCTCTTCACCTGTTGTCTCTATTGCCACAATAGATATTATTCCTTTGAATCCTTGCGGCAAGCAGGGTAACACTACTTCATGATAAAGCTTTTCACCAATATAGAGAGGAGTTATCAAAACCCAATCGAATTCACTAAATGCAACTTCATCAATCGACAGTATCTTTTGCCCCCTGAAATCAAGCCCTCTTTCTTCAGGCAAACCGCTACAAAAAGCTATGTAATCTTCTTTTGGTTGCACCTTGTTTAAAATGAACTCTGTAACAGTACCAATGCCGTAAAATAATATCCTAAGTGTACTGTCTTGAAGCCGTGCCAAAAAGTTCTCCTCAAGCACACTATACATACGAATTCGAATATCGGCAGGGTCAATATAACGGTGCAGAATATCCTGCCAGATACTACGTTCAATATGATAGCTAGTCGAGCTCAACAACTTGTCCGGGTTCGACTTGGTGCTCTTGCCATAGTGATAGAGAAAATGGTCAATAACAGACACGGTGGCTCGGTGCTGACGAGCCTGACTTATAAAAACAAATTCACCCCAACGGTTTTGTCCTTCTTCACTAAAGCTGGATACATAGGCAAAAACATTTGCCTTTACTAACATAAAACATCCACAAAGCGCGTCACAGCTTCGGATAGCAAAAGGTTCGATTTGCCCTTTCGATAATCCTCGATCTTTGGCTTCCAAAGAAATAAGTTCATCGATTTGAACTAGATCATAACCGCAATCTTGCACTTTAGTTGTGCCAGGATAAAGCATGCTCATGCCCAGAATATCGGCCTGATCATAATTCGCCATCAATGCCTCGTACCAGCCCGGAGTAAACTCAATGTCATCCCCTACAAAAAGAACATCCTCATCCGTACCAGTCAATAAGAGTGCTTGATTCAAAGTCTGCTCACGGAATCTTTTTTCACGTACCAGATACAAGTCGAAATCAACTGCCGTTGTCGTCTCAAGCAGCGAGGAAATACAGCGTTGTGCAACCGCGTTACCCAGTGCACTTAGCACAACAACTTTCATTTTCTCTCCTCCACCTGGATGAAATTAAAACCACCCTGGGGTGATCCCTGAATGACAACAGATTTACATATATCATCCCATACAGGCATAGCCGATACATCACCTAGCAAATAATAACGAACATACGCAGCAGGTAAGTCAAATCTAATATATTC
Source organism: Parcubacteria group bacterium GW2011_GWC2_42_12 (assembly GCA_000997945.1). Classification (GTDB taxonomy): domain Bacteria; phylum Patescibacteriota; class Patescibacteriia; order Patescibacteriales; family GWC2-42-12; genus GWC2-42-12. The sequence continues at coordinate 4,398 of LCCP01000038.1, read as the reverse complement.
ACATAAAAGATTTAATCGCATCGGGGGATCCAAGCCGATATCAATAACATACCAGCCCTCTTCATTTACAATCAAATCAAACTTGGCGAGCATGTTCTCAAGCCCCAAGGCAAACACCACCTTGCGCAACCTGTTAATCACCTCATCATGGCCTGGCCCAAGTACCCGTATTGGCAATGACGCTGTATCGCTAAACTTCATAAACACAGATACTTGCCCGGCATACAGGTTGATTCGGTAATGGGTTCCTCTTACTTCTTCTTGAATCAAAAAGTGCCGCCGATAGAATGGATCATACTCTTTTGGCAGACTCGGAATTTGTCCGTTAGCAATTCGGTAGCAATAATTGGGTGATTTTCCATAATCAGATTTTAAGAAGTAGACCTTGCCAATATCCAACTCGGCAGGGCCTGCCGCTTTATATAACTTAGTAGGGGGAACTGGCACATTACATTCATTCAGTAAAGAGTAAAACTTGACCTTATCGAGGCATGTGTCAACCGCATCCGGACTAATGAAAGGAATACCCAATGCAGCAGCAAGTTTGGATGCGCCTTCGTAGGCAAAGTGAGCCGCCGCTGTAAAAATACGGTCTTCTCCGCTCCAATCCTCGATTTCAGCAGCATGTTTCAGTCCATCAATATCAGTATAACTGATATTATAAAAACGATCCGCCAGTTTTGCCCCGGGAGCATTAGCATTCATATCCGTCCCAATAACTGTAAAACCAAGATCCTGTGCAGAGCGTAAATAGGGAAGCTGATCATTATTACAACCCAAAAATAATATTTTGGCCATATATCTGCCTCTGTGTTAATAAAAGAGAACGTTCAAGCGAGGTTCTGTCTTGCGCAGTTAAAATATTATAAGGACGTTCAGATACCATTCCTTCACCTTCACCGAATATTACCGCTACAGGATTAAAGGTGATATTCTGGAGCACGGGTTTTTCTCCTGTCAAAGCACGGAACATAAACTCTAACACATCAAAAGAAGTACTTTCCGGTATCAAAGCATCAAGAATCAAATCCCCGCCTAAATCAAGGTGAATTTCCACCAGTCTTGGCGTACCTCTTGATTCGCAGCGACAAGACATATTGAAAGCAGTGGTATCCAGTTTAAAACTGTCAACAATTTTCTTGGCCATACCTATTATGCTGGCTTCTTCAGGTTGGCCGCTAAATACTGATGGAATAGCAAAGCCAACCCCTTTAATATTCCCGTTTGAGTCAGTCACATTTAACTCATCAAGAAGCGTAATACAATGCAACTGTCCCTTCACAACCACGCCCATTAATGAAACATCACGCCCCGGAACAAATTCTTCAACATTTACGATGCCATTCATTGCAGCCTGACAAGCAGCCATAAAAGCTTCAGGAAGTGAATCCTTTTTTAGAACTAAACGCACCCCCTTTTTTCCCACAAGAGAAAGGCTCGGTTTTACGATACACGGTAAGTCTAAATGTTCATAATTAATATCTTCAAGTGATGAAACTGCCTGACATGCAGGAGTTGCTATACCCCGTCCCGAACAGGCCGCCATCAATTGTGACTTGTTCACGATGATACTGGCTGATTTAGGAGGGACCCCGGGCAGTTCAAACACTTGACAAATCTTGGCAGCCGTTACAACAGGCGGTCCCGATGCGCGATTGACAACTCCAATTAATTTATATTTATCCTTCAAAGAATATAGCTTATTGATGATTGGCGTCGCATCATAAGTGCTGAGTTCAATCTTTTCGTCGCTAAGGGCAAAACCGGGAGCATTAGGATCGCGATCAACTGCTATTACAGAAAGACCAAGTTCTTTCGCCTTTTCAATGACGATAAGTTGTGATTTGCCTGCAGCCAAACATACGATTGCCGGACGTAATCTATATGCCTGCATCATGTTTTAACAACTTATTCAGAATTATAGAAGCGATTCGCTTGCTTCCTTGACCATCTATTAGTTTTTTGCATTGTTTGGCCTTGAAAATGCGCCCCATTTTATTATTCAATAGCTCACTAATTGCTATCGCAAGATTATATTCTGACACACAATTGTGGACACCCAAGGAGGTCGAGATACCTGCCTCCTCAAATGCTGATGCTGATTTTGCATGGTCCTCTGTGAGGCACAAATAAATTGCTGGAACGCCCATGGCTGCAAGCTCATAGGCAGTAACACCAAAAGAAGCCACTGCCAAATCTGCTTCAGCCATCAGTGCTGGCAGGCTTCCGCAGTTTTGACATACGCGGCAGGAAAAACGCGTATTAGCAAGCAGATTCGTAAGTTCCTCATGGTGACGAAACGCAGGCCCCAAAGCCACAACAGCATCAAATTCGCCATTTACTAAATCGAGTGCTTTGACAGCCTTTAGCGTCAATCCAGCAGGGTCGCTGCTTCCCATTGTTATGAGGACCGTGGATTGTTCGTTTCCCTGTTTTCTTTTTGGTAGATTCGTGCAATCTTTGCGCAAAACCACCCATTCCCAACCAACATACAGTTCCCCTGTAAAATCTAACCAATCAAGACTGCGAACCTGTGGTACTGGTGGATAAAAACCCAGGTCAGCAGATAATCTCCGCTCGCTTGAATCATCTATTATTACAATCAGAACACCCAAATCTCGCAGCTCATCAACAGCGGTTCTATGCAAATTGTCTCGGACATCCAGCACTAATGCCAGGGCACCGCTGTTCACAACGATTTCTTTCAGCCACGAGGCATAATCAAAATCTCTCTCTTCATTAGAAACGAGAATTTCGTATCCATTTTGCCGAACTACTTCTACACCAATTGGTCCCCGCCGTATGGCAAACAAAATTCTACATTCATGATTATCTTTAAGCTCGTTGGCTAAGGTTAGGCAACGCATAACATGGCCAAGGCCTATTTCATATGATCCATCGCAACGGAAAAGAATTAAAGGGCTTGAGATCATGCAATAGACCAATTGCTGGGGTTCAGCAGGGTAGGATCGCTTAACGCAGCAAGTGACTCAATTTTTTTCAGAAGATCATATGACAAGGGACCGTCCGACATAGCTGATAATGCAGCCTCAAGTTCTGGAATTGTGCGTGAACCGATTAACACGCTAGAAACCAAGGGATTGGAAGCGCAGAATCGTAAGGCCACCTCTGGCAACTTCTCCCACGAAACAGAGAGAAGGTCTTTGGCTCGTTCAGCGGAAGCTTGCAACTTCTGCAATTCTTGGGGAAGCCATTTTGCCTTGCCTGTAAGAACGCCTTTTAATAATGCGGAGCGAGTCAAAAGGGACATACCAGATTCGTTAGCTGCGGGGAAGACCTTCTCGGCCATGTGCTGATCTAGGAGATTGTAAGCTACCTGAAGTACGTCAAACCGGCCGTCCCTGATCACGGCCATGGCCTCCGGCTCGGTATACACTGAAGCTCCGAGGAACCTCACAATCCCTTTGTCCTTGGCCTCGGAAAGATAATCCATCACTTCATTATGTTTCAGGAGATCCTCGGTTGCATTGTGGATCTGGACAATGTCCAGAGCATCCCTTCGCAACGCGGTCCGACTATGTTCCAACGAGTTTTCAACTAACTTCCAAAGTACTTTTCCTGAGAGAATGCCCCCCTCCGCACCCCGGGGTACAGATACCTTCGTGGCCAAAAGACATTCTGTCCTGTGTCCCAGCGCCTTCCCCAAAACGGTTTCACTCTTTCCGTAGCCCGGGGCAGTGTCAAAGAGGTTGATGCCTCCGTCCGCTGCCGCCTGTAAGAGCTGGATTGAAAGAGACTCCTCCGGACAGCCAAAGTCTCCCGGCCGTTCGATGCCGTAGTCCATGCCCAAGGAAACCGTTCCCATGGAAAGAACCGAAACCTGAAGATTTGTTCTGCCAAACTTTCGATAGAGCATCAGGTATCCTAAGTACTAAGTAAGACGATAAAATCCCGTTCTCATCACGGGACCTTTGAGAGAGGAGGCCACTCGGCCTTCTTCTGCCGCTTGGGCCAGGAAGGCAAAAACATCCTCGACCGCCTTCAGATAAGCATGCACGTGGTGGGGTTTGTGAGCAAAGGAGGGCTTGAACTGATTGTACGCAAGATATCCTTTCTCCAGCATGCTTTGGATGAAGAGCGTGGTGAGCGTTAAGGAATCATCGCTATCAAAGCGAAAGTGTGCAATACTTGGCAGACTTCCTGTATGGAGGGACAGTCCGACTCGTTCAGCCGCCCTATGCCAGCCCGCCATGACCAGCCGTCCAATTTCAATAAGGTGCGCCGCAACGTTCTCGCGGCGATACTTGCAGATGGTTGCAACGGCTGCCACTGGACCAATGCGTTCGGTCCAGTTCGTACTGCTGATAAACGTCGACTGGGCTGCTTGCATCACTTCTTCCCTTCCAATCACTGCTGCCATGGCATAGCCATTGGCAA
>LCCP01000037.1 GCA_000997945.1 Parcubacteria group bacterium GW2011_GWC2_42_12 | reverse complement strand
TACTTTGGATTTGCAAAACGCTTTTAATTAGAGATTGCCGCGTCGTCGCTTGCGCTCCTCCTCGCAATGACAATAAATTTTATAGTATACAAAAACCCCTATTATATTAAAAGGTTTTCGTGTTATGTTAGAGTGATTTTATTAAGTTTTCTTAAAGACTTGGTTGAATTTTTTTTGCAGCCGAGATTTTTTGCGGTCGCGCGTATTCTTTTTAATTAAACCTTGTTTTGCCGCTTTATCAATGGCCGTTAAAATTTTAGCGACCAAGTCTTTGGCTCGGTCGTCTTTGGCTTCAATTAACTTGCGGCTCCTTTTGATTAGGTCCTGTAAGTTGCTTTCCATCTTGGCGTTATTTTTTCGGTGCTTGATTGATTTGCGTAAGTTTTTCGCCGCTGATTTTGAATTAGGCATAGTAAAAAAATTTTTAATTTTTAATATTTTTTTGAGGTTTAATTATTTTAGCATAGCTTGTTTTATTTTTCAAGAGCCGGCCGGCGATCGTTTTTTCGGCTGAACTTTAGGGCTAAATAAACCAAGCCAGAAGCGATGATTAAAAGGCTGATTATTTGCGGTAAGCGCAGGCCGAAAAAAACGGGCGTAGCGTCAATTCTAACAAATTCCAGAGAGAAGCGGAGCAAAGAATAAAGTAGGAAGTAGGAAGCAGGAATTAGGAAGTAGGGGAAATCTGGGAATTTGTTTTTTTTAATAAGCCAAACTTGAAGACAAATTAAAATTAGAAAGATAGTCAAATTGCCGATACTTTCGTATAAAAAGGCGGGGTGAAAATAATCGTAATTCAGATACTGCCAAGGGCGGTGGGCGATATCTATGGGTATGCCCCAGGGCAGGTTAGTCGGCCGGCCAAACAATTCTTGATTGAAATAATTGCCCCATCTTCCGATGGCCTGGGCCAGAGGCAGGCCAGTGGCGAAAATGGCGGCCAGTTGCCAAAAATTGTGTTTATATTTTTTAGTGAATAGCCATAAAGCAATAAGTCCTCCAATAACAGCGCCATGAATCGCTAGGCCGCCTTGCCAGATTTTTAAGATGTCTAGCGGATGAGCCGAGAAGTAAGGCCATTCTAAGAAGACGGCGTATATACGCGCGCCCAAGATGCCGCCGATAACCAGCCAAACCGCCAGATCAATTATGGTATCGGTTTTAATGCCATGAAACCTGGCTAAGTATATGGCGACGGTCAGAGCGGACAATACGCCTAAAACAATAAAAAAACCATACCAGTAAAGGTGGGTTGGCCCGAAAGAAATTAGGGTTGGTGAGGGGCTAAAAGTATGAAGAAAATTTATGAAAGGCATAAATAGGTATTGTCATTGCGGCCTCCGAGCCGCAATCCAGGAGGGAGCAGCAGGAATTCAGATTATAGACAAATCATTTTTTCTTTGTGAATTTTCCAAAAAAAATAACGCCATCTCGCATATAAGGATCGGCTTTTTCCTCTGGACCCCAGTGAACTGTCATATATTCGTCATCCGATATTTCCCCTTTATCTCTTAGGTCGCCCACAGTTGAAGCACCATGTACCTTTTCGTAATCGTACTCTTTCCAATTAATTTTATATAACTTGCCGTACTTGCGCGAGCCTTGCAACTTACTAATTCTGCTAGTGACAGATTTTTCATCTAAAAATAAAATGTGCTTATTATCAAATGAAACTTGGGCAAGTCGACCATCAATTATAACTACATCTAATAAACTGGGCTCTGGCGCGGGCGTTTCTTTTTGATCGTTTAAATTTTTTAGCTGAGCTTTTGGCAACTCCCAAGAATTTGACATCTTATTTTTTTATTAATAATTTATTCCTGCTACTCCCTCCTGGATTCCGGCTTCGCCTGCCGGTGGGCAGGCTCTCCGCCAGCTGGCGGAGGCCGGAATGACAAATGGAAATGGATTCCCGCCTGCGCGGGAATGACAAAAAGGTTACTTTTCTAACTTTTTTTCAGTTTCCAGTATAGCCAGAGTTGTTTTTATAACCGTATCCGGATTTAGGGATATGCTATCTATGCCGCATTCAACTAGAAACTGGGCGAATTCGGGGAAGTCGCTTGGCGCCTGGCCGCAGATGCCGATCTTGGTGCCGGTTTTCTTCGCTACTTCTATGACCTGTTTGATTAGTTTTTTTATGGCCGCGTTATTTTCATCGTAGACTTTGGAAACTAGCGCGCTATCGCGATCAACGCCTAGAGTGAGCTGAGTCAGGTCGTTAGAACCGATGGAAAAGCCGTCGTAGAGTTTAGCGAATTCGTCGGCTAAGATGACATTAGACGGTATTTCCACCATGCAATATAGTTCAAAACCGTTGGCGCCCTGTTTTAAACCATTATCTTCTATAATTTTTATAACCTGCTCGGCTTCGCGGGTGGTGCGGCAGAACGGCACCATGGCTTTTAGGTTAGTCAGTTTCATTTCCTCCCGGACTTTTTTTATGGCCAAGCATTCCAGCTCAAAAGCCGGTTTAAACTGCGGCGTGTAGTAGCGCGAGGCGCCGCGCCAGCCGATCATGGGATTGGATTCCACCGGTTCATACTCGGTGCCGCCAATTAAGTTGGCGTATTCGTTGGTTTTAAAATCCGAGAACCTAATAATTACATCCTTAGGATAGAAGGCGGCGGCGATAATGGCCATGCCCTGCGCCAACTTATCAATATAATATTGTTTTTTATCTTGGTAGCCAACGGTTAATTCATCAATTTTCTTTTTGTCTTTTTTGTCTTTTAATTTCGGGTAATTTATGAGTGCCAGGGGATGGATTTTTATTTGGTCGTTAATGATAAATTCTTCGCGCGCCAGTCCCACGCCGTCATTGGGGATAAGCGAGGACAGAAAAGCGATATCAGGCGAGCCGATATTCATCATGATTTTAGTTTTTGGCTTGGCCAGGTTTTTAATGCTGGTTTTGTTAATTTTAAACGGCAACTTGCCCTCGTAAACAAAACCCATGTCGCCTTCGGCGCAGCTAACCGTTACCGCCTGGCCAGCTTTAACAATTTTAGAAACATTGCCCGTACCCACGACGCAAGGAATACCGAGTTCGCGGGAAACAATAGCCGCGTGACAAGTGCGTCCGCCTTTATCCGTAACGATAGCCGAGGCGATTTTCATGATCGGCTCCCAATCCGGGTCGGTCATATCGGTGACTAAAACTTCGCCCGGTTTAAATTTAGCAATATCCTTTATGTTCATAATCCGCTTGGCCGCGCCGGCGCCGATGCGGTTGCCCACGCTCCGGCCAGTGGCGATTGTTTTACCTTTTTTTTCCAAAACATACTCTTCAATCACGCTGTAATCGCGCACCGAATGGATGGTTTCCGGCCTGGCCTGGATGATATATAGTTCGTTGTCGCGCCCGTCCAAGGCCCATTCTATGTCCATGGCTCGGCCATAATGTTTTTCAATTTGCATGGCCCAGTCGGCCAGTTTAAGTACCTGCGCGTCGGTGATGGACTGTTTATGTTGGTCGCTCGCCGGCACTTTAATATCTTTAACCGGTCGTTTAGGATCGGAGCTATAGATCATTTTAATGTTTTTCCGGCTGATGTTATGCGAGATAATGGTCTTAGTGGGTTTAAAGACATAGAATTCGTCCGGATCAACTTTGCCCTGGACGATATTTTCGCCTAAGCCGTAGATTGAGCTCACTAGGACAACATTATTAAAGCCAGACTCGGTGTCAATGGTGAAAATTACGCCCGAGGCGGCTAAGTCGGCGCGGATCATTTTTTGCACGCCCACGGACAAGGCGATCTGAAAATGGTCAAAGCCCTTATCCACGCGATAGGAGATAGCGCGGTTGGTAAAGAGGGAGGCAATGCATTTTTTAACCGCCAAGAGCAGTTGGACTTCGCCGGAAACATTTAAAAAAGTTTCTTGCTGGCCGGCGAAAGAAGCGTCCGGCAGATCTTCGGCCGTAGCCGAGGAGCGGACCGCTACGTGCAAATCGTTAGTTTTATAAAATTGTGACAATTTTTTATAACCCTCGAGAATGGCTTGTTTTAAATCTTCGGGAAATTCGGTAGCGATGATTAATTTTCTGACAGCCGCGCCGCGTTTAGCTAAGTCGGTGACATTATGCGTGTTCAGACCGGCTAGGATTTTTTTGATGCCTGCTTTTAAATTGGTTTGCTCCAACAGATAATTGTAGGCCGCGGCCGTGGTGGCGAAACCGTTCGGCACTTTTATGCCTTGGCCGGCTAAGTTTTTATACATTTCGCCTAGCGAAGCGTTCTTGCCGCCGACCACCGGCACGTCCTTAATTGTGGTTTGTTCAAAAAATTTAATGAATTTGTTTTCGGACATAGATTATAAAGATTGTCATTGCGAGCCTGCGCATGCAGGCGAAGCAATCTCTAGTTAGAAAGAAAGACAAATATAGTAAATAATATTCACTAATAAAATATATCTTATTTATAAGTATTTGCCTTTAATTATATTTGTGCTTCTGACCAGAGATTGCTTCGTCACTCGAGTACGAGCTTCTCGCAATGACAATATAGGTTACAAATTAATTTTTTTGCTTAAGTCGTAGATAAAAGGTATTTCCCACCGCTCTCCGGCCAGGGTTTTAACAATTCCCACGACCGAGACGATGATGATAGCTAGGCCGATTAACCAGCCGATAATCGGAAACCAGGCGACAAAACTGAAGAGAAATAAAATTAAGCCCTGTTTAGAGTGAAATTGGCAGAATTTTGAGTCTTTCTTCAGGAGCATGGGGATTAAAAAGAGAATCCAGATGTAGGACAGAGCGGCCACGACTTTGTTGTCGGCGATGTCCGGGTTAGTGCCGTTTTTTGGCATTTGTTCATCAGTCATAGTTTTAAGATTAATTATAAATTATAAAATAGGTAGTTGAGTTTTTGCTATTAACTCCTGGATTCCGGCTCAAGGCCGGAACGACAAAATGCTATTATAATAATAACATAATTTTTGGTATAATGGGAATGACATAGGCGTGATTGACAAAAGTCCGAGAATAATTAAAGATAAAAAAGACGCAGGCGTGGCGGAACTGGTATACGCGCTAGCCTTAGGAGCTAGTGGAGCAATCCATGAGAGTCCGAGTCTCTCCGCCTGCACCAATAAGAAAGTGTCAAATTTTGTTAGTTTGTTATTTTTAGCCCATACTTTCATTATTTGCTAGTCGGCAAATTTAGTGGAAGGATGGGTTTTATTGTACCTTTGCCTTATTACTTAATTTAAGGTAATTTGTAGATAGCTGAAGGATTAAGCCGCAAATTAAGGTTTGGCTTTTTTCGTTTCAGCAACCCACAATAAAACCAAACCAAACCAAAACAAAATTATGGAAAGTCCAGTCATAGCGGCGCTAGATGTGCCAACGACGAAGGAGGCGCTAGAGTTGGTGGAGGCGCTTAGCGGCGCGGTCGGCGCGTTTAAGATCAACCATCAACTATTTGTCAGCGCCGGACCGGAGGTTGTTGGCCGCATCCACGAGAAGAGCGAGCGAGTGCTCTTGGATCTGGAATTCAACGGCACTCCTAACACGGTGGTTGAGGCAGTTAAAGCCGCGACTCGGCACAGGATCTGGGCGCTGACTATCCACATTGGCGGCGACCTGAAAATGATGAAAGCGGCTAAAGCGGCCGCGCAAACAGCCGGACAGAAATCGGGCGTTTGCCCTTTGGTCGTCGGGGTGGCCGTTTTGACCAGTTCTGACGACGATATCTTGCACGCTCACGGTATTCCCAGCACCACTACCGATCTGGTAAGGCGGATGACCGGGCTGGCTATGCGCGCGGGATTAGATGCTTTGATCTGTCCGCCTCAGGAGGTGGCGGCGGTCCGGAATCTGGTGCCAAGAGAAGTTCAACTCATGGTGCCTGGTATCCGTTCGCTTGGAGAGGACAAGCATGGCCACAAGCAAACTAGAACTCCCAAGGAGGCAGTGGAGGGCGGAGCCAATTGGCTAATCATCGGCCGGCCGATCTACGCGGCCAAGAATCCGCGGCAAGCCGCGGAGCAAATTCTCGCCACTTTGGCGTAAGGGAGGGGGACACTAAAGTTTTTAAGATAGTTACGAGGCTTGACGGCGCCTGTCATAAGACAAAGCCGTTATTTTTTTTGAAAAAATAATTCTTGCTTTTTTTCTGGTTGTAGTGTAATTTGGGATTATCAAAGGGGGGTCAGGCGGATGCTTGGCATAATGTCCTTTACAACCAGAACAATCAAATCACGGAGAAAATAACTATGAGTGAACGAAACTTCAAACAGTTGATAGAGGCTCGGTGGGCTGAAGGCAAATTTGTCTGTGTCGGGCTTGATAGCGAGCTCGGCAAAATCCCGGCATCGGTACATCAAAAAGCAGCCGGAAGAATCAGCGATGCTGTCGTAGCATTCAATCGCGCCATAGTGGATGCCACAAAAGATATTGTATGTGCGTATAAACCGAACGGCGCCTTTTACGAAGCGCTTGGTACTAGCGGTATCAATGCGCTGCTGGAAACAATTCTCTACATCCACAAGGTGGCGCCGGATGTTCCAGTGATTCTTGACGCCAAGCGGGCCGATATCGGCAACACGAACGATGGCTATGTGAAAGCGGCGTTTGACTTCCTGCAAGCTGACGCAATCACGGTTCATCCGTATCTTGGGGCCGAAGCGCTTCAACCATTCCTCGCGCGAGGGGATAAGGGCATCATCGTGCTCTGCCGGACTTCCAATCCGGGCGCGGGCGAGTTTCAGGACTTGACCGTATTCGGGCAAGGGCCACTTTACCGCGTGGTCGCGTGGCGCGTGGCAAGCAAGTGGAACAAGAATGGAAACTGCGCGCTCGTTGTCGGCGCAACATATCCCGATGAACTCCACGAAGTCCGCGGGCTTGTCGGCGACATGCCGATTTTGATTCCGGGCATCGGCGCTCAAGGCGGCGATCTTGAGAAGACCGTCAGGGCTGGCAAAAACAGCCGGGGGCGGGGCATGATCATTAATTCCTCTCGCGGCATCATTTTCGCCTCTTCGGGCGAAGACTTCGCAGAGGCGGCTCGTCGCGAGACGCTCAAACTCCATGAAGCCATCAGGTGGTGCTTGGCGGCCAGTTAACCAACAAGAACAGAAACAGACAACAAACGAAAGGCAATGCAGTATGAAAGCAAAACTTAGGTACCCTAGTCCGGATAAAGTCAGGCAAATGGATCTGGCAGAACTTCGCGAGCTTGTTTTAGCGGACTTCGATCGAGATATCACTCCCGACGAGATTCGCCACATTCTCGAAATCTGCGATGCGCTCTGGTTGCACTCCGGCGACTCGCTCGCGCCGCACGCGGAATTAACTTCCGGTATGTGCAGCGACGGCTTCGCCGATGTACTCCGGATGCTCCGGTATTCAAATCTCTGCGAGATCATGGCCGGGCAGCTCGTCCGGGTACTTCGCCAGCACTACGATGGCAAGGTTGATTGGGTCATTGGTTCGGATCATGCCGGAGCCGTTCTGTCTCATGATGNGGAGAAAAGCGAGGGCAAGAAGCAGGTCTGGAGACGGTTTCAGATCAAACCGGACGAAGTCGTTCTACAGGTGGAGGAGCTGATTACCACCACAGGAACTCTTCAAGCCGTTCGGGAAGGCCTTCGCGCCGGCAACCTTACTCCAGTGAATTTTGTGCCGTTTACCCTCGCGCTGGTTCATCGTTCCGACTCGTTTGACTTCGAGGGCGACCAGATTCTTCATCTGGCGCACTATGACATCAATAAGTGGTCACCCGCGGATTGTCCGCTCTGCAAAAGCGGATCCGGGCGGCTTCGTCCGAAAGATCATTGGGCAGAGTTGAAAGGAGGATCCGGAACAAGCCAACAAGCGGCCCATCAGCACCACGAGCAACAAGGAGATGATGGTCCGTAAACTAGCCGCCAAGTAGCGGCTGAAGAATTGAAAAACAAATCACAACGGCGTTCGTCGCAGGACAACGCCGTTATTTTTTTGGAGAGAATGGCTATGCCACATATCTCCCTTAGTAAGGTAGATATAGAGAGTTTTAGGTTTAAAATATTTTAAATTCCCCTAGCCCCCTTTATTAAAGGGGGTAAAAGATAAAAAAAGAGGCGCTGGGAGGAACATGTGGTTGCATTCCTATCAGCGCCTTAGCGGCTTAGCGAGGCAGGGTGCCTCACTGGCCGCGGCAGAAATGATTTGACGCAGTCACGGCAGTTGCCGTGACGCCATCAATGAGGCGACGCCGTTCAGGGCCGGCGTCATCAATCAACGGCTGTTCACCCGGAGCCAGCGGCCGGAAAAGCCAGGCCACAAATTCCCTCCACTTTCTGGCCAGGGCAAGTGGGAGGTTCGAGTCCCAGCTACGATGTCGCCGAGCATCAGTGAAACGACTTTGCCGAGCGCGAGCGCGAGCGTGAATAAGACGGCTTCTCCAGTACATTGGTTTTCCTTTTTGTTTATGGTTTACCGTGGCAATATACTACTATACTTGTTAAAAAAAGTCAACCCTTTTAGATAATGTACACATATATTGCACTTTTCTTTGGGTTATGGTATTTTTTAGAGGAAATTTAATTTGCGTTTGACGCAATGCCTGGAAAACAAAAATGCCGAAAGGAGGTGAGAAAGATGTTGACTGAAACAGGAAAAAAAGAGGCCAATGAGGGGCGCTCTGGTGCGGAGCCGCCCGAGTCCGCTCGTTTAGCCGGAGAACAGGCCAGGATGGAGGCAGAGCATGATGACCAGGAAGAAGAGGCGCGGATCAGATTGAGGCAATTCGCCGTTCTTACACCATCCCGCCTGCAGTAGCGAGCGGCACCCGTCATTAAGACAAAGCCGCTATTTTTTTACAAAATTATTGTAAAATGATAAAGTATGAATAGCTAATTACTAATTATTTCTATGTTTTATAAAAAAACCTATGTGATTTCCATCGGCGGGTCGCTGATCGCTCCGCCCCAGGGTATTGACTGGCATTTTTTGCAAAAATTGCGCGCTTTAATTTTAAGAAAAATTAAATCGGGGTATAAGTTTTTTTTGATTGCCGGCGGCGGCATCACGGCCAGGAATTACGCGGCCGCGGCTTCGCGGGTGGTGAAAATTGACAAAGAAGATTTGGATTGGCTGGGCATCCACGCTACACGGCTGAACGCGCATCTACTGCGAACGGTTTTCCGGGCAGAGGCCAATCCGGAAATTATTAAAAATCCTACCGTCAGATTAAATGGTAAAGAAAATATCATAGTCGGTTCGGGCTGGAAGCCGGGTTGGTCAACCGATTATGTAGCGACCATGATGGCGCGGGAGTATGGCGTTAAAATCATTATCAATCTGTCCAATATTGATTATGTCTACGATAAAGATCCGAGAAAGTATCAGGACGCCAAGATAAAACTGCAGATGACTTGGCCGGAATTTAGAAAGTTGGTGGGGAATATTTGGTCGCCCGGACTAAACGCCCCGTTTGATCCGGTGGCGGCCAAGAAATCAGAGGAACTGGGTCTGGAAGTTATAATTATGAACGGCCAGAAGATGAAGAATCTGGAAAATTATTTGGACGGTAAAAAGTTTAAAGGCACGGTGATAAAGTAGAAATTTTTTAATCAGCAAAAAAATAGTGTTACCTCCTTTGATAAAAATTCTGTCCCGCGCTTGATGCGGGAGGGAAAGGGGATTACTTAAATGAAAATTTTGGCCGCGAATTAATTTGTGCTATAATTAAAACATAATAATTTTTAAAACATAATTTTATGAAGAGGAGGGCTTTTTTATTCGTCATGCCGATTTTATTTCTGGCATGGTTTTT
>LCCP01000036.1 GCA_000997945.1 Parcubacteria group bacterium GW2011_GWC2_42_12 | reverse complement strand
CCGGCTCATCAATAATCGCCCGAGAAAAAGACTGGGTTATTTGACCCCTAACGAGGTGTTTTTTCGCCAAAATAATTAAGCTTTGGAATAGAATTTAACTCATGGGCTAATCGATGTCTCCCGAGGCATTGCCCTTGGGGTATGAGTCGATGAGCGAAAATGAAAACGCTCTTGAGCGTTTTTTGTTTTCAAATAATAAGGGTGGTACCACGCAAAGCAAAGCTTTCCGTCCCTTAAGCATAGTTTACCTGCCTGACGGCAGGCAGGGCTATGTTTAAGAGATGGGAAGCTTTTTTGTTTCCCGAAATAACTAAATGATCTTTTAAAAGAAAGGAGCTAGGAAGAGTTATGGCTACAATCTCACGCAGAACTTTTTTTTGCCAGGCGTGCCGAAGGTTCACTCGTTTGGCCCTGCCAACAAAGCAGCGTTCATGCGGACACTGCGGAAATTCTTTTATTTCTCTTTATCAGGAAGGGGATTTTAAGAACACCAGTGATCCGAGTATTATCACTAACTGGCTTAGTCTGACGAAGTCTCGGTTTTTGACTAGAAGACTGTCTGGTCACTAACGGGAGAGGCAGAACATCAGGCGGGAGGCAGAAACAAAAACGTTTTTGCTTCCCGCCAACTTTATTTGAAAGTTAAAAGGTAAAAAGCCAAATTTGCGTTGCGTCGCGGCCGAATGAGTAAGATGATAGGCGCCTGTCTTTACAAATGAGTTAAATAAATATAGAATAAAAATATGGAATTAGACATGAAAAATAATAAAGCAACCGTTTTCTCCGGGGTTCAGCCCTCGGGTGTTTTGCATATTGGCAATTATCTCGGGGCGCTGGCGCAATGGGTAGAGATGCAAAATCAGTATAATTGTATTTTTTGCGTGGTGGATTATCATGCCATTACGGTTAAGCAGGAATCGCAAGAATTATCGCGGCGCATTCTGGATGTGGTAAAAATTTATTTAGCTTCGGGCATCAACCCGGAGCAGGCCGTAATTTTCCAGCAGTCGGATATCACCGCGCACACCGAACTGGCCTGGATTTTAAATTGCGCCGCGGCGCGCCTGGCCGATTTGAATAAAATGACGCAGTTTAAAGACAAGGGCGCGAAGAAAGAACCTGCCTGTCCGGCAGGCAGGTCGGTGAGCGTTGGCTTATATGATTATCCGGTTTTAATGGCCGCTGATATTCTATTATATAATACTGATCTTGTGCCGGTGGGCGATGATCAGGTCCAGCACGTGGAACTCTGCCGTACTCTAGCCGAGAGATTTAACCGCGACTATGGGCAAGTATTTAAAGCGCCGCAGGTAGCGGTAAGAAAGCAAGGCGCGCGAATTATGGGTTTAGATGATCCGACGAAAAAAATGAGTAAGAGCGCCAGCTCGCCGGCCAATTACATCGCTTTAACCGACGCGCCCGAAATAGCGGCCAAAAAAATTAAGCGCGCGGTGACGGATTCTGGTTCGGAAGTTAAATTTGATCAGAAGCAAAAACCGGCGCTGGCCAATTTGCTGACGATTTATTCGCTTTTAGCCGGTATAAAAATTAAAGAGCTGGAAGAAAATTATAAGGGCAAGGGTTATGGCGAATTTAAAAATGGTTTAGCCGAAGAAATTAAAAAGTTTTTGCGGGAGTTTCAGATTAAATATAATAGCTTTACCGATCAGGAGGTTAAGCAAATTCTAAGAGACGGCGCGGATAAAATTAGGCCGGTAGCCAATAAAACTTTAAAAAGAGTAAAAAATAAATTAGGCATAATATAATTTTTCTGTCATTGCGAGCGACCGAAGGGAGCGTGGCAATCTCTGGTCAGAAATATTTGTTAGTTTAAAGGCAAATTTCTCTAAGCAAAATTTAATTTATTAATAAAGGGTATTTTATTTTTTTGTTTTTTTTCTCGCCAGAGATTGCCACGCCGCCTGCTGGCGGCTTGCAATGACAATTTCATTTTTAAATTTTATGGCAAATCAATTTAAAGAAGCTATCAATCAGTTAAATAAGGTGGCGCGGATTATGAATCTTGAATGCGATGAGCTGGAAATTCTACGCCGGCCGGATCGGATATTGGAAGTGTCTCTGCCCGTCTTAATGGATAATGGCCGGATGAAAGTTTTTACCGGTTACCGGGTTCAATATAATAATACCCGTGGTCCGTATAAGGGCGGCATCCGTTTTCATCCTCAAGTTAATTTGGACGAGGTTAAGACTCTGGCTTTTTGGATGACTATAAAGTGCGCCGTGGCCGATATTCCTTATGGCGGCGGCAAGGGCGGCATAGCGGTTGATACCAAAACTTTAAGCCAAGGCGAACTGGAGCGCTTGACTCGGGCCTATGCTCGCGGTTTTGCTAATTTCATCGGTCCAAAGATTGATATTCCGGCGCCGGATGTTGGCACTAATCCGCAAATTATGGCTTGGCTGATGGATGAATATAGCCATATCAAAGGCGAAAATACGCCGGCGGTCGTGACCGGAAAACCCGTGGAAGTGGGCGGCTCGCTCGGCCGAGACACAGCGACCGGTTTGGGCGGATTCTATGTTTTTGAACAAGTTTTGAGTAAATTAAAGCTGGCTAAAAGCAAGGCCAGTTTAGCGGTTCAAGGATTCGGCAATGTGGGTATGAATTTTGCCATGATTGCCTATCGGGCCGGCTATAAAGTCGCAGCAGTTTCGGATTCGCGCGGCGGCATCTATAATGCCAAGGGCTTAAATATGGAAGAAGTTTTAGCGCACAAGAAAACCACTGGCAGCGTGGTTGATTTTAAAAATTCTAAGAATGTTACTAACGAAAAATTATTGGAATTACCGGTTGAAGTTTTAGCCCCGTCGGCTTTGGAAAATGTGATTAATGAGAAAAATGCTGGACGGATTAAGGCGAAGATAATTTTGGAGTTGGCTAACGGTCCGACTGCGGAAGCGGCCGAGGCCAAACTTTGTCAGAACGGTATTTTAGTCGTGCCTGATGTTTTAGCCAATGCCGGCGGCGTGATTGCTTCTTATTTTGAATGGGTGCAGAATTCCAGACAGTATTATTGGGAGCAGGCCAGAATGGATAACCGGCTTAAAGACAAAGTTACTTCGGCTCTTAAAAAAGTCTGGCAGACCATGGCGGCTCGGGGCGATAATAAAATGAGAGACGCGGCCTACATCGTGGCGGTTGAGCGGCTGGCCGCGTCGTTAAGGATTAGGGGGATATAGTATTGTCATTGCGAGCTTCTGAAAGAAGCGAAGCAATCTCATGGACAACGAGCATAAACAAAAATATATTTGTTAGTAAATAAGTCGTTTATGAGATTGCTTCGTCGCTGAAGCTTCTCGCAATGACAGGCAAAAATATGGATATTCAAGAACTTTTGGCTTCGGCCAAAACACAAACCTTTGATTTATTTGAGCGGAAGCTAAATACTTTAATTAGGGAAAATTATCACTTTAGTAATTTGGATGAGCATAATAGAAAAGTGGTTTTAGAGATTGTTAAAAAACATCTGGCTAATATTCGCAATGGCTACGGCATATCGTCAACCGTGATGCAGAGAGAAACATATAAGCTTTATCAGAATAGAATAAAATTAAAATTAACTGAACAAGATTTAGCTGATATAAAAGAAATATTGGGGTTGTTTAAGAAATAGAAATTTAAAAAAACCGTCGACTCATGGCCGACGGTTTTTTATATAAGGCCAATAATTTTAATCTAAACTCTTCACATTAACGCCATAGCCCCAGTCAATTTCTGGATAGCTATGCAACAGATCTTTAATGTAGTTTTTCAGTTGGCTGTATTTATTTTTGGTTAGAGCTTCAAATTTAATGGTTAAATATGGGCCATTTTGCGAATAACGGACAACAAACATGGCATCGTCCATTTCTAACCTAACGCCGTCGCCAGCTCGCTGGTCATCAATTATTTCGGCCCGCGGATAGTCAGCTCGCAATTTTTCAGCGATCTTTTCTATTAAGCCGACTTTAATTTCGTCGGCGCAGCCGATTTTAATTTCCGGGCTGGAGTTGTATTTTGGCAGCTCAGCAATGGCTTGGGCTAAGGTTTTCCCGGCACATGATAAATAGCGCAAGAGGCGCAGGGTTGAATACAGGCCGTCGTCATGGTTGTAAAAATCGGCGGAAAAAAAGAAATGGCCGGAAAGTTCGCCGATAAAAGCGGCTTTAACTTCCTGATTTTTTTTCTTTAAAAACGAATGGCCGGTGCGCCACATAAAGGGCCGGCCGCCGTATTTTTTAATCGTGTCGGTAACTACTTTAGAGCATAAAGTGTTAAACATAATTTTAGCGCCCGGGTGGTCATTTAAAACATCAATGGCGAAGAGCGCGACTAGAACATCGTTCCAAATTATACTACCGCTATTATCCACTAGGCCGATGCGATCGCCGTCCGGGTCATAGGAAAAACCTAAATCGGCTTTGGCCGCGATTACCTTTTTGCTTAACCGTTCAGCCACAACCGTTTCGGTTGGGTCAGGCGTGCCCAGAGGAAAGGACGCATCCAGCTCGCAGTTATTTTCAATAACTTCGCAGCCGGCTTGGCGCAGGAGTTCTGGTGCGATAACACCGGCCGTGGCGCAACTGGCGTCAATCACCACTTTAAATTTTTTATTAAGTGGCAAACGTTTTAAAATATCGTTGAAATAGATTTGTTTGACATTTATTATTTCATTTTTGCCTAATTTTTTCCCCGGTTCATAGTCTTCTTGCTCCACCAGCCGTTTTAATTCCTGAATACCGTCAGAAATTAGAGTTTCGGAAAAATCTATGGCGAATTTAAAGCCGTTATATTCGGCCGGGTTATGCGAAGCTGTGACAAAAGCGCCGCCTTTAATATTTAAATAATATTGCGCCCAATAGAATGTGCCGACTAAATTTAAGCCGATATCAATTGTATTAAGGCCAGCCCAATTAAGGCCTTTAATTAAGCTGGCGGAATATTCAGCACTGGTCAGCCGGGAGTCTCGGCCCACCAAGGCCTTAGTGATGCCGTGTCGCTTTAAATAGGTGCCATGCGCCCGGCCCAAATGTTCAACTATCTCCGAGGTCAGGTCTTTGCCGGCGATGCCTCTTAAGTCATAGCCACGGAAAATGTTTGGGTTTACTTTCATAGAAAATAATATTGTAAATTATTTTTTTAGCGCCAGCATAATCCCGCCCAGTCCCCAGAACATGGCCAAGAACGACATAATCCAACCGAAGAAGGGTAGAGCGAAAATTGAATAAACGACGACAATGCCGATGACCATGCCGAGAATCAGAGAGTCTTTTCGCTTGAGCAAGAATTTATTTAAGAGCCAGCGGCCGATTAGGATGCCTACCAGAATTTTACTTAAATATAATGCGATCAGCCAGAGCGCCATTAAGATTAATGATAAAGGAATGCCGATAATGGTAATTAGCAAAATAACCGCTATAATTGGAGTTAGGAGTAAAACTAAAATTCCCCAGCCCAGCGAAGCGCTCGCTCGGATTAACATTAAATCGGTAATTTTAATGATGGGCTCGTGCCAGAAACTGATTAAAACCAAACCGATGACCAAAGCCGAAAACACGGCGATTAATTTTCCCCACCACCAAGATAAACTGATAAAATTGGATTTTTTGGTAATTATAGGCGGCAAATTATGAGTGGTTTGGCCTTTGATAATGGCGCCATCTTCAACCACCGCATTTTTTCCGGCGGTATAATTAACATTGCCGTTTATTTTGGCCGTATTGGCGATAATTAAGGGTTGGCCGTTATTATTTTTTGGGCCGAAATTTAAATTGACATTTTGACCTATTCCTCCGGCCAAATTGGCTTTAGCCATGCCGCCGTATAAGTCGCGGCCGATATCGCCTCTTAATTCAAAAGCATTGCCTAAGGCCAGTAAGTCCCAACCGATAGTGGAACTAGCCGCGGTAACGATAGTAGCGCCCAAGGTCATGGCGTTTCTAGCAACTTGGCCGCTAAAGTTAATGGCATTGCCGGCCAGACGCAGGTTGCCGCCTAATTGGCCCGAGACATTGATAGATTGTCCGGCGCAGATAACATCGCCGGCCACTTCGCCCGTGATATTGATAGATTGTCCGGCGCAGATAACATCGCCGGTAACTTTACCTTCAATAGTTAAATTTGCGCCTGCGGCGTAAAGATTGCCTTGAATAGTTTCATCTTTAGGTACATAGACCGAGTCGCCTGTTTTAATGCTGTAAGCGGAAGCGGCCAGCGGCGTTAGCATGATCGCTAAGCCGAAAATAATGATTGCCTTTTTTCCCCCGTTAAATTTTAAAATTTTCATACTTTTTGGCTCCGTTAATTATTATTAAGGTTTTACATTTTGCTTAACGCAACTCATAATAAATATTTAACGGGGTGAATAGGTTTATGGTTAAATTAAATATACTTAAATAATAACATTTTTTTATTGTCATTGCGAGCCCCGACGCTCTGGTCGGGGCGAAGCAATCTCACGAACGGTGGAAAATAGTCATAATGTAATTGTGGCGACATCTAATAAAATATAGACATTCGCGAGATTGCTTCGTCGCTGGCGCTCCTCGCAATGACAATTAAAATAAGGTAATCAAAAAAAATGGCAATCAGCGAAAAACAAAATAGGATTAAAGCCATAAATGAGTTATTGAATAAAAAGATTAATTCACGCTCTGAGCTTATGGCTTTAAAGAGGAAGCTGTCAAAAAAATATGGCTTGGCTCTTTTAGCGAATTCTGAAATTTTAAATGAATATAAAAATTTGGTGGATAGGAAAAACATCAATCGACTGCCTCTGTTAGAAAGAATTTTGCGTAAGAGAACCGTCAGAACCCAGTCCGGCATTGCGCCGGTAGCGGTGTTAACCAAATCCTATCCTTGCCCGGGCGAGTGCGTTTATTGTCCAAAAGAAAGGAATGTGCCGCAGAGCTATCTGTCAAATGAACCGGCGGTCATGCGCGCCATCCATTGCCGCTTTGATCCGTATAAACAAGTGCAATATCGGCTTGAGGCCCTGGAAGCTAACGGGCATGAGCCGACTAAAATTGAATTGATTGTCATCGGCGGCACCTGGTCGGTTCTGCCGGAGAAATATAAATATTGGTACATTAAAGAGTGCTTCCGAGCGGCGAATGAATATGGAAAAAGAATTTCGAATTTCGAATTTCGAATCTCGAATCAATTTTTAAATCATAAATTAGAAATTAAAAATTATAAATTCAATCAAAATTTAAAATTTAAAATTCAAAAATTAAAGCATCAGTTATTAGTAGAACAGAAAAAAAATGAAAAAGTAAAATATAAAATAATTGGTATAACTTTGGAGACTCGGCCGGACTATATTGATGCCCAAGAATTATTGGAAATGCGAGAATTGGGCGCGACCAGAGTAGAGTTGGGCGTGCAGGCGATTGATGATCAGATTTTAAAATTAAACAAACGAGGCCATGGCATCAGCAAAATTATTCAAGCCACTAAATTATTAAAAGATTATGGTTTTAAAGTGACCTATCATATTATGCCCGGGTTGCCCGGCTCGACGGCCAAAAAAGATTTAGCCATGTTTAAAAAATTATTTACCGACAGCCGTTTTCAACCGGATCAAATAAAGTTCTATCCCACGGTGGTGGCGCGCGGCAGTTTATTATATCAATGGTGGCGAGACGGGAAATATAAACCGTATTCGGACAAGGTTTTACAAGGGTTGATTGTGGCCTGCAAAAAAGTCGTGCCGCCATATGTGCGCATTATCCGGCTGATTCGCGACATCCCGGCCGAATCAATTATCGCTGGCAACAAAATCACCAACTTAAGACAGGTGATGAAAGGTCAGGGAGTGAAGTGCCGTTGCATTAGGTGCAGAGAAGTGAAAGAAAGGGAATCAGGAATTAGGAATCAGGAATTAGGAATAATAAAATATCAGGCATCGAGCGGAGTAGAATATTTTATACAGGCAACGGACAAAAAGAATGATATGCTTTATGGGTTTTGTCGGCTGCGGCTGCCACCTCGTAACCCGCAACTCGTAACTCATAACTTAATGAAAGATGCCGCCATGGTGCGCGAGCTTCATGTTTATGGAGAATTGGTGCCAGTGGGGGGCAGAAAAAAGGTCCAGCATGCCGG
>LCCP01000035.1 GCA_000997945.1 Parcubacteria group bacterium GW2011_GWC2_42_12 | reverse complement strand
AGCTGTCCAAATTTTTTGTTTTTGCATATTGATTTTTGTTTATTTTTAGAGCTTTTGTCTTTATTTTAGGACATAATCAGGATTTTGGACAGCTATGCCCTACGACCCCCTTAAAAGGTAGACTGCGGCATAGACCGCAGTGTTAAATTTTTATCTATTTTCCAATTATTACCACAAACTCGCCCTTCTGATCATTCTTATCCGCCTTGATTTTTTCGCTAATACTTTTTAGATCGCCGCGATAAACCGTTTCGTGCATTTTAGATAACTCGCGGCAAACTACCACCGAAGTCAGCTTATTTTTATCTTCCACGGCATCAGATATAACTTGCAATTCTCCCAATAATTTTAAAATTCTATGTTTAGATTCATAAACCACCACCGGATAATCGCTTTCCAGTATTCTCCGAATAAAAGTCTGCCGTCCTTTTTTATGCGGCGGAAAACCCATAAAAATAAATTTATCGGTCGGGATGCCGGAGATGGAAAGAGCCGCGGTCACGGCTGATGGGCCGGGCACTGATTCTATTTTTACCCCATCAAATAATTCCGCCTCCGGAGGAATTCCCGCGGAGCGGGATTTGACGGGGTAAACTTCGCCGCCGAATTTTTTATGCCGGGCGTGCCGGCGTCCGAGACTAACGCCAAGTTCTTGCCTCGCGCCAATAAATCCATAATTTCATTAACTTTAGTTTCGCCCGAATGCTGATGGTAGGAAATAGTTCTGGTTTTTATATTATAATGATCCAACAAAACTCTGGTTACGCGAGTATCCTCGCATAAAATAAAATCAACTTCGCCTAGAATGCGAAGCGCTCTCATGCCGATATCTTCCAAATTGCCAATCGGCGTAGCCACGATGTATAGAGTGGACATAAGTTGATCTGTCATTGCGAGCCGCCCCTGTAATCAGGGCGGCGTGACAATCTCTGGCAAGAAGCGCTAACCAATTTATTGGTAAATTTCTTAAAGCAAAATTCAATTTATCAATCAATGCATTTTCATTCCACCCGTTTTCCTTTCGAACCAGGGATTGCCCGCCCGAACGACTTTGTCGAGCTGACAGTCGGGCAGGCTTCGTCCGCCAGCTGGCGGACTCGCAATGACAATTATAACTACATAATTTCTTCTTTCCTCTCTTTAACGTATTTCGTCCATTCTTCGGCGATGTCAACTAAAACCTTAAACGGCGCTTCAATAATAAAATCCAAAATAAAAACAAAAAAGTTAAGCCGGGAAAATTTCTCGTTAAGCCACTTGCCCACTTCAATAATCGGCACATAAAAGAAATCCGTTATGAAAGAAAAAATATTATCCCGGCGCTCAACGATATACATTTCCCGCGCCACTTTTCTGATGCGCAAGCTGAAAAAGCTTACCAAGGTCAAGAAAAAGAGGAAGATAACAATACTGACAAAAGTAAAATGAATTTTGTCTAAGCCATAAATTACCAAACCGAAAGTTATTAAAAAAGTAATCGCGTAAATCATGGCGAATACTCCGTTGATGCCTCTGGCCCGCTTAATCGGCTGTTTTAAAATAATCGGTTCTTTCTTGGCTTTTTCTTTAAACATAATTTCCTCAACTCCATTAATAATCTTAAAAGAATTGGCTTCTGACGGCGTTCTGGTGAATAAAACGATTAAGAACAGCAAAAGCGGCGGAAAAGCGATATTGATGGCCAAAGAAGTATAATTTAAAACTTCCCCCAGCCAGAAAGTAACCGGTATTTCCAGTATAAAAGCCAAAATCATTTTAGTTAAAAAGATGTAAATAATGCTTCTGACGGCTGCCCGGCGCAATTTCACCTTAGACTCATGATATCTTTTTTGAGCGAATTTTTTAATCAAGCGCGGAAAAGCTTTCGGGTCGTCCTTTAATCCTTCATAAACTCCAACCGGATTATCCATAATGACATCATTCAAAATTGTATAATATACCGAATAACGGTTAATCACCTTATTAATTTGCGCGGCTAGCGGATGATTCATCTGTTCGGCGATCGCTTCTCTCACGGCCTCAATACTATTGGCTAAATTCTTTATCTCTGCATCCGCAGCGTTAAGCCAATTAGCGTTATAATATTTAAGCAATAAAAATTCCAGCATATCATCGTCAAATTTCATGAAAATCCGATGAATGCTAAGATAAATTTGAATTTCCCGATCCGGCTGGTAGATTGAATCTTTGGGCAAAGCAATGTGGCCGGACAGCAATCCATACATATTGCCGATGGTGATTTGCTGCACCGGATTAATATTCAATCTTTCTTCAATCTCCGCAGAAGCTAAAGCTAAAATCCATTTGTTAATTTCATGGTTCTGCTTCTTGTCGGCAATTTTAGATAAACTATACTGCCTTAATTGCAGATATTTATCTATGACTACGGCCAATTCGCCAATCTTAGTTTCCGGTAATTTGTTATTAGCGAGATAGCCGGCTCGAATTAGCTCAACCAAGAGATTTTTGGCGATATCCTCGGGTTTAAGCATCTTTAACGGCCCTTCAATTATAATCTGCCTTTTCAAAATTCTTAAAATTGAGCTGCGGCGCAAAAGATACTCTTCCTTATAATCAACCGAATTGCGAATTTTCTCATAATAAAAAGCCAACCGGGAAATCAGCTCGGAGACTTTTATCTTCGGAATGTCATCCTCGGCCTCTTCCTTGTTGTTTTCGCGATAAATTACTTGAAATAACTTTTTGACATTTTCATTGAGCGTAAAGACTGCTTCATCTTTCCTTGATAAGGTGGGATTTATCGGCATATTAGATTAGGCTAATTTGGCTTATAACGATTTAGCCAAATTTAACATTTTCATATTAACATTTATTACCTAAAAAATCAAATAAAAAACAAAAGTAACCAAGCTTTCACCCGGCTACCTTTTTAAATATCATCCAGTTTATTATTCTTTTACAATTTAAAATATTTCTCCACTTCTCTCTTTATCCACCAAATTTTATAAGCCAGATGGAAAAAAGCATAGGCAACAATTATAACAAAGAGTCCAATCACTAATCTTAAAACAAAATCCGTCCAAACGATTAAAATGCCTAAAAATACCAAAACCAAGCCGGTAGAAACTAGGTTTATTATCGCCCAGTTGATTTTTCTTTTAATTTTTTTTATTAAATTTTGCATAGATTTAAATTTAATAATAATTTCTATTTCCATCTCATGGCCTTGGTCCGATCGTTCTTGGTCAAATAGATTTTTCTTAAGCGCACGCTCTTAGGCGTGACCTCTAAGTATTCATCGGCTTTAATAATACTTAAACCCCGCTCCAGAGTAATTTCATACGACGGGGTCAATTGAATGGCCTCGTCCGAACCCGAGGCGCGCATGTTGGTTAATTGCTTCCCCTTGATCGGATTGACTTCCAGGTCATGGCCTTTGGCCACATTGCCAATCACCATGCCTTCGTAAACCTGGGTATTGGCGTCAATGTACAACTGACCGCGTTCCTGCAAATTCCATAGGGAAAAAGCCAGGGCCTTGCCGCTCGCCAGGGAAATCATGGAGCCGAGTTCGCTCTTGGGAATGTCGCCGGCATAGGCCCGAAAACCGGCGCTATGCGTATTGATAATTCCCTCGCCTCTGGTATCAACCACGAACTCATTGCGATAGCCCAAGAATCCTCTAACCGGAACGTCAAACACCATTCTGATCGCGCTATGTTCCGGCTTCATTTCTTTCATCAGGCCTTTTCTTTTGGCCAATTTTTCTATAATTACGCCGGACAATTCCCCTGGCGCGTCAACCGTTACCTCTTCAAACGGCTCTAGTTTTACTCCCCCTTCTTCCTTAATTATAACCGTGGGCTGGGAAACTTGCAATTCAAAACCCTCGCGCCGCATGTTTTCCAGAAGTATGGCGATATGCAATTCACCGCGGCCGTAAACTTTATAATAATCGCCGGCGGCCTGCCCATCCGGTAGGCGGGAAAAATCAATTTTTAAGCCCACATTTACTTCCAGTTCTTTCTCTAGCCGTTCCTTAATCTGGCGGCTGGTAACATATTTTCCTTCCTGGCCGGCAAAAGGAGAATTGTTAACTAAAAAATTAAGCGAAATGGTGGGCGGATCAATGGCGATGGCCGGCAAGGGCTCTTGGTCGGCCGAAGCGCAGATGGTCTCACCAATATAGATGTCCGGCAGGCCGGCAATCATGACAATATCTCCGGCCGCGGCTTCTTTAGCTTCTTTTCTCTTAACGCCTTCAAAAGTATATAGCTTAGCGATCTTTCCGGTTCTAATTTGACCGTCCGGAGTTTTAATGAAAACATTGTCGGCTTGCTTAACCACGCCTTCATAAATGCGCCCGATGGCTAAACGGCCGATAAAATTATCATAAGCCAGATTAAACGGCTGAATTCTAAACGGCAATTTTTCGGCTGGCTGGCTCAAAGCCGGTTTGACTTTTTCTAAAATAACATCTAAAAGAGGGGTTAAATCAGAGCTTTCGTCAGTCAAAGTTTTTTTGGCAATGCCTTGGCGAGCAACGGCGTAGACGACGGCGAAATCAAGCTGCTCGTTATTGGCGCCCAAGTCTAAAAATAATTCATAAATCTTTTCTAAAGTCCATTCCACCCTAGCCGCCGGCTTGTCAATTTTATTAATCACCACGATCGGTTTTAAACCTAATTCTAGGGATTTTTTTAAAACGAACTTAGTCTGCGGCATGGGCCCTTCTTGCGCGTCCACGACCAAGAGCACTGAATCAATTGACCGCAACACCCGCTCCACTTCCGAACCAAAGTCCGCGTGCCCGGGCGTGTCCACGATATTTATTTTCGTGCCTTTATAAAGAATGGAAGTATTTTTTGAATAAATGGTAATGCCTCTTTCCAATTCCAGGGCGTTTGAGTCCATACTGACGCCCGGCTCGGTCATGCCGGTTTGCTGCATCAGCCGATCCGTTAAAGTCGTTTTGCCATGGTCAACATGGGCGATAATGGCGATATTTCTAATTTCCATAGTGTTTACCCCCTTTAACAAAGGGGGTTAGGGGGATTTAAAATTAAAAAATAGCAGATGTAAAAAAACCGCCCCGTAAAGCGGCAACTTTATTATTCACTATAATACAACGGTTTACGCGAATAGTCAAGTTCCGCAACGAAAAAATTGATTATCCAAGACACCCGCCACCGCTTATCTGCCCAATCTTTTTTTATTAATTTCTTCCTTATTTCTAAAAGCCGCTTCTAAATCAACGCCTAAGTGATTGGCGATGGAGCAAAGATAGGATAGAATATCGGCCAGCTCCTCGTCGAGCGATGCAAACTGCGGATTATGATCTGGCTTAATCAATTTTGGTTTCTTTCTGTCGGCTGTCATCAACTCCCCCACCTCTTCCACTAGCATTAAAAATTTCTTAGCCATGACTTCATGGTCATGCCTTCTCTCTACTTCAATTTCAGCCACATAATTTTGCATGTCTCTTAAAGTAGGCTGATTTTTTAATATAGTCATGTGTTTATTTATAATTAAAATTAGGCGGTTAATCTGCCACTCTATTATATCATTTTTCCAGTAATCTAAAAACGCCACGGCCAAATTCAAAGGTTTGACAATAGAATATGACTTTTCTTTAAATTAATTGTCTTCCGCCTGAATAAAAAAAGAGGTATAATTAGCATTATGAAAAATATCATTGTAATACTCGCCATCTTAATCGGATTGGTCTCGCCGGCCATGGTCGGAGGAAGGGCCGCCGAGCCGAAAGCATCCCTGGTTCCGGCAACTAAAAAAATCTTGCAAGCCGTGCCTTTTACCGCTCAAGCGCCTTTCGGCAAGTGGTCGGATCAGCGCCAGCAAGACGGCTGCGAAGAGGCCTCGTCTTTAATGGCCGTAAAATGGGCGCGCGGGCAAAGTTTAACCAAAGCCGAAGCCCTGAAAGAGATCACCGGCTTGTCCGATTGGCTTTTAAAAAAATACGGCGAATACCGCGATATTTCCGTGGCCGATACGGTTGATTGGATAATTAAAGATTATTTTAATTATCAAAACGCGGCGCTCATTAAAAATGCGACAACTGCCGATATAACCAATGAACTGAAAAAGGGGAATATTATTATCGCGCCCATGAACGGACAATTATTAGGCAACCCCTACTACACGCCGCCCGGCCCCAGGCACCACATGGTTGTCATTATCGGTTATGATTTTATTAAAAAAGTCTTTATTACCAACGACGGCGGAACTAAAAGAGGCCGGCTTTATGAATATAAAACCGATATTTTATTTAAAGCCATTAGCGGCTACCCTACCGGCAACCATAAAACCGCCGTCAAGATAGAAAAAAATGTTATTGTAATTTGGAAATAAAAAATAAATCAGCCCAAACTAAAATTGTTAACTAGCATAATCCATAAATAAATTTACAATCTTAGAACCGCCAGCTTTAATACAGCCCCATTTGCTCGCGGCTAAGATTAAAAATTTCCCGGCCGAAATAATGCGCCCTTAATTCTTCTAGATTTAGAATATGCTGTCTCGGTCCCTGTTTAATGACATAAACCTTTACATCCCCTCTCTGCCGAATTAACTCGCCGTCTAAATGCTCGCGGGACTCTAAACCGGATAATTCTTCAGCCGTAGCTTTTAATATAGCGCGCCCTTGATATTTTTTTAGCTCTTCTAAACTGATAATATGCTTTTTAACTTGCCCTTGGATGAGATAAATTTTCTGATCAGCGCCGCGCAGCAATGAGCCGTCCGGGTAAACTTTTAAACCTAAGACTTCTGACTTAGGCGTAGCCGGCTGAACCGCTAAGGGTTGGACTTCCGGTCTGTTTTGCGTCGGTAAAATTATGGCTCCACTGCTGGGCTTAACTACTGGGGTTTCTACGGGACTCGACGGCTCTGCTGTGGGCGGATTATTACCGCCGCCGGCCGGCGCGTTAGGATTAGTGCTGATTTGCCCGAAAATTTCCGAGGCGCCAGCGCCCGGAGTTATGAGCATTGATAAAATAATAACTAAAATTATTTTCTTCATTGATTTCATCTTTGTCATTGCGAGCGACCGAAGGGAGCGAAGCAATCTCACGTATTCGGTATTTTAGCTAAAAAATCTATTATTCGCCGACTCAACATCCATGAGATTGCCTGCCTACCGGTAGGCAGGCTTCGTCGCTAAAGCTCCTCGCAATGACAAAATGTCAATTATTATTCGGTTAAAATGCCGTAGCTGGAATTGTAATAACCCGCGGCCGTGCCTACCGGCACTTTCATCCTGACTATAATCTTCACCTGCCGGCCAGCGCCGGCGCCGTTATCCAGGCCGCTAATATCCGTGCCGACCGCCGGATAAGCCGCGTTAGCCAAGATGTCGGTCCAAACCGCGCCGTTGTCCACGGAATATTGCATATTGGCGCCGACGTCTAAGCTACCCGCGCCAGTCCACTGGTTGAATTTCATTTTTAAAGCAGTTTCATTCATATTCCAAACTGTAATATTAAATTCCCATTGCCAGCCGTCAGCATATTGATTATTGGCTTTGGCCGATGATTTAGTCATGGTCAGAGAATCTACGGTGATACCGCAAGGCAAAGTGGTAAAAACCGCGTCGCTGGTGGTATCATTTTCCGTAGCGCCGGAATTGGCCGCGTAAATTACATAATGATAAGTCGCGGCGCAGGCCAAGCCGGTTAAACTGATGGATTTAGTTATATTTGCCGCAACCGCCTCGGGCGCGGTTGAACTGGCATAAACAGTATCCAGGCCATACTTAACAAAAGCGGTGCCAGTGGCATTAACCTGAAAAACTATCTGCGCTCCGGTTGAAGTAATATTTTGCGCCGGTACGGCGTCTGGCGTTATAGTTAATAAAACCGTGCCGCCGATAGTGCCGTCGTCAGCGGTAGAATTCGTGGGCGAAGGATTATCCTGCGTTTGCCAATCAACCGAGTTCTGATTTGCGTCCTCGCCAGCCGGAATTCTGGCAATACTCTTGGTTTCAGAAATTGCCGGCGCGGCCGCGCTGCCTTCATAAAGCGCTGCGGCCCCATAGCCGACATAATCAACTATATTTGGATCATCAGAACCAGTGATATTATTATTGTCATTAGCTAAAATAATAGTATTATCATCCGCCAAAGAAAATGAACTGCTAACCAATAAGTCGGCCGCATCTTTTAAGGACTGGCTGGTGGCCGAATTATTCCTAACCACTAAAAAATAGTCATTAGCCGCGATAGTTTTACTTAGCGCGACTTTACTTGACACTCCGCCGGTTGCTGCGGCCTTTTGTAAAGACCAACCGCTTAAATCAATTGCTGCGGCCGTAGGGTTATAAAGTTCAATCCAGTCGTCTTCTGTCCCCCCGGCTCCGACTAGGCTGTCAATGCTTACTTCATTTATTACCGCGTGGTCGGCTAAACCGGCGGCGGCCTGGTTGCCGGCCAAACTAGCGCCCAAGCCGATTAACAAAAATAAAAAAACGCCCACAGTCAAACCGTTAGGCATTTTGCCTGCCTCGCCGGCCCGCTTCGCCGTAGCTCCAGCGAGGCGAGCAAGCAAGCCTTCCCCCCTTTTTTTCTGCATAAATTTTTTAATCATCCCTGGGATGATTAAGATTAAGAATTAATTATAAAATAAATAAAATTAATCACTGATTATATTATATCATGTTAATAAAAAATAAAAAAACCCGCGGCGTGTTCGTAGACTACAAAATTCAAACCCTACTTCACCGCGTAATTTTTAGCCGCAAATTCGCATTGGGAAACAAATATTTTCTTAAATAGCATAAGGGAATTAAGCTCATAAAACACTAATACAGCTTCTCGGTAGTCGTTCTCGTCAACGCTACGATAAGAAAGAGGCGCGCGATCATACGCTAAAAGTATGGCATTGGCCAAAAGGCGCGAGGTTCTTTTGTTGCCATCTTCAAAAGGCTGAATGTAACTTAATCCTAAAATAGCGATTAGGGCTTTG
>LCCP01000034.1 GCA_000997945.1 Parcubacteria group bacterium GW2011_GWC2_42_12 | reverse complement strand
GGCTTGAGCAAAGAAAATAGAGAAAGCTTTGTCCGCTGGTATTATTATTTCAAAGGCCAAAATTAAAATTACCAACTATTTTTGTCTATTAAACCAAAATTTATTATTCACCAGCTCAATGTTCGTGAGATTGTCATGGC
The DNA here is from genome assembly GCA_000997945.1 of Parcubacteria group bacterium GW2011_GWC2_42_12. Classification (GTDB taxonomy): domain Bacteria; phylum Patescibacteriota; class Patescibacteriia; order Patescibacteriales; family GWC2-42-12; genus GWC2-42-12. The sequence continues at coordinate 26,176 of LCCP01000034.1, read as the reverse complement.
TACGCCAGATCTCGCGTAGCGACGACTTCGCTTCTTTCAGTCGCTCGCAATGACAGAAATTTTATGATTACCATTAAAAAAGCCAACGAAATAGAACTGTTGCGCCAGGGCGGCAAAATTTTAGGACAAATAATGAAACGATTGCTTGGCGAAGTAAAACCGGGCGCGACCACCGGCCATTTAGAAGAAATGGCTGATTTTTTAATTGGGAAAGCTGGCGGTCGGCCGTCTTTCAAGGGTTTTAGAGAAGATCAAAATGACCAGTCCTTCCCCACGGCTCTCTGCACTTGCATCAATGACGAGGTTGTACACGCCCCAGCCTTGCCGGCACGCGAATTAAAGTCCGGCGATATAATAACTATTGATGTGGGCATGGAATACCCCGCACCAAAGGGATATTACGCGGATATGGCCGTTACGGTGGCCGTGGGCAAGATCAGCCGCGAAGCGCAGAAACTGATTAAGGTAACCAAGTTGGCTCTGGCTCGGGGCCTAGAGCAGGTTCGGCCGGGCAATAGTTTAAATAATATCGGCAAAGCGGTTGAACAATATGTCAGGCGAAACAGTAATTTCTCCGTGGTGCGGGATTTGGTCGGCCATGGCGTTGGCTACGCTTTGCATGAAGATCCGCAGATTCCTAATTACGAGTTATCTCATAACAAAAAAATAATCTTAAAGCCGGGCATGGTTTTAGCCATTGAACCAATGGTTAATATAGGTGATTCTAGCATAAAAACCGGCCCTGACGGCTTAACTATTCTAACCGCTGATGGCTCACTTTCCGTTCAATTTGAACATACGGTGGTAGTGACGGAACAGGGGCACGAGGTGCTGACGAAGTATGAATGATCTTAGTTTAAAATGTAAAAATCCCCGATGCTATGATCGGGACAAGCAAAATGGAAAATGACAGTTGAAAATGTAAAATTAATAATTTTACATTTTACATTGTCATTTTAAATTTTGAAATTTCCCCCTTCGCTAAAGCTGCGGAGGATAAATAAATTTTACATTTTTATGAATTATTTAGGCATAGATTGGGGCGAAGCGCGCATCGGCCTGGCGTTGGCTGACGGCGAAACGAAAATTGCCACGCCGTTTAAAGTGGTGGGAAATTTAGCCGAGGTGTTAAAAGTAATTAATGAAGAAGAGATAGACATAGTGATAGTGGGGAAACCGGTTTCAATGATGAACCACGAACCACGGACTATAAATGAGAAATATAATAAATTTGTTGATGATTTAAAGAAAAAGATAGCCGCGCCGATTGAGTTTTTTGATGAGAGATTATCCAGTAAAGCGGCTGACGCTTTGCCTGGCAATAGAAAAACCAAGGCTTCGCGCGACGCCATCGCGGCCATGATAATTTTGCAAAGTTATTTGGACAGGCAATAAATTTTTATTGTCAATGACAAATCTTTATGGAAGAGACTTATAATGTAAAAGCCATAATTTTAAACCGCAAAAGTTTTTCCGAAGGCGACAGCCGGGTGATAGTTTATTCGCGCGAGAACGGTAAATTGGAATTAACCGCTCGAGGCGCTAAAAAGATAAAGTCAAAGTCAGCCGGACATTTAGAACCCTTGAATTTAAGCGATATTATGGTTGTTCGCGGTCGGCGCTATGATTATGTGGGCGCGGCGGTGAGCGAAAATTGTTTTAGCAACATAAAAAATGATTTGGCTAAGTTGGCGGTGGCGGCGCAGGCAGTGAAAATTGTTGACCAGGCGATAAGGCCGGGCGTGGTTGATGAAAAAATATTTGAGTTGTTAGAGGAATATCTTGAGGTGCTGGACACGGCCAAAAAAGATTTTTTCGCCCGAGGCGGATCCGCCTTGGGCGAAAAAATCTTTGCTTCGTTTTTTGTTCTGAAACTTTTAGCCGAATTGGGCCATCAGCCAGAGCTGTCGCGTTGCTTAAGCTGCGTCGCTAAAATTCAGCCGGGAAAAAACCGATTTGATTTAGCGCGTGGCGGCCTGATTTGCGGCCGGTGCGCGAAATCCGGCGACAGCAACCAATTAGCCATATCTGACGACGGCATTAAACTTTTGCGTTTAGCGCTGAAATCTGATTTTAAGCGATTAGCTAAAGTTAAAATAAGCAAAAAATTGGGGCAGGAGGCGGGAGGGATTGTTGATAAATTTTTAAGGTACAATTTTAATTAATGGATAATGTATGACCATAAAGATGGAAAAATGGTGGAGAAAAAAGGAGTGGGAGTTTATTGTAAATAGAACATATCTGCCATTTTCAATGTCATTAATGGCTTTTAACAACAGTAAACGGAGTCTTGATAAAATTTTTTCAGTACCGGTCGAAGATTATTATGGTTGCTATGAAGATGATCATTATTTAGCAAAAAATAGTAGAGAAATATTTGCCCATGAGCAAATAAAAGCTTTTATAAAAGACGGACCGTCGTTTTTATGGAGGATGCCTAAAATGTGCGAGCAGAACGGCCATAAGATTATAAAATTAACAAAAGATCTCTCGTTAATTAATTTCTCAAAATTAAATATTCAAGAGATAAAAAATCATTTAAATTCCTTTTCTATTTTATTGCGAGAGTTTTCTGGTTTTATACAGTACCCCCTTACTCTTGAAAGTTTTTTTGAAAAAAAGATAGATGAAGTTATTAGAAAATGTTCTGACAAAGAAAATACGGAAAGTTTAATGAAAGATTTAGTTGAGCCGATTAAATTTAACGAGAGTCAAGATGAAAAGCTTGCTTTTTTGAAAATTGCGGAAAAAATAAGAAACAGACTTAAGTTGAATAAAATTTCGCAATTTAATGTTGAAAAGATCATAAATTCAGGTACGCTCCCTTATAAAGATATTAGAAAAGATTTAAATAACCATCTCTCGGAATTTGGTTGGCTTCAACTTAGATGGTTGAATGGCAAGCTGATGACTATGGAAGACTTGGCTAACAGGTTGATGCCTTTATCTAGGGGCTTGTCAGAGCAAATAAGTTTTTTTGAAGAAAAGCTGAACGAAATAAAAAAGAAAACCGAAAAATTTATTAAAAAAAATAGTGTAGGCGAAGATGACGCAGAAATGATATGGATAGTGAAAGAATATGTTTTTTTAAGAACTTTTAGATCAGACATTATTAATCGTTCATTTTTTCATGCCATTCCTTTGCTTCGGGAAATTGCCTACAGACTCAAAATATTGTACGAAGATGTTTTATATATGTCACCCGAGGAAATATCCGCTTGCCTAGATAAAGGATCTGTCATCAATGATATAAAAATCAGCGAAAGAAAAAAGAAATGGGCGTTGTTTAGAGAAGGCGATGAAATTTTTATATTGCAAGGAAAGCAAGCCGAAGAGTTTGCCAATATTCAAGGTTTCAAAAAAAAGCTTTTTAAGGATCAGGAAGAAATAAAAGGCCAAATCGCATATCCTGGCAAGGCAAAAGGAACGATAAAAATCGTTTTGACTACTAATGATCTAAAAAAAATATTAAAAGGAGATATTTTGGTTGCCGTGATGACCTTCCCTTCATATATTGCTGCTATGGAAAAGGCGGCAGCGTTTGTTACGAACGAGGGTGGAATTTTATGCCATGCCTCAATTATCGCCCGCGAAATGAAAAAGCCCTGCATTATCGGCACTAAAATCGCCACGCGTGTTTTGCATGACGGCGATTTAGTGGAAGTGGATGCGGACAAGGGGATAGTGAAGATATTGAAAAGAAAGTAATCTCCCCTTCGCCACTCCCTGCCTGCCGGCCGGCAGGCTTTGTAAGGAGGGAAACTTAAATCCCCCTCACCATGCCCGCTCGTGCCTCGCAGTGGCAGGCGGGCCCCTTTATTAAAGGGGGCGAATAAAATTTCTTGCCTAAGTCAATGAAATAAGTTAAAATAGAAACACGAATATTGAGCGAACATTTATTGGGGGAACTTAAATTCTTAAAGGGGGCAATATTAGCATAAATTTGTATGATGAGAACACATACCTGCGGCGAGCTGACTAAAAAAGATATTAAGAAGATCGTGGAACTTTGCGGCTGGGTAGCTAGCCGGCGCGACCATGGCGGTTTAATTTTCATTGACTTGCGCGACCGCTACGGCTTAACGCAACTTACCTTTGACCCTAAAATCAGCGCGGAAGCTCTGGCTGAAGCCGATAAATTGCGTAACGAATGGGTAATAAAAGTTAAGGGCGCGGTTAGGCTCCGTCCGGCCGAGATGATTAATAAAAAAATGCCGACCGGCGAGATAGAGATTGACCGCAGTTCAATAAAAATTTTATCAAAATCAAAAACTCCGCCCTTTGAATTGAACGAAGAGAAGAGCGGCGAGGCTAATGAAGCCCTAAGACTAAAGTATCGTTTTGTGGATTTAAGAAGGCCGAAGCTTCAGCAAATGCTTAAAATTAAGGATGAATTTTTCGGGCACATGAGGAAATATTTTCATGAGCGAGGGTTTATAGAAGTGCAAACCCCGATTTTAGCTAATTCATCGCCCGAGGGCGCGCGCGATTTTTTAGTGCCGTCGCGGCTTTATCCGGGGAAATTTTATGCCCTGCCCCAAGCGCCCCAGCAGTTCAAGCAACTTTTGATGGTCGGCGGGTTGGACAGATATTTTCAGATCGCGCCTTGCTTCCGCGATGAAGATCCGCGCCTGGATCGTCATTACGGCGAGTTTTACCAGCTGGACATGGAAATGAGTTTTGTCGAGCAGGAAGATATTTTTAAAATTATGGAGCCGTTGATGAAAGAATTGACGGAAAAATTTAGCGCGAAAAAAATAGTCGGTTTAGAGAAAGACGGACGATTTAGAAAGATTTCTTGGCGCGAAGCTATGGGAAAATATGGCTCGGATAAACCGGATCTCCGTTTTGCCATGTCCATCGCGTCAATTACCGACTTGATAAAAGACTGCGGTTTTTCCGTATTTGCTAACGCCGTGAAAAATGGCGGCGTGGTTCATGCTTTAAAAATTGAGGGCGGAGCGAAATTTAGCCGTAAAGAAATTGACGAGATAACCGAGGTTGCGAAGAGCAAGGGCGTTAAAGGTTTGGCTTATATTACAGTAAAAGCTAAGGGGGAATTGCAATCGCCGGTTATTAAATTTTTGGGCCAGGAATTATCAGGGCAGATTGTTAAGCAGGTAGGCGCTAAAGCCGGGGATATAATTTTCTTTGGCGCTGATGTTTGGAAAACGGTTTGTCTAAGTCTGGGCGCGGTTAGAAACGAGTGCGCTTTAAGACTAGGGCTCAAAGACAACACTAAAGCGGCTTGGTGCTGGGTGGTTGATTTTCCCATGTATGATTATTCGGAAATTGAAGAGGGCCGAGTAGATTTCGCGCATAATCCTTTTTCCATGCCCCAAGGCGGCCTTGAAGCCCTAGAGACTAAAGATCCGTTGGAAATTTTAGCTTATCAATATGATTTAGTTATTAATGGCTTTGAAGCATCAAGCGGCGCCATTAGGAATCATGAGCCGGAAATTATGTATAAGGCCTTTGCCATTGCCGGCTACTCAAAGGAGGAAGTGGACAGTAAATTCGGCGCCATGATCAGAGCTTTTGAATTCGGCGCTCCACCTCATGGCGGCAACGCGCCGGGCATTGATCGGATTTTAATGGTGCTCCTGGACATGGATTCCATTCGCGATATTTACGCCTTCCCCAAGGACGGCCAGGGCAAGGATTTAATGACCGATAGCCCGAGCGAAGTAAGCGAGAAACAGCTTAAAGAGCTGGGGATTAAGATTGTGTAGATGTCATTGCGAGGAACGAACACAGATCCCTCGCTACTGCTCGGGACAAGCTTCGCAATCTCACGAATAACTAAGCAAGCAATTCCGAGCATATAGAACTGTTAGTAGCTAATAGATATGTGTGAGATTGCTTCGGTCGCTAGCGCTCACTCGCAATGACAAACCGATATATGCAAAAAATTTTCATAAAGCAAATTTACGAGAATGCAGAAAAATTTTTGTCCGGCTCGGCTTCGGCCAAGGCGCAAAAAATTTCTGTTTCCGGCTGGATTAGAACGGTTCGTTCCTCGGCCAGCGTTGGTTTTATTGAATTAAACGATGGAACATTTTTAAAGAGTCTGCAAATTGTTTTTCAGAATAATTTAGATAATTTTGCGGCTTTAACGAAATTAAGCATCGGCTCGGCGATAGAAGTTAAAGGCGAACTGATAAAATCTCCGGCCGCCGGCCAGGCCTTTGAAGTAAGAGCGGCTGACATCCAAATTATCAGTTTAGCTTCCGAGGACTATCCTTTGCAGAAGAAACGGCATTCTTTTGAATTCTTGCGCACCATCGCCCATCTCCGGCCTAGGACCAACACTTTTTCCGCAGTTTTCCGCTTGCGTTCGGTTTTGGCTTTTGCCGTTCATAAATTTTTTCAGAAAAAAGGCTTTATCTATCTGCAATCGCCGATTATTACCGGTAGTGATTGCGAGGGGGCGGGGGAGATGTTTCAAGTAACCACTTTAGATTTTAATAAGCCACCTAAAAATGAAAAAGAGGAAATAGATTTTCAGGAGGATTTCTTTGGCAAGAAAACCAGTTTAACAGTAAGCGGGCAATTAAATGCTGAAGCTTTCGCTTTAGCTTTCCGCCAGATTTATACTTTTGGCCCGACCTTTAGGGCGGAAAATTCTAATACCGCGCGCCATGCCGCTGAATTTTGGATGATTGAGCCGGAAATTGCTTTCGCCAGTCTGGAAGAAGATATGAATTTGGCGGAAGAGATGATAAAATATTTGATTAATTATGTTAGGAAGAATTGCCCTCTTGAGATGGAATTTTTTAATAAATTTATTGATAAAGATTTAATAGAGCGCCTGGACTTAGTCACTAAAGCAAAGTTTGAACGATTAACCTACACCAAAGCGATTGATCTCTTAATAGATTCAAAAGAAAAATTCAACTATCCGGTAAAATGGGGGATTGATTTACAGACCGAACACGAGCGCTACTTAACGGAAAAGATTTTTAAAAAGCCGGTGTTTGTTACTGATTATCCGGTCGGCATCAAAGCTTTCTATATGCGATTAAATGACGACGGTAAAACCGTGGCCGCCATGGATTTATTAGTTCCGGGCGTGGGAGAAATTATCGGCGGCAGCCAGAGGGAAGAGCGGCTAGAGGTATTGGAAAAAAGAATAAATGATTTTGGCTTAAGAGAAGAAGATTATAAATGGTATTTAGATTTAAGGAGATTTGGGGGAGTAAAACATGCCGGCTTTGGCTTGGGTTTTGAACGAGCTATAATGTATTTAACCGGCATGGCTAATATTCGCGATGTTATTCCTTTCCCGCGCACGCCGAAGAACGCGGATTTTTAGAATTGCCAGTGGAAATAAATGAATAAATTATAACTAACTAAATTAATAAATTTTATGCCGCAAGAAATACTTGGCGTGGCCGTTGCCGAGCCAGCCCCTAATGATTTAGAAAGGGCCGAAGAAGAAGAGAAAAGAATAACTGGGGAAGTTATAGCAACGAGAAATGATTTATATCATTTACCAGGCAAGATGGCGGAAGTTCATGACAGAATTCAGGGCATTATTCAGAAACTAGAGAAAAAATATCCGGATTTCCAAGAAATTTATTTATTTCATGTTATATCTGGTAGCACTACTGATCGACAAAAATGCGCTAGCTTTGATTTCCCTGGCAACGACTCAATCGTTAAAATATTGGAAGATTTAGTTAGAGAGTATCAGGCCGAATAAAATTTATGCGGTTATCTAGACTGCAAAAACATATTTTAGAAAAGTGCTATAATTATAAGAGTTCCTGGCCGACCGATTTTTACGATTTCTATGGGGAGAAAACTAAGAGCCGGAAATTGGTTCAAGATATAATCCACAAGAGCTTGGATTCATTAGTGGATAAAGACTTGTTATCCGCCAGCGGCAAGAAAACCGCGCGAAAATGGTTTATCCATAAAGTAAAATTAACTAATTTAGGTAGAAAACTGGCTATTAGAATAATTAAAAATAAGCAATGTAGGTTGCCGATTAAATAATTAATTATTTAATAAAAAAATATATGGAAAAGCAAAACGCAAAATTCGCTTTCTTTTATTTGCTGTCTCTGGTAACTTTAGTCTTTACCGCACTGGCTACCGGTGTGATAATTTTTCAGATTATCAATAAGATCGTAGCGGATGAATTGAGTTTAGCGCCAGGCGGTTTTAGCCAGGACGCTTTGAGGCTTGCTATTTCGGCCATTATCATCGCGGCGCCGATTTATTTTGTCATGATGTGGCTCATAAATAAGAATCTCTTAACCGGCAGAATGGAGCGCGAAGCGGGCGTTAGAAGATGGCTGACTTATTTTATTCTACTGGTGAGCGCCGTCGTTATGATCGGCTGGTTTATCGCTACCATCGGCAGTTTCTTGAACGGCGAGCTCACGCTTAAATTCATTCTAAAATCCCTAACCTCCATTCTAATCTCGGCGCTGATTTTCAGTTTCTATCTTTATGATGTTAGGCGGGAAGATGTCAGTAAAAACAATAACCTTGTCAGAATTTATTTTTACGGCTCAATCGCCATCGTGGCCATAGCGCTAGCGGCCTCCTTCTTCTTTATTGATTCGCCGCTCGTAGTCAGAGCCCAAAAATTTGACCAGGCGATTATAAATAAATTCAGCCAGGCTGACTACGCTATTAACGCTTACTACGGCGAAAATAAAAAATTACCGGCGGATTTAAACGCCTTAATCAATGGCGGCTCAACTTATTATATTTTGGCTAGCGATATAACCGACCCGACGACCGGAAAAATTATTGAGTATAAGACCACGGGCAAAGATTCTTATGAGCTTTGCGCCACTTTCAAGACGGCTAATAAAGATCAGGCCAGCAATAAGTTCGCCGACAAGTCTGTTTATGTGGATACGCGCTGGCTGCATAATAGCGGCTACCAGTGCTTAAAACAGAGAGTGGCGCTATTAGATAATACCAAGCCAGCGCCGATTTCAGTGCCGGTTAGGTAAATTTTTTGCTAATTTTTTAATTTAAAATACTATGTCAAAAATTACAAAATTTCCTTTAGTATTAGCCAAATATTTAAAGAAGGCTAAAGTCAAGCATAATATTCTAGAACATAAAACCGTTTATACGGCCCATGATGTAGCCGCGACCATGGGCAAAAAGTTAAATGAAATCGCCAAATCTCTCTTGGTGGTAGCCGATAAAGATTATTATTTAGCCATCCTGCCGGCTGATCATAATCTGGACTTTAAGAAATTAGCCGAGCTCGTCAGCAAAGTCGCCGGGCGAAAAACCAAGGTTGTAAAAATTTCTGGCGAAGAAGTGATGGCGAAATTATTGAAAGTTAAAGCTGGGGCCATGAGCGCTTTTGGCAGTTTGCATAAATTACCCGTGGTGATGGAAAAGAAATTAGCCGGCGCTAAAAAAGCGGTTTTTTCTTCCGGCAGCTTTAATCATTCGGTGGAAATGGCGGTTAAAGATTTTATCAAATTGGAAAAGGCGGTTTTAGGAAGTTTTGGGGCGAAGAAGAAATAAGCATTTATTGTTAGCCTGAGAGGGCTCTGTGCTTTTTCGCTTAAGACAAAATTTGGGCGTTTTTTTAGAAAAATATTTTTATTTATTGTATAATTGTAATATTTTTCTAAAAAAATCGCTATAATTTTGTATGCGCTCAAAAGCACAGAGCCCTCTCAGGCTAGATTTATTAAGTTTTTTCAGGCGAATTATGTTAAACTTTAAGCTAGACAAATTTGAGGGTCCTTTGGGATTGCTTTTGCAGTTGATTGAAAAGGAGGAGATGGATATCACGGAGATCTGTTTAGCCAAAATCGCCAATCAATATATTGACTATATTAGGAGTTCGCGCGAGATAGAACCGGAAGGCCTGGCGGATTTTTTAGTCGTAGCCACGAAATTGCTTTTAATTAAGTCAAAAGCGCTCCTGCCGTTTTTAAAAGGCGAAGCCGAACAGGAAATTAAGGAGTTTGAGGATCAGCTAAGAATGTACAAGGAATTTTTAGATGCTACTAAGGAGATAGAAGCCATTATCGGCAAGAAACGATTTAGTTTCGCCAGGGAATTCAATCGCCGGGCATTTTTAGCTAACGCCCATATTTTTTCGCCGCCGCAAGGGTTAAAAGTTAATGATTTATTTAATTTGATAAAGGAAATCATCGGCAGCATTAAACTGCCCGCATTATTAGAGGAAGAAAGTCTAGCAAAGATAGTTAATATTGAAGATAAGATTTTAGCGATTCAACAAATTTTGCTTAACCGGCTAAAATGCAGTTTTAATTATATTTTGGCTGGCGAGCAGAATAAGACTGATATCATTGTCAGCTTTTTGGCCTTATTGGAATTGATCAAACAGAAAAACATTGTAGTGGCGCAAGTTGATTTATTCGGGGAAATTGAGATAAACAGGGTATAATTTCAGTCATTTGCCTTTACAAATTTTATGTCCATAAAATCAAAAATAGAATCGCTGTTATTTATTTCCGCCAAGCCGATGACCGTTAATCAGCTGGCCGATCTCTTAAAAGCCGACCTGCCTGCCGGACAGGCAGGTAAAAAGGAGATTATAAAGTCGACCGGCGAGCTTTTGCTTAATTATAAAAATAATCGGCAGGGCGTGCAAATTATCAATGACGGCGCAAAATACCAAATGGTCAGCTCGCCGGCCAATGCCAAAGTTATCCAAGAATTCATTAAAGATGAAACTACGGGTGAATTGTCTAAGCCAAGTCTAGAGGCGCTGACAATTATCGCTTATCGCGGGCCGGTGGCGAAGATAGATTTAGACAGGATCAGGGGAGTAAATTGCGCTTTGATTTTAAGAAATTTGCTTATCAGGGGTTTAATCGAAGGTAAATTTGACAAAAAGAAAAATGAAACATATTATACCGTGACTTTTGATTTTATCCGTTTTTTGGGATTAAACAAGATCAATGATTTGCCGGATTATGTTCGGCTTCATCAAGATGAGACTATAGACAGAATGTTAGCAGCCAATGAAAATAGCGAAGTTGTTTGAAATTATTATAATTTATGTTAATACCGGTTACGATCAGTTTGTTAATATCAACTATTTTTTTAAATTTTGGCTTGGCGTTAAATGGTTCATTTTTGCCGTCAGCGAGAATCGAGCCGGCCAGAGCCGGCGCGGTTTTAGGCGCGGTTGAATCTCCAATAGCCAGTAAGCTTATAGTTGATCAAGGCAGTAATTTAAATCAAGCCATTGTCAAAGTGATTACAGAGGCCAAATCTCTGCCCAGGCCGCAACTTTGGCAATTACCGCAGTTAGATCAGCCGCTGCGCCAATCCCCAAAAGATGAGGAGAAAAAGCCGGAACCAATTATTATTGATTTTGATTTTTTGGCTAAAAATGGCGTAATTTTAGCTGATGATAATAACTTATTTTTTGCCGAGCGCCCTGACCGAGCCTGGCCGATAGCGAGCATTACTAAATTATTTACGGCTTACACATTTTTAGATTATAATCCTGGCTGGGAGACAAGCTATGAAATTAAGCCAGAAGACAAGCGCGCAGGCGGTAAAATTTATTTATTTACCGGCGATAAAGTTACGGTAAAAGATTTATTTTATTTTATGCTGGTTGGTTCAGATAATACCGCTACCGCGGCTTTAGTGCAGGCGACCGGTTTAAGCGAAGCGGAATTTGTTGAAAAAATGAATACCAAGATAAAAGAGCTGGGTTTTAAAAATACCAGACTAGTTGATCCGGCAGGCCTAAAAGACGGAAATATTTCAACCGCCCGCGAAGTTGCCTTATTCGCTAGAATTGCTTTAGCCCAGGAGGAAATTAGCCGCGCCTCTTTGATAAAAATACACGAATTCAGGACCGCGCAAGGCAGAAAAAAGACTATTGCCAGCACTAATGCGTTGTTAAGCAATTTTCCAGACCAAGGCATTAGTATTTTGGGCGGCAAAACCGGCCATATTAACTCTTCCGGCTATTGCCTAGTCAGCCAATTTAAAAATTATGCAGGCCGGTCGATTGTCATTGTTATTTTAGGCGCGGACAGCGACAGCAGTCGTTTTGATTTAACCAGGGAATTGGTCGGTTTATACTATAATAGACAGCCGTAAGCGAGTTGGTTTTACCGTTGGTTGTATGATATAATAATATAGGATTTACGCACTTAAAAAAAAGTTAGTAATTTTTTCGTTGCGGAACTCGCTTCGCTCAAACAGTCCTCACTTCAAAAATTACTAACTTCAGCCAACTGCTAATCAACCGCGTAAGTCCAGTAATAATAGTGAAAGATAATAAAGAATTTAAAATTAATTTAACAGAAATATGCTTACAAAAAAAATTATTATCGCCAACTGGAAAATGAATTTAAGTTTGGCCGAGACGGTTGGCTTGACAAAAAAATTTAAAGAAAAATTTGCCGGTTTTAATCAGGGCGAAGTAGTCATTTGCCCGGCTAACTTAGCTTTAAGTCAGGCTGCTAAAATATTAAAGGGCAGTCAGCTAAAATTAGGCGCGCAGAATGTCTTTTGGGAAGACAAAGGGATGTACACCGGTGAAATATCGGCCGACATGCTGGTGGAAGCCGGCTGCCAATATGTTATTATCGGCCACAGTGAAAGGCGAAAATATTTGTTTGAGAATTATGAAATGATTCATAAAAAAGTTAGAGCGGTTTTAGAAACTGCCAAATTGACGCCGATAGTCTGTATCGGCGAAACCATAGAAGAGAAGGAATCGGACAGGAGAGATTTTGTTTTAGTGGAGCAGCTGCAGCAAGCTTTGTCAGGCATAGATGTTTTTGGCAATCAGCAGATAATTGTCGCTTATGAGCCGGTTTGGGCGATCGGCACGGGAACGGCCATTGAGCCAAGCGAGGCCGAATATGCTCATAAAATAATTAGATTGGCCCTAAATGATATGTTTGGCATGCGCATCATCAGCCAGAATTTTAAAATTATTTACGGTGGCAGCATTAATTCAAAAAATGTTAAAAAATTCGCCGCTTTAGAGAATATGGACGGTTTGTTGGTCGGCGGGGTCGGGCTTAAAGTTGATGATTTTTCTAAAGTCGTTAAATCAATTATCAACCTGCCGGCCGGCCGGCCGGTTAAAAATTAATATTATGCTGGTTCACATTAAAGATCTTGTGAAAAAAGCCGAAGAGGATCAATACGCCATCGGCGCTTTTAATATTGTGACGCTGGAATCGGTTCTGGGCGTGGCTCAAGCCGCGGTTAAAGCCAATTCCCCGGCTATCATTCAGGTTTCGGAAAGTACTATTAGATATATCGGGCTTAAGCCAATCACCCATATAGTGTCCACGGTGGCTAAAAATGTAGCCGCGCCTGTGCCGATTGCTCTGCACCTTGACCATGGCACCAGTTTTGATTCGGTTTTTGAATGCATCAGCTCTGGTTTTACCTCGGTTCATATTGACGCTTCAAATTTGCCTTTGGATGAAAATATAAATTTAACCAAGCAAGTGGTAAAAGTGGCGCACGCCAAGCGTGTTTGGGTTCAGGGTGAAGTCGGCGCGATGATGGGCGGACATGGCAATATAACGGGAAAATTAAAAAAAATTCCTTTGGCCGATTTAGCCGATGTAATAAGGTTTGTTCGTGAAACCAAGGTGGATACCATAGCCGCGGCCGTGGGCACGGCTCATGGTATTTATGATAACGAAGACATTATTCTTAGTTTATTAAAGGCCATAAAAAAAGCCGTGCCCATTCCTTTCGTTTTACATGGCGGCTCGGGAGTCCCCGGCAGTAAAATAAAAAAAGCCATCAAGGGAGGAGTTAATATAATTAATATAGGCAGCGATTTAAAAGTTGCTTTTTGCCAGACTTTGATAAAAGTTTGTTTAGAGAATAGAAATGAAACCGATCCTAGAAATTTATTAAAACCGACTATCGGAGCGATAGAAAAAGTAGTCTTGGAAAAAATGAAACTATTTGGCAGCGCCGGCCGCTTTGTTGCCGGCGAAGCGGAAACTTAAATTCATGGAAGCAGTCGGCTGGAGTTAGTAATTTTTTCGTTAATTATTAACTCCAGCCGACTGCCATCAATCGTGTTAATTTTATAATAAACATTTTTTTGGATTTTTATATGTATAATATAATTCCTTTATTATTAATTTTAATTAGCTTAACCGTAATTATCACAATTGTCGCAAGAAAATTTTCCGTTTTGGCTAATTTGGACATAGCCAATATACCGGCCGAAAAGGAGGCGAAATTCAAGGAAAGGATTATTTCTAATCGTCTAAAAAGAAATATTATACAATGGTCGGTAAAATTAAGCAGATTATTTGCGCCGGTTGTCCGAGGCGCGAGCGGATTTTTTAAAACTAATTTACGCAAACTCTATCAGTTAAAGAATGATTATCAAACCGCAGTAGAGGGCGAGAATTTGAACACCGAACAAAGAGCTAAACAATTATTTTCGCAGGTGGAAGAATGCAAGAGGCGCGGCGATTTGGCTTTAGCGGAAAATAAATGCATTGAAATAATCGGTTTGGACAGTAAAAACATCGCAGCTTTTAAAGAACTCGGTCGGCTGTATTTTGAAAAAAAACAATATGAAGAAGCTAAGCAAACCTTTGAGCATGTTTTGAAATTGAAAGAAGACGATGAGGATATTTATGAAAATTTAGCGCAAATTGCCAGAGAGAAAGGGGATTTAAATGAGGCGCGCGACGAATATTTAAGATCCATTAATATTAATAAGCAAAACGCCCAGACTCATTTTAACTTAGCTTGTATTTATCGGGCCATGAGCAAATGGCCGGAAGCGATCCGCAGTTTAAAGAAAGCGCTAAAAATAGAGCCAGCCAACCCTAAATACCTTGACACGATGTTGGAAATCAGTATAATAATAAAAGATAAAGCCCTGGCTTTGGACGCTTATCAAAAATTGTTTAAGGCCAATCCGGAAAATAATAAAATAGCCGAATTCAAGAAGCAGATTGATGGGTTATAATAATTTTTAATTTTTAGTTTACAATTTTCAGAATTTTGTTACCAAAGGCATTTTCATTGAATGCCGTTGTAGCTCAGCTGGTACCCCGCAAATGCGGGGCATGGTAAGGAGGCGTATGTTTTATACCTATATTTTAAAATCTTTGAAAGACCAAAGAAGATATATCGGTCATACTAATAATATTATAATTCGTTTAGATTTTCATAATTCAGGAATTAACCCATCAACTAAAAATAGGCGTCCATTGGAATTAGTTCAAGATATGAGAAATATTTAAAAAGTTTAAAGGGAGGTAAGCAGTTACAAATAGAAATAAATAAGATGTTAAATAATGCCGTTGTAGCTCAGCTGGTAGAGCAACTCCATGGTAAGGAGTAGGTCCGCGGTTCAATTCCGCGCAACGGCTCAAGAACATTTTAGATTTAAGATTTTCGATTTAAATCGGCAATCGAAAATCGTTAATCGAAAATATCCGGGGTCGGTACCAAAGCGGTCAAATGGGACAGACTGTAAATCTGTTGGCTCACGCCTTCGTAGGTTCGATTCCTACCCGGCCCACCATAATAAATTACATTAATAATCATAACATTATGTCACAGGATAATTTAATAAAGTTAGAGTGTTCTGTCTGCAAGCGCGTCAATTATTTTTCCAAAAAAAATAAGAAGACTTTGAAAAACAGATTGGAACTTAAAAAGTTTTGCGTTCATTGCCAGAAGCATACCGCGCATAAGGAAACTAAATAGTAGCGTTGATGCGCTTAAAAATATTTATGAAGGCTATCGGCTGGAATTAGTAATTTTTTCGTTGCGGAACTCGCCCAGCTTCGCAGGGGCTCAAACAGTCCTCACTTCAAAAATTACTAATTCCAGCCGATAGCCCCTCATGGGGGAATAGTTCAGTGGTAGAATGCTGGTCTCCAAAACCAGTGATGAGGGTTCGATTCCTTCTTCCCCTGCCGAAAGTATTGGTTTTATTGGCTTTTTTTATTGGATGGTGTATAATATCCAATAGACATTGATCTTTATTAATAATTTATAATAATTTCCTTGCTTAAGCAGGGAATAACAAGTAAAATTATGTCAAAATTGACCAAGTCTCAATTGTTAGACGCCATGGCGGGCGAGACCGGCATGAGCAAAAAGGATGTGGGCAGTTTTATGGAAAAGTTAGCCATTTTAGCCCTGAAAGAGGTTAAAAAGAATGGCGAGTTCGTTATCCCTGGTTTGGGTAAATTAGTTAAAATTAACCGCGCCGCCAGAATGGGCAGAAATCCGGCCACCGGCGAATCCATTCAGATTAAGGCCAAGACCGTAGTTAAATTCAGAGTGGCTAAAGCGGCTAAAGAAGCGGTTTTGTAAAATATTATTGTCATTCCCGCGCAGGCGGGAATCCCCGCCCGCCTCGCAAGCCAGCCAGCCCGCCAGCCAAGCAAGGCGAGGTGGCCAGGGCGAAGCGTTGCGGGCAGGCAGGGGCGAGCAGTAAAAATGTTTATTCTAATAACTCCTGGATCCTCGGGGCAAGCCCGGGATGACAAACAAAAATATAAAAACACCCCTTTAAAAGGGGTGTTTTTATTATCTGTATTGGTCTTTTATCTTTTTGCTCCTGAATAAGCTATGGCTCTAACAATATCCCAGGCCAAAGCGCTCACCGGCGCGTGCCCATAAATCGCTTTAAAGCTCTTAATCGCGGCTTTTTCGCTGTTCAGATTCCTGTTGCCCGGCCTTAAGCCGTAGGAAATAACGGTTACCGCGGCATTGTCATTTGGTTTAGCCATATCTGGCGTTCGCTTGTAGACTTTCTTGAATTCTGCCGTCGCCTTAGCTTCCGCGGCCGCGTTCCTGGCGGTCGGCCAGCGGCCATTGCCGATTTTAATCACATCAGACCATTCAGCTTCAGTAGCCGGCACTTTGCCGAAAGCGGCTTTATAGGAATTAACCACGCCGGCTCTTTCGCCCGCGCCTAAGACTTTAGTGGTGGGTGTGCCATAATTCACAAAGTTGGTAATAGCAGTTTTCATTTCAGCCGTAATGTTTTTTAGACCGGCGACCAAACTATTGGTGTACTTGGTTTGGCTGGCAGTTTCGGCTTTGGCGTTCCGCATGGCTCCAACAGCGGCTAAGACTGATTCAACGCTGCGTCCGGCAATCGTGGCGGCTTCAGCGACGATATTTCTGATCTGCTCGCTGGCGCTAGATGGAGTGGCCGGAGTCGCGGGCGTGGCTGGTGTTTCGCCAGGGGTTGCTGGTTCAGCCGGTTCGGCCGGGACAGCGCAGGTTTTCTTTTTGTCATTTTCTTGGGCAGTGGTTAAGGTACAGCCGGACGGGCTTTGCGAGGTAACAGTGCGGGATTGCCAGCTATTTGTGCAGGCAGTCTGCCAGGCGCTATACACTACGGAAGTGCAAGCAACCGGGCTAGGACTTCCTCCGCCGGGGGAGCTAGTGCCACCGCTATTACGAACGCAAACCGCATCTGCGTTTGAGCCCGACACGCTATAACCGACATCGCAAGTAGCTGCGCCGCAAAAATGATTGTAAGTAATAGCGTTGGACAGAGAAATCAGAGTAACAGTAGAGGTGGCAACGGCATCGGTGGTTGAGGCGATGACTATCGGAGTGGCGATAGCGTTCGTGAAGGTAGTACAACTGGTGTAGGCGCCAGTACTAGAGCTAGCGATCTTAATAACATTGACGGTGCTGGCGCTTGCCGGATAGATTTGGAAGGTGGAGGTGGCGGCATTGACTATGTCCATAGTTCCGTTAGCGTTGATTGTTAAGCTTAGCGCTTTTGAGCTGCTCGCGATTATTAAGTTGGTATCAGCGCCATTAAGGGTTAAGGTAGCGATAATATCGCCGTCAGTACCGTTAGCCGTAAAATCCCAATTCGTCACCGCCAGAACCGGGAGAGTAGCCAAAAATAAAGCCAAGGCAGTTATTACTAGAATTTTTTTCATAGAGTTTAATTAATTAATTTGGCTTTATTAGATTAGAAGCAGGAAACCGTGGAAGTTGCCCAACCACCTAAAACACCATCTGCTAAACTGGGCCAGTAATAAAGTGTCGTCCCACTATCAGTTGTCATTCTGAAGCAAGGTTTTGCAAAATCAACAGTCGTAGTAGCCGCGGTTGAAGCGCCGACTGATAATCTGGCCGAAGGAGTTGAAGAAGCAATACCAATTCGGCCGTTACCGTTTACTCCCAAAACCACTATCGAGGGCGTTGAACTGCCGGTATTACCTACGAACTGACAAAATTCCCAAAGGCGAAGTTGAAGCCACACCGATTTGAGTTGAAGCGCTTAAAGCGCCGGTAATGGTAGTCGCGCCGGCGGCCAGAGTTCCGGTGGTGGCTAAATTTTCATCGGAGAATGAAATATCACCGCCAGAGGCTACTACTGTTAAGTCTCCGCTAGAACCAACTCCCAAGGTTAGATAGTTAGTTCCGTCATAAGCAATCATTGCTTGCGTTCCCGCGCTAGTTAATGAGAATGGAAATGTCGGCGTAGTCGTGCCGATACCAATTCGGCCGTTACCGTTTACTCCCAAAACCACTATCGAGGGCGTTGAACTGCCGGTATTACCTAACTGACAAAATTCCCAAAGGCGAAGTTGAAGCCACACCGATTTGAGTTGAAGCGCTTAAAGCGCCGGTAATGGTAGTCGCGCCGGCGGCCAGAGTTCCGCCAGTATTAATGTTTTCTCCGATGGTCGTGACCGCTCCAACAATTCCCACCGTGGCCAGCGTGGCAACCATGGAGGCGACAATAACCTGCAGGAACAGTTTTGATTTAATTAGTTTTTTCATAGTCTTTTAATTTCTTAATTCTTAATAAAAATTAATATTTAGGCCTAACAGAATACTAATTTTTATTATTTTGATTAGTATCGTATTCAAATTTATCAAGATTAATGAGTTTAACCCCCTTGGGGATTCGACCTTTTTAAACTCAGCTTGATAAATGATTATTTTTAAACTATAAACAAAAAAATCGGCGATAACAAAAGTCAGCCGATTTTTCAATGCAGAATATTAAAAATTCTATTCAGTTTTAACTGAAATAAATAATTACAATAAAACATAAGCATGGGGATTTATCCTCCGGAGGTGGGGATAAGTCTTATGTATTACACTTTAATTATAGCAAATTTTTATCCACAGGGCAATGTTTTTCAATAATTTTTGTCAATATAAAAAATACCCCGATTAAGGGGCGTTTTTATTTATGTCATTGCGACCCCGGCCTCCGAGCCGGGGGAAGCAATCTCACATATTACTTTTTGAATTAACAAGTTGTTCCTGAGATTGCTTCGTCCCCCGGGTCAAGCCCGGGGCTAAAGGCGCTCCTCGCAATGATAATAGAGCTTTACTTCCACTTATCCACATATTGGCCTAGGCCGAACTGGTTGAATTTATTTTTGAGCTTGGTTTTTGTATGCAAATAGGTTATCAGAGTAGGGAAATCAATTAAGTAGCGGTTACTGATTATTTTATACTTAACATAATTATATTGAATAGCGCGGCGGATAGTCTTGGTTTGCACGCCGCCAAGCTTGGCGGCCTCGGAAACAGACAGCCAGATCGGCCTAATAATTTCGTTATTCGAAATATGGTCAGAATTTTTGTTTGACTCTTCTTGATTATTAGTAAGATTAAATTGGCTTCGCACCATTTTTGGAGTTAAGTCCACAGTCTTGTAGACTTAACTTTATGAGTAATTTAACTTTAGTCTACATTCTTGTGGACTAAAGTAGTGGTAAATGATTATTTACCTTTGTCGTATTAGAGTCCACATTATCCTGGACTAAAGTAAGTTATTTCCATTTTTACACACTATTATTAATAATGCAAGAAGAGGAAAACTCGCGGCCCGTAACTCATAACTCACAACTCATTTGCTGGCTAGAAATTTGGGGCATTGGTTGCGAGTTGCGAGTTATGAGTTATGAGCTTTTGTTTGCTTTTCATCTGTCTGTATGTTATTATGTTTTACATATATATTCTCTGGCTGGACGGAATCCCGCACGAGAAAAAAATAGCTAATATTAGTTAATAATATTCGTTTCCACGATTATTTTTTTGTTAGTTTTTGTTATTATTGATGTTTTTAGTGTAACAATATCTAATATTTCTCGTATAATTAAATGAAAATAGGCAAAATTGAAGAAAAACTATTATTATATAGAATAAAACAGAGCGATAAAGATGCTTTTATCAGGGCTTATGATTTATATGTTGATCAGTTGTATCGGTTTATCTATTTCAAGGTAGGTAATCGGGAAGAAGCCGAAGATTTATGTTCGGCCATGTTCTTAAAAACTTGGCATTATATTTTAGAGAATAGTCTAAAGGATCAGAAGACTTTAAAAGCCCTGTTCTATAAAATTTCCAGAAATTTAATCATTGATCATTACCGTAAAACCAAGGGCAAGGAAACCATGAGCTTGGATGATGAAAAGGGAATTAAGATCACTGACGAGAAACAGAATCTAAATAACGATATAGAGCTTAAAGCCGATTTGTTAGTTTTAGAATCTAAATTGCCGGAGTTGAAAGATGAATATCGCGAAGTGATAATTTTGCGTTTTATCAATGAACTTTCCATTAAAGAAATCGCCGAGGTTCTGGATAAATCAAGAGGCAATGTCAGGATTTTAATCTATCGGTCGCTCAACGCCTTAAAAGAACTTTTAAGCCAAGATGAAAAAATAAATTTGAACGCTTGATATTTCAACCCCTTTATTTTAAGGGGGCAAATATTATGAACGATCAAGAGCTTCTAAAACAATTAAGTAATTTAAAACAGATTAAACCCGATCATAATTGGCAGAAAAAATATCGGGAGATTTTGTTTAGCCAAATTTCCGCCGGCCGAGCCGACCTTGAGCGCAATTCAAATCTAAAAATAGTTTGGGAGAGCATTATGCCGCGCGAAATTTTGATAAATCTGGCCAAACCGGTTTGGCTGGCTTCTTTGGCTAGCGTCTTAATTTTAGCGGTTGGCATCGGCGGCGTTTACGCCTCAAAAAATTCCAAACCCGGAGATTCATTATACATCGCGAAAATTATTAGCGAGAGAGCGCAATTCGCCATGACCTTTGATGAAAGAGATAAAGCCAAACTAGGCGTAGAATTTGCCACTAACCGCGCTAAAGAAATGATTCAGGTTTTAGAGGATACGAATCAAACTGCCACGACTAATAATGACAAACTGGAGAAATTATCGCAAAATTTTAAAAAAGAAATCAGCCAAGTAAAAAATCGGTTGTTTATTATTAAAATCACTGAAGATCAGGCCAAGCCGAAAGAAGCTGAAGCTGAAGTTTTTGGCGCTAATTTAGGCAAGAGCGACCAAAGAATGGAAATCGCCGAGCCAGCCACGCCAGCCCTGCCTACCGGACAGGCAGGCGGCGGGCAGGTTAAATCGACGGTTGAGCCGGGGAAGGTTGCCACCGATCCAATAATAGAGAAACCAGCCGCCGTTAATGCCACCTCTACTTTAGAAAGCGCCAGCTCGGCCGGCCTGATGCTTGAGGAAGCGGAAAAGTTGGTTGATGAAAAAAATATCAATGGCGCCATAGATAAGCTGGGAGAAGTAAATAAAATTATTGATCAGTCGGAAGCGGGAGAAGTTAAGGGCGTAAGCGAGACGGCGAGTAGCACTAAGTAATAAAGCGTCTGTCATTGCGAGCGACCGCAGGGAGCGTGGCAATCTCCGGCAAGAAAGAAAGACAAGAAAAAGAAAATGCCGTTGATTAATGGATTAAATTTTGTTTAAAGAGATTTAGCTTTAGATTGATAAAGCATTTTTACCAGAGATTGCTTCGCCACTCTGATTACAGAGGTGGCTCGCAATGACAATTGGGATTTAGTGCCGGTTAGAAAGTCATGATATAAATTACGATTTTCTAATCCGCATTAAGCGGATTGCGGTAAAACCAAAAAGGTCGATCTCGCGACGCGGGAGGTTTTATCAAATTAATTAATCAACTTGTTTTTTAAATTTTACGGCTTAGCGATTGATCGTCGCGAGCCACGAGGTAAATCAGCAAGCTGCACCCTGTTAAATTGCTTTAGCACCCCGCTTCAGCGGGGATTTAACAGGGTAAACCCCAGCCCCAGTTTTTGTGGATGTACCGCAGAAATGGGGCGGGTGATGGAATCAATGCTTGTCTTGATCACACTCAATCCATAAAAACTGGAGCTGGGAGGCGGGATTCCGGTTGATTTACCAAGATCTTAATTTAAAAAGCAAGCAAGGATCCAGGTTAAATATTTTATATTTAACCTGAATAAACAATTTATCTATGGAAAGATTTAAGAAAATCTTTGCCGCGGGCGTAATTTTCGTTACCGTCTTATCAATGAGCGTAGTCGTGGCCCCACAGGCGGGCGCGGTCGCTTCAGCCGGTGACTTAATCAAGATGGCCGGACTTTCGTCCGTTTATTACTTGGCTGCCGACGGCAAGAGATATGTTTTCCCTAATGAGTCAACTTATTTTTCCTGGTACGGTGATTTCTCCGGAGTTGTGACTATTCCTCAAGCCGAGTTAGAGTCATATCCTTTAGGCAAGAATGTCACGGTTAGACCAGGTACTAAATTAGTTAAAATCACTACCAATCCGAAAGTTTACGCTGTTACCACGGGCGGCACTTTAGTTGCTGTTCCGGATGAGGCCACAGCCGCGACTTTATACGGAGCTAATTGGAATAAGAGAATTATTGATGTACCGGATGCTTTCTTTACCAATTACATAACCAGTTCAGCCACTGTCAGCGCTTCCGCTTATCCTCAAGGCAGTTTAGTGAAGTTTGGCGCTTCAGCTGATACTTATTTCATCAACGCTGACGGCACAGCTTCCAAGATTGCTACCGAAGCGGCCTTTACCGCTAACCGATTTAAATGGGCTGATGTTATCACCGCCACGATTGCTAAACCGACCACCGGTTCCGACATCGCTGGCGCGGTTGCCACTTTGACTGACACGGCGTCAGGCGCGGGCGGAACTATCGGCGCGGGTACGGGTTTAACCGTAGCTCTAGCTTCAGACACCGCGGCTGCCTCGACTATCCCAGCCGGTTCACCGACTACCTTCTTAAAGATTAACTTAACCGCCGCCAACGATGGCGCGGTAAGCGTTAATGCTATTAAGTTGAAGACCTTTGAATTGGGTACTGCCACTTATGTTGACAGCGTTACTTTCTATGATAACGGCGTTAAAGTAGGTACAGCGAAGAATATAAATTCTGATAAAGAAGCTACCTTTAATTTCTCCACGCCGATCGTGGTCGCGGCCGGAACCACTAAATCGTTAGTGGTCAAAGCCACGATTGTTGCCGGTCAAACATCAGGAAACTTTGCCTTAGGCATTGCCGCGGCTAGCGATATTACCACTAATGGAGCGGCCGTGAGCGGTTCGTTCCCGGTTAGAGGCAATGTTCAGGCAGTTACTAGTTCAACTATTGGTACAGTTACCATGGCAAATGTTGGCACTTCTGACACTTCCAATGATTTTGGCGAAGACAATGTCTTATTAGCCAAATTTGATTTAACCGCGGCTAATGAAGCGGTTATTTTCTCCGGCTTTGCCATGAAGAATGGCGGCACCAATACCGCCGGCATTGTTGGCAACATGAGAGTGGTAATTGATGGCGATGAAGTCGTCAAGGGCGGCGAATTGGTTGATAAGATCGTTACTTTTAGCTTCAATAAAGTTATCATTAAAAACGACACTATCACGGTTGAAGTTTATGGCGATATCGGCATTGGTAATACCACTAACACTATTGACCTGTATTTTTACGAAGCCGGTGATTTATATTTCACTGGCCAGGATTATGGTTATGGCATAGAAGTCGGTTCCACCGGTTTTGGCGGCTTAGACGCGGTTAGCGATGGTATCGTTGTCACCTTAACGGCCGGCGATGTTACGATTGATATGGATAAAACCGCTACGCCGTCTAAAGATGTTAGGCCGGGCGATAATAGCGTGGTTTTAGCCACGGTTAAAGTTCTTTCAGCCGGTGAAAATGCCACCATTACCGCGTTAGGCGCCGGAGCAGATAGTTTTTATATCACTGGAACCAACCCATCTTGCACTAAACTTGATAACGCGGTCTTAAAAGACACGGTTACTGGCGCGTCTTATGATTTAACCATCGCCAGTTCAACCACTGCCTCTTATTGCAAATTAACCAATTCCGATGAAATCAGTTTAGTTAAGGGCGTGACTAAGACCTATCAGGTAAAAGTAGATGTAGCCGGCTCAAACGATACCAATCCAGCCGTTGATAGTGATACTTTGCAGGTTGTTCTGAAGAGCACGGGCTTTACTATTAGCGGCGATGATTCAGACGCCAGTTTGCAATCCAGCATTACCCCGACATCAGTTTCAGGATCTATCGCCACGGTTAAAACAGCATCTTTAACCTGGCAGACAACCGCCTTAACAGCTAAGACGATTGTGCCGAGCGCCAAGGATGTGGTCGTTTACGCGGCCAGTCTTGAAGCCGGCGCGTCTTCAGCCGTTACTTTAACCCAAGTTAAGATTCATTCCACCTCTACGGTTGCTTCTGCCTTTAGCGACACTAATATTTCCCAGCTACGGCTCTATGTTGACAACAAGTTAGTTAAGACAGTTGCCGGAGGCATTGTTGAACCTGCCTCGGGAACAGCGGGTTATATTAACTTTACTTCTTTAGACACTACTAATCGGGTAATTCCTGCCGGTAAGACCGTCACTTTAGAAGTTAAAGCTGATTTCGCGTCAACTTTTAGCCCTTCAGGTGTTATCGGGCTGACAGCGGATGGCGTAGCGGCTAGCATAGTCGCGCAGGATAAAGACAGCAACGCGGTAGCGGAAAGCGTCAAGAATGCCGCGACTCTTTCCAGGACAGTTACTTTAGCTTCGGCAGGCACTTTGAAGGTTGAATTGACTACGACTGATCTAAAGTCCAATAACAATACCATCGTCTTAGCAGGCAGTAAGATTACTTCCGGAGATAAATATCTCGGCAAGTTGACCTTTACTACGGCTAATGAACCGATTAAGGTTAAGACTTTAGTCTTAGGCCAGCAGGGCACAGCCAGAGCCGATGATATCGCGTCCGTTGAGTTGTATGACAAAAATGAAGTCTTAGTAGCTTCAAAAGGCGTCAGCACGCTCGGCGATGCCAATTTCAGCGACTTAAACTTAGTGCTATCGGCGGACAATGTCCATGAATACTTCATCGGCATAACCGCTAGAGGTATTAATGTATTGGACGATCCTTCTGCCACGGCCGATGACGCGGAAACCATAATCTATACCTTGGCTTCCAGCACTCAATTAACCCAGCTTGGCCTATTGGCCGATGACGCGGTTACCGCCGTGGGCGTAGATTTGGGCGATGATATTACTTGCGTTGAAGATACTAATGGTACTGTAGCCGCCGGCGATTACGCGGAATGGGGCATTGCTACCTCTACCACCGCGACTATCCACGGTTCAATCTTGACCTCTATTACTAATCCGATGTCTGATACAACCCTAACTAACGGCACGGATCAGATTATCGGTAAGTATAAATTTATCTTCAATAACGGAAGTAATAGAAACAGCGATAATACCGAGCTAAAGGCGCGATTGGTAACCTTAGGATTAAGCCTTGCTACCTCAACCGGAGTGTTAATCACTAATGTCCAGGCTTATTTTGAAGGTGATATCAGCAACAAGACTGCCGTAGCTTCTATGGCTGATAACAGCGCAGTAGCTACCAGTACTTTTTCGGCTTTGTCCGGGACTACAGAGGATGTAGACGGCGAAGTTACCATAGTCATTGAAGGCGATATTAGCGGCGCGGAGACATCTGACTTCGTGCAGACTAAGATTGCTGATCTAACTTACCGCTTCGTCTATAATGGCAATAATGGCACCGGCACTGATGTGTCAAATGTCTTATTGAACATTTCCGAAGTACAGGGCGCGAAGCGATCTAACTAAGTTAAACTTTAATCAGGTTTAATTAGGACAAGATTAAGAAGCCCCCCGCCACATCGTGGCGGGGGGCTTTGAGTTTTTTGGTTTAAGTTAATTTTTGGGTGCTTAAAAGATTGATATTTTGCCATAACTTAGATAAAATACGGGTGTAATTTACAATTAAACATAAATCTATGGTTATGGTATATAAAAAAATGTTCTTTTTGCAAATCATTCGAAGTCATCAAGAAAGGCAAACGGCGGAATGT
>LCCP01000033.1 GCA_000997945.1 Parcubacteria group bacterium GW2011_GWC2_42_12 | reverse complement strand
AGCGTACGATTTAGGTCAAAGCCACCACGCGCTCCGCACGTGCGCAATCATTCTGGATTTTGTTTGAAATAAGTCCGAACTTTTTGGTATAATGACCACCAATCATGTCTTATCTTATTTTATGAATCGCAATCAAAAAATACTCCTGGCAACTTTACTAATCATTCTAGCTCTTTGTCTTATAATTAAAATAGATTTATTTACCGCCGATCTCGGCCGCCATCTAAAAAACGGAGAAATAATTTTGACAGATAGCGCCGAGGCGAGAAACGCCGTACTAACGACAAATTATTATTCATACGCCGAAGGCAGTTCGCCATTTATAAATCACCACTGGCTTTCGGGCGTTATCTTCTTTTTATTTTTCAATCTTTTTGGATTTTCCGGTTTATCTTTTCTCTATCTAGTGTTTATGCTAATAGCTTTTTGGCTTGTCTTTGACCTAATCCGAGACAAAATAAACCCGTTTGCCATCTTTGCCATATCGCTAATCGTTATTCCGATCATCGCCTCCAGAGCCGAAGTCAGGCCGGAAGTTTTCACTTATTTATTTGTCGCTTTGTTTATTTGGATATGTTTTAGATATTCAGAAGGTAAAATAAATCAAAGATGGTTATGGTTATTACCTGTATTACAAATTATTTGGATCAATGTTCATATTGGTTTTGTTTTCGGCCCATTTATAATTGGCGTTTTTCTTCTAACATTTCTGATACAAAAAGATTTTTCAAAAGTCAAAAATATCGGCCTCATATTATTTACTTCGTGCCTGGCATTATTAGCAAACCCGGCGCATATCTATGGCGCGATATATCCTTTCAATATATTTGGCGAATATAGCTATAGAGTATTAGAAAATCAATCAGTCGGTTTTTTAGACAATCTTAGTGTCGGCAATCCATATACATTTTATTCATATAAAATTCTTTTGGTTTTAGTTTTACTGAGTTATATTATTGTCGCCTTCATCAATTGGAGAAAATTATCATTGCCGTTTTTTATATTCAGCCTTGTTTTCGGAATCATGGGTTGGTTGGCTATTAGAGATTTTCCTCTTTTTGGTTTGGTTGGCATTGCTTCATTGATTATGAATATAAAAATAATTTATGATTATGGCGGCGATAAGTTTGGCTTCCTGAATAAAGAAGAATTTCTAGTTCCAGTATTTGTCGGCTTGATTTTGGTTGGCGCGGTAATGACTATTGGGTTAATTGTAAAAAGAAGCGGTAGTTTCGGTGTCGGCATCACCAATGGAGTAAATAACGCCGCGCAATTTTTTAAAGTAAATAATATTAAAGGGCTGATATTTAATAATTACGACATTGGCGGTTATTTAATTTATAATCTTTTCCCGAGCGAGAAGGTCTTTTTTGATAATCGCCCCGAAACCTATGCCAAGAAGTTTGTTGACGAAGAATATATAAAAGCCATGGAAGACCCCGAGGTCTTCAAAAAGTTAGACGAAAAATATAAATTTAACGCCATTTTCTTTTATTACCGGGATTATACTCCGTGGGGTCAAGCCTTTATTACCAAGAAAGTTTTTGATCCAGATTGGGCGCCGGTCTACGCGGATTTGTATAGCTTGATACTTCTAAAAAGGAACAGTCAAAATAATTCTCTTATCCATAATTATGAAATTCCCAAAGAATCATTTACAATTTCCAGATGAAACTATCTATTATCATTCCCGTTCACAATGAGGCCGATTGATTATTTTCCTAGGGATAAAAAACAAGGCAAGCATATCGGGCTCAAGGATGCCTTTTGGGGATTGTTTACCATTATTAAACAAAGATTTAATATATCAAAATAAAGAATTAAGATGAAAAATAGATAATTAATTATTTTGACTCTATGCTTTTGCCCACGCATTTAGCCGCCGGTTTGATTATCGGCAAATTGACAGGTGATTATTCGGCCGCCTTTATCGGTTCGGTGGCGGTTGATTTAGATCATTTTTTTGCTTTTTACAGCAGCCATGTTCTATTGAAAGTAAAAAAAATTATTTTAGCCACGACTAAACAAAATTTTTTGGTGAATAATCAAAGAAATTATTTCCATAATATATTTTTCTTCCTAGCGGCTTCAGCCAGCGCTTTAATTATAGATTTTAATGCCGGCCTAATATTCAGTTTGGCCTATTTAGTCCATTTAATCTTTGATGCGCTGGATAATCAAACTTATTTCCCCTTTTATCCTTCTAAAAAGATCAGCCTGCGTGGTCCGATTAAATATTTTTCTAAGCAAGAAATTATTTTCGCGCTAGCATTATTTTTTATATTTTTAATAGTTTAAAAGTATTTTTTTAACGCGGTAAAAATCAGGTTAAGCGCCTGATTTTTGTTAAGTTTTTGAGATATTTTGTCAAAAATTTATACCTTGTTTTATGGCTCTTAATATGATGTAATGATGTTATGAGTGAACATAAAGAAAAATTGATGATTATTGACGGCAATGCTTTGATTCACCGGAGTTTTCACGCCTTGCCGCCCTTAACCACTAAGAGCGGGGAAATCGTTAACGCGGTTTACGGTTTTACTTCGGTTTTAATCAAGGCCTTAAGAGAATTTAAGCCCGCTTACGCGGTTTTAACTTTGGACCGAAAAGAAAAGACTTTTCGCCATGACCGGTTCGCCGATTACAAAGCTACGCGAGTTAAAGCGCCGGACGAATTATACGCGCAGATTCCCCGGGTTAAGGAAATCGCGCGCGGTTTTAATATTCCGATTTTTGAATTAGCCGGCTTCGAGGCGGACGACCTAATCGGCACTTTGGCTAAGCGGGTTGATGGCGCGGTGGAGAAGATTATTGTTACCGGCGACATGGATACCATGCAGTTGATTAATGATCATACCAAGGTCTTCACTATGAAGCGCGGTCTGACCGACGCTATGATCTATGATGCCAAAGCGGTTAAGGAAAGATACGGTTTAGCGCCCGATCAGATGATTGATTTTAAGGCCTTGCGCGGCGATCCGTCGGATAATATTCCCGGGGTTAAGGGGATTGGCGAGAAAACCGCGACCGAACTGCTGCAAAATTTTAAAACTTTGGCCGGAGTCTATAAAAACATCAAATCCAATAAAATCAGGGAACGGGTACGGGAGCTGCTGATACAATATAAAGATAATGCTTACATGAGCCAGGAACTGGCAACTATTAGATGCGACGCTAAAATTGAGTTTGATTTGCGTGACGCGCGCTTTGGTAATTTTGATCAGGAAAAGCTGACCAAGCTTTTTAACGAGCTGGAATTTCATTCGTTAGTGCCGCGTCTCGCGGCGTTTGGCCAAGACGAGGAAAAACGGCTAGCCAAAACCGCTGATTATGCGCCGGTGGATAAATTTAAAAGAAATTTGGAATTATTTAAATATGAGCTGGTTGATTCCGAGGTGAAGTTTAATAAATTCTTTAAGCAACTGGTCAAACAAAAAGAGTTCGCTTTTGACACGGAAACCGCTAACTTTGATCCGGTTTGCGCTGAACTTTTGGGAATTAGTTTTTCCTGGCAAGCCGGCGAAGCATATTATGTGGAAGTTAAAAGTGAAAAGTTAAAAGTGAAAAGCGATTTATTCAACTATCAGAATAAAAAAGTTAAAGCCACGGATAATATCTGGCTCAATAAATTAAAACCTATCCTGGAAAATGAAGAGATAAAAAAATACGGGCATAATATCAAGTATGATATTGAAGTCATGGCCAGCCAAGGTATTAAGGTCAGCGGCGTGGCGGCCGATTCCATGGTGGCTTCATATTTATTAGATCCGGGCAGCCGCCAGCATAATTTAGACGCCGTGACTTTTAAAGAATTTAGCCATCAAAAAATTACTAAAGAAGATCTATTGGGCAAGGGTAAAGAGAAAATCGGTTTTAGCCAGGTGGCGGTGGGGAAGCTATACAATTATTCCTGTGAAGACGCGGATTTTACCAATCGTTTGGCGGCTAAACTCCTGCCGAAATTAGAAAAACAAAAATTGGTTGAATTATTTAAGGAAATTGAAATGCCCTTGGTTTCAGTTCTGGCCATGATGGAAATAAATGGCGTAAAAATTGATAAAAATTTTTTAAGCGACATGAGCCGGGAGATTAATAAAAAAATTAACCGGCTGGTAAAGAAAATTCATGATTTGGCCGGTTCGGATTTTAACATCAATTCAACCCAGCAGTTAAGAGAAATTTTATTTGAAAAATTAGCCATACCGGCTTTGGGTATTGGCAAAAATAAGACGGGTTTTTCCACCGGCGCGGATGAACTGGCTAAACTTAAGGGTTTGCATCCGATCATTGATTTAATTCAGGAATACCGTGAATTAAATAAATTGGCCAATACCTATATTGATGCCTTGCCCGAACTGGTTAATAAGCAGACCGGCCGTTTGCATACCAGTTTTAACCAAACCGTCACCGCCACCGGCCGGTTGTCGTCTAGCGAACCGAATTTACAGAATATTCCTATTAGGACCGAGTTGGGGCGGGAGATACGGAAAGCGTTTATAGCTGATCAGGGCTATAAATTATTAAGCTTGGATTATTCGCAAATTGAATTAAGATTGGCCGCGCATCTGGCTGGCGATAAAAAAATGATTAAAGCGTTTTTGAACGGCGAAGATATTCATACGGCCACGGCCGCGGAAATAAATCAGGTGGTTTTGCCAGATGTGACGCCGGCTATGCGGCGGGAAGCTAAAGCCGTGAATTTTGGCATATTATATGGTCAAGGTCCGCACGGGTTAGCGGCCGGCGCGGATATTCCTTACGCGCGCGCCAAAGAGTTTATTGATAAATATTTTGTCGTTTACGCGGGCGTTAAAAAATTCGTGGACCAGACGATTGAGGGCGCGCGCGGATCCGGCTACGTGGAAACAATGTTTAAGCGGCGCCGTTTTTTGCCGGAGATAAATTCTACTAATATGCAGGTTAGAAAAGCGGCCGAGCGCATGGCCATCAATACGCCGCTTCAAGGCACGGCCGCGGATATTATTAAAATCGCCATGATTGCCATCAAAAAGATTATAGATCGCGAATATGGAGAAAAACTAAAGATGCTCTTGCAGGTGCACGATGAATTAGTCTTTGAGGTGAAAAATGATTTAGTGGTGGAAGCGGCCGGGAAAATTAAAACCATCATGGAGCAGGTGATAAAACTGAAAGTGCCGATCGCGGTTGACGCGAAACAGGGCGATAATTGGGGGGAGATGGAAAAAGTGTAGAATATATTAAGCTATGGCAATCGGTTGGAATAGATTATTTTTTCGCTGCACCTGCTCACCGAAGATATTCATTTATCGCTTAAGATGAAATTTGATCGGTTTAACTCTAGTTCATTTAATTTACTCCTGCGGAACTCGCCCACACCACTTTTAGAAATTACCCTTAGAACATTCATGCGAAAATTAGGATAATCAATTTGTAACTGTTGTGACATCGTACAAAAGTGGTGGGGGCTCAAACAGTCCTCGTTCGCAAATTAAATGAACTAGAGTTAAACCTTTAATTATGAATTTAAATTTGCTAAATAACAAAAAAATTGGAATATTGGGTTTGGGGATTGAAAACCTGGCCTTGGTTAAGTACTTATTAAAGCATAAAGTGAAATGTGAGATTACGGTTTGTGATGCGCGAGTGGAGATAAAAAATAAATTACCCGTGCTTTGGCAGCTGGGTAAGAGTTTTAATCAGGATTTGGAAAAATTTGATATTCTTTTTCGTTCTCCGGGCTGGCCGATTAATTGCCCGGGCGTGCAAGCGGCTTTAAAGGCGGGCGTGGAATTATCCAGCCCGATGAAATTATTTTTTGCTCTGCGCCCATCAAAAAATATTATCGGTGTGACTGGCACAAAAGGTAAAGGCACGACCGCGAGTTTGATTTATGAAATTTTGAAAAAAGCCGGTAAACGCGCTTGGCTGGGCGGCAATATCGGCGTGGCGCCGTTCGCCTTTATTGATAAAATTAAAACCAATGATTGGCTGGCTTTGGAATTATCGTCTTTTCAGCTTGAAGATATGACGGTGAGCCCCCAGATCGCCGTGATTACCAATTTATACTCCGAGCACCTCAAGCCGGCTGATCCGCATAATCCGAATTACCATAAGTCGCTTAAAGACTATCGGCGAGCCAAGCTGAACATTGTTAAATGGCAAAGGGCAGGAGATAAGGCGGTTTTAAATCAGGGATTAAGAATTAGGAATCAGGAATTAGGGAAGGGAAAAAAAGTATTTTTTGCTGAATCGAATTTGCCTTCAAGATTAATTGGCGAGCACAATAAGGAGAATGTTGGGACGGCCGCGGCTGTGGCGAAGATTGTGGGAGTGAAAAATGAAATAATAAAAAAAGCCGTGGCTAATTTTAAAGGTTTGCCGCATCGCTTGAAATTGGCGCGCGAACTTAACGGCGTAAAATATTATGACGACAGCTTTGCCACCACGCCGGAGTCAACCATGATTGCTTTAAAATCTTTTGCCGCGCCCGCAATGCTTCGCTTGCGAGGTGGGCGGGCCGCGCCCATAGTTCTGCTCTTAGGCGGAGCCGATAAGGGCTCTGATTTTAGGAAATTGGCCAAAGAAGCGAAGAAGAGAGTAAAATTTGTAGTTTTGCTCGCCGGTCAGGCCACGGCTAGAATAAAAAAAGAACTAGAAAAAGCCGGATTTAGTGGAGATAAAATGAAATTAGTAAATAACATTGAGGAGGCAGTAGCCGCGGCGCGCCAACAGGCCAGTGGCGGCGATGTAGTATTATTATCTACCGCTTGCGCTAGTTTCGGCATGTTTAAGAATTATAAGGAAAGAGGTGATTCATTTAAAAGTGAAATATTTAAGTTAAAATAAAAACAAAGCCATTGCGACTTTGTTAAAGTTAAAGCGTCAAAATTTGTGTTTTTATTTATTCATCAATTTTTTCTTCGGCTGATTCTGCCAGGGGTTCAAGGAGCAGGGGATGCAGAGTGACGATTTCCAGCTCGGTCGAGCAATTTAAGCAACTGACCAAATCTTTCTCCGATGAACCTTCCTCAATAATCACATCGCTGGAGCAGACCGGGCATAGAGTTGTTTGCATAATTGAAATTTGTTTTCCCCCAAGGGAATAAACCCCTTAAGGGGATGAATAATAGTTATATTATTAGATTAGCAATTTTTTTATAATTTAACAAGTTTAATATGATAGTTTTTCTTTACGGCGAAGACAATTTTCGCAGCCGCGTGAAACTCAATGAATTAAAGGATAAATATTTTAAGGAGGTAGATAAATTGGGCAGCGGCCTTAAAGTTGTCGCCGGCGCTAAGGCAACCTTTTTTGATATTACCTCGGCCATCAGCCCGGCCTCGCTGCTTTCTAAAAAGCGCTTGATTGTGATTGAAGATATTTTTGCCAGCAAAGATCAGACTATTTTTGAGAAGCTTCCTGGTTATTTAAAGAAGAAAGAGTTGAGCGACAATATTATCATTTTTTGGGAGTCAAATATCAAAATGAAAAAAATCAAAAGTGTTTTATCGCCGTTTTTGATTGACGCGAGCGGTCAAGATAAACCTTTAAATAAGAAAGTAGCTGATTTGTTTAAATTTCTGGCTAAGCAGAAGTATGCCTATAATTTTAATTCCTTGAGCCATACTGAATTGGCTAATTGGGTTAGAAAGGAAGTAGCTAGTCGCGGCGGGAAAATTAGTGTTGAGGCGGCGGCGGTTTTGGTTGGTTTGGTAGGGTCGGACGGCTGGCAGATTAGCCAGGAGATAGATAAATTGTTGAGCTTTAAAGCCGCCGGCAAATTGACTGAAGCGCTTTTGGAAATCTCCGCCGTGGATGTTAAAAATTTAACGCGAGGTAATTTTAGCGATAACATTTTTGCCCTAACCGACGCACTTAGCGCCAAGAATAAAGCGTTAGCCATTAAATTACTAGCTGAGCAAATAGAAGCCGGTTTAGAGGGTCCTTATTTATTAAATATGTTTGTTAGACAATTTAGAATTCTGCTTCAGCTAAGGCAGGCCGTTGACTCCGGCTTAAGTCCGCGCCAGATCGCCACGCAGATGAAACTGCACCCTTTTGTTTTGCAAAAAGGATTAGAGCAGGCGAAAAATTTTAATTTAACAGCTTTAAAGAATATATTCAGTCAATTGGCTAAGGTTGATTATCTGGCTAAATCCGGACAGCAAGACTATATCACCGGGCTGAATATATTGATAGCGAGAATGTAATTATACTAATTGTCATTGCGAGGAGCGAGTGAAGCGAAGCGTAACGAGCGACGAAGCAATCTCTGGCAAGAAAGAAAGACGGGGGGAAAAAAATATTTAGTTAACAAAATTAATTTTGTTTTGAGAAAATTTACTTTGGATTTGCAAAACGCTTTTAATTAGAGATTGCCGCGTCGTCGCTTGCGCTCCTCCTCGCAATGACAATAAATTTTATAGTATACAAAAACCCC
>LCCP01000032.1 GCA_000997945.1 Parcubacteria group bacterium GW2011_GWC2_42_12 | reverse complement strand
GTAGCTTATTCCCCAGCCCTTTAGGGTGGGGTTTCCTTGCAAGGGAAAGGTGTCGGAAAACCGCTAAGGTTTTCTGACATAATAAGATAAGCGGAAACCTCATCCGCTTGCGGTGGGGTAATTCATTATCTAAAAAATGGGCTTTTTGAAAATTAAAATATTAAATCATTGTTTAGAAATTGAAAATTAGAAATTAATTTTTTTTACACTATTCTCCAGCCGTTTTCCGTTTTTTCAAGTTTGCCGTTGATGCTGAAGCCGGCGGCCTTGGCGTGTCCGCCGCCGCCTAAGGTAGCCGCCAGGCGGGCAATATTGATATTGGGCTTAGTTGCTCTTAAGCTGCCTTTGATTGTTCCATCCGGCATTTCTCGCAAAAGCATGATGGCGTTAACTCCATTTAGGTTACTTAAGAAGCCGGCCATGCCTTCAAGTTCTTCTTCGGTTATTTCCGGCGGCACATCTTCAGCTTCTAGGACCGTAAAGCCGAAATTATATTTAGGATTGATTTTAAGCCGCGTCAGGGCCTTGCCCCAAGCTTTCATTGAGCCAATGCTTTTATTGCGCCAGGTATTTTCCATAATTTGCGGCAGCCGCGCGCCAGCGGCCAGCATTTCCGAAGCGATGTTGATAGTTTCGGGAGAAGTTGAAGGATAGAGGAAGTTGTCAGTGTCGGTTAAGATCCCGGTTAAGACGCAATCAGCCAAATTTTTATTGATTTTAATTTTATTGATTTTTAAAAAGTGGTAGAGAATTTCCGTGGTGGCGGCCGCGGTTGAATCGCGGACTTCTAAATTGGCGTAAGCACGCGCCCTGGGATGATGGTCAATTTCTAAGACTAGTTGATCGGCGCGCCTCTTAGTTATCTCTTTTTCCAGCTTAGTTCGTTCAACCGAGCCGCAATCTAAAGTGACAATTAAATCAAAATTAAAGTTATCATAATAATTTTTAAATTCATCTAAGTGGGGCAAAAATTCGTTTTGATAATTCAGCGAATTATGGCAATAAAGCCAATAGGTTTTTTTGACTTGTTTAGCTATCTCGGCCATTAAGCAAACCGACGCCACCGCGTCGCCGTCAGGATTTTCATGAGTGACGATGAGAATGCTGTTGGCGTTTTTTATGAGAGAATAGGCCTTTTTGAATAATTGAGTATCCATATATAAATTGTCATTGCGAGCCCCGATGCTCTGGTCGGGGCGTAGCAATCTCACGAACGGCCAGAATAGTCATAATGTAATAGTGGCGAGATTTAATGAGATATAGACATCCGTGAGATTGCTTCGTCCCCCGGGTCAAGCTCGGGGCTAAAGGCGCTCCTCGCAATGACAGATGGAGATTGAATCTCTTCTTCCTTAATCTGTTTCAATACCGCTTCTATTTTTGCCGCGTCGCTCTCGGTATTATCAAACACCCAGCTAAATTTCGGTATCTGTCTAATTTTTAACTTATTTTTTAAAATTCGGCTGAAGAGGCCGGAGAGTTTATGCAATTTTCTTAAAACCGAAGGCCCGTACTTTTCTGGCAGAACCGAGATGCCGATCTTAGCGTATTTTAAGTCAGGCGAACAACTGACAAAACAAACGGTTATCAGGCCGTTGTTTAATGGCATTTCTTTTATGATTAGATTGGCCAGTTCTTCTTTTAGTTGCTCGTTTAACCGTTCAATTTGTCTGGGCATAAAAGATATTGCCCCCTTTAACAAAGGGGGTCAGGGGGATTTAATTTTTATTTATTCGTTTTATAAATCCCCCGCCCTTTCGGGCGACCCCTTTGTTAAAGGGGCTAAATTATTTCTTTTTCTTTTGCATTTTATAAAATTGCAAAATATCGTCTGCCTTAATAACCGGTTTGCCTTCATAGCTAACGCCGCATTCCTGGTTAGTTTCAACCACATTGACATCTTGTTTGGCGACTTGCAGTTTAATCAGCTTGCCTTCGGCCAGTATCTCTTTATCGCGCTTGACTTCAATTAAGGATTTGGCCTCAACTTTGCCGTCAATAATCCGGCCGCCGACAATTTGGCTGCCTTTTTCAGTCCGGAAAATAGCCAGAACTTTCATCCGGCCCGAATCAACTCGTTCCATTTCCAGTTCAACTAAACTGGCGACTTCGGCTTTAAGATCATTGATAAGTTCATAGATAATTCCGTAAGTTTTAATCTTAACCTTGGTTTCGCGCGCCAGTTTCGCGGCCAAAGGAGTAACTTTAACATTAAAGCCGATTAATTTGGCGTTACTAGCCTGGGCGCGGGAGACATCACCTTCGGTGATATTGCCTAGTCCTTTATTAACAATTCTAATTTTAATTTCCGGAGTTTCAATTCGGGCGAGCGACCCTTCAATGGCTTCGCCCGACCCTAAAACATCGCTCTTAATTAATAGATTGATGCTCTTGGCGTCGGCAGTTTCTTTCTTTTCCTCGCTTGGTTTCATGGTATCCCGGCTCTGGGAATTAATTTTTCTGATTTTAACTTTTTCGCCTGCGCCCACCTGCATGATGTCGCCGATTGCCGGCGCCATCTTTAGGCCGATAATTTTTACTGGCATGGCTGGCGTGGCCAGAGCAATATTTTTGCCGAAATAATTTTTTAGAGCTCGGACCTTGCCATACAAGAGGCCATTAAAAATCAGCGGATCGCCGACTTTAAGCTGGCCGTTCTGGATTAAGACCGTGGCCACCGGGCCTTCGCCGCGATCAACATGAGATTCAATGATGGTGCCGCCAGCGGTTGCGTTAGGATTGGCTTTAATGTTTTTTTGTTCCATCTCCGCGGTTAAGAGCAGCATGTCCAATAATTCATTGATGCCGGTGTTATTTTTAGCCGAAATCGGTAGGCAGACGATTTTACCGCCCCAGTCTTCGGGAATAATGTTTAATTGTTCGCCCAGCTCTCTCTTGACCATCTCCGAATTAGCTTCGGGCTTGTCAATTTTATTGATGGCCACGACAAAGGGCAGTTTGGCCGCTTCAATTATGCGGTAGGCCTCAACCGTTTGCGGTTTAACGCCATCGTCGGCCGCTACCACTAAAATCGCGATGTCGGCGATTTTGGCGCCGCGGTTGCGCATGGCGGTAAAAGCTTCATGGCCGGGAGTATCAATAAAAGTGATGATTTTATTTTTATGAGTTATCTGGTAAGCGCCGATATGCTGGGTGATGCCGCCGGCCTCGCCGGCCACGACATTGGTTTGGCGGATAGCATCTAGCAATTTAGTTTTGCCATGGTCAACATGGCCCATGACCACGATGATCGGCGGCCGGGGTTTAAGATCAGCGTCGGTTTCCCGATCCAAGACTTCTTGCATGAGGTCGGTTTCAGCGGTTATGTCGGCTTCATTGGTTTCAGCTAAAATAACGTTAAAGCCCAAGTCCGAGCCGATAATGGCCGCGGTTTCAAAATCAATTTTTTCATTGAGCGAGCTGAAAATGCTATTCTTCATGAGTTCGGCCAGAATTTTGTTAACCGGCGCGCCGGTTAGGGTTGAGAAATCTCTAACGGAAATGAAGTTGGGAATTTTTATGGCCTTTTTCTCGGTAACCATAGTCGTTTCCGTAGCAGTGGCTTTTTTCTCGGCCGCTTCTTTAGCCGCTAGTTGCTTAATTAAAATCGGCCAATGATTAATAATTCGGCTGGCGATTTTATCGTCAACTTTTATGGCTTTTTGGCCAATATCAAAACCCAGTTGCGGCAGTTTATCGCGCAACTCCTGGGTGGGAATTTTTAAAATTCTGGCTAGTTCGGTTATATTCATGCAATTGATTTGTCATTCCGGCCTCCGAGCCGGAATCCAGAAACATGGTGATGTTAACCAATAGCGATTTTCTGGATTTTCACTTTTGTGAAAATAACGCTTTTTATAATTTATTTTTTAACTTTACAATAATTTTAGCGAAAAGTCAACTGATTTCGCGATATTTTTATTAAAAGTTGGAAAAATGATATAATAAAGATAAGAAAATGGTCCGCCAGTTAGCGGAATAAAGAAGCAAAAAAATCGATATATATGGCAAAGATTTTAAAATTTCCTCCAGGTTTTCTCTGGGGCGTGTCCACTTCGGCCTATCAGATTGAAGGCGGCATTGATAATGATTGGAGCGAATGGGAGAGAACAGAAGTTAGAAGGAAGAAGTTAAAAGAAGAGAATAAAAATCTGAGTGATTTTATCTGCGGCCAGGCCTGTGATTCATATAATAAGTATGAAGAGGATTTAGATTTGGTAAAAGGCCTAAACTGCGGCGCCTATAGAATGGGGCTGGAATGGGCGCGGCTGGAACCGGAACAGGGTAAATTCGATCAGGCGGAGATTAAACATTATCGGCAGGTGCTGGCAGCCGCTAAAAAAAGAAATTTAAAAGTCGTTTTAACTCTCTGGCATTGGACTAATCCTTTATGGCTGACTGCTCAAGGCGGTTGGGCTAATAACCAAGCGATAGAATATTTCGCGCGGTATGTTGAATTGGCGGCGCGCGAACTAGGGGAGTATGTGGATTATTGGGTAACGATTAACGAGCCCATGGTCTACATCGCTAACGGTTATTTAACGGCCAAGTTTCCGCCAAATAAAAAAAATATTTTCCAGGCCTGGCGAGTTTGCCAGAATCTGGTTAAGGCGCATCGAGCCGGTTATGGCATCATTCATGAAAAAATTCCAGCCGCCAAGATCGGGCTAACCATGCTGACTAATTACTTTGAGCCGGCGCATAAAGGGAATCTGGTAGAAGTTTTTTCTGCTAAATTAGCCGATCATTGCTGGAATGACCGGTTTGTCAAAAAGTTAAAGAATAAATTTGATTTTCTAGGCCTGGATTATTATTTTCATGACCGCCTGGCCTGGTATCCGCCGTTTAGAAAAAATTTAAATAAAGAGGTAACTGATATGGGCTGGGAGATTTATCCGGCCGGGATTTATCAAGTTTTAAAAAATTACGCTAAATTTAAAAAACCGTTATTTATTATGGAAAATGGTTTGGCCGACCAGGGCGATAAAAAGAGAGTTAAATTTATTACTGGTCATCTGCAATATGTCCATCAGGCCATTAGCGAAGGCGTTGATGCGCGCGGCTATTTTTATTGGTCGCTTATAGATAATTTTGAATGGGCTCATGGGTTTAAGCCGAAGTTTGGGCTTTATGTCGTGGATCGGAAAACTTTCGCGCGCCTGCCGCGTCCGAGCGCCAGAATTTATAGTGAGATTTGTAAAAATAATCAGGTTAGAGTAGAGTGAAATTTGGGCGGGCGAAGGTATATATTTATCCACCCGCTTTCGCGAGCGTTAAAGGCCGATGAAATTTGAGTATTTTTTCTTAAAATTAATATAAATTGGGTCTGGATAATTTTAAGAAAAAATAATATAATTTCATATGCGCTTAAAATATATACTTTCGCCCGCCTTAAAAAAATAAATTATAATAGATTTTATGTCAAATAAAACCAAATTCGGTCCTTTGCCCGAAGCCAACTCAAAATTGGCAACCGCGAAAGTAGTCATTTTGCCCGTGCCTTATGATGACACTTCAACTTGGCTGAAGGGAGCGGATATGGGGCCGGCGGCCTTGTTGCGTGCCTCGCGATATTTAGAGCTTTACGATATAGAAACCGATTCGGAAGTTTACCGGCAAGGTATTTTTACGGCTCCGGCGGTTTTAAAAAAGAGCGCGCCGGAAAAGATGGTGGCGGCGGTAAAACAGGCGGTCGCCGGTTTTCTGGCCAAAGATAAATTAGTGGTGACCGTTGGTGGTGAACATTCGGTCAGTATCGGAGCGGCCAGCGCCTATCGTCAAAAATATAAGAATTTATCGGTTTTGCAGTTAGACGCGCATACCGACCTTAGGGTAGAGTATTATGGCTCAAAATATAATCATGGTTGCGTCATGGGGAGGATCAAAGAAACTAGTCCGATCGTGCAAGTTGGCATCCGCAGTATGGGCGCCGATGAAAAGCCGTTTTTAGAAAAAGACAGAGTTTTTTTCGCGCATGAAATATATAATAGAAACGATTGGCAGGACAAGGCCATTGCCAAATTAACCGAGCAAGTTTATATTAGTCTTGATCTGGACGTTTTTGACCCGTCAGTCCTACCTTCAACCGGTACGCCCGAGCCGGGCGGTTTAAATTGGTATCAAGTTATGGAATTTTTAAAGAAAGTTGTTAAAGAAAAACAGGTCGTGGGTTTTGATGTAGTGGAATTATGCCCGAATCCAAACGATAAGTCTTCTGATTTTTTAGCCGCTAAACTGATTTATATGTTGCTTAGTTATAAGTTTGCTTATGGCAGATAATAAATTTGTCTAAATTATATAAACGACCCGAGCCGATCGGGTCGTTTTAAATTTTAGCGAAAAATGATAGAATAATGGTATAACTTATTTAAGCATTTATGTATCTATTAGTCGCTATTTTCGCTTATTTTATCAACGCCGGCGTCTATGTGGCGGATAAATTTTTGTTATCCAAGAAAATCCACTCTTCCATTGCTTATGCTTTTTATGTAGGCATCTGGAGTATTTTTAATATTGGACTTTTATTTTTTTGGCCCTGGCTGCCTAACCTGCGCGAACTGATTTTAGATCTCTTGGCCGGTCTGTTATTTTTAACGACTTTGGTTTTTTGGTATAAGGCCTTGCATCAAAGCGAAGCTTCGCGCGTTGTGCCCATCGTCGGCGCCCTGGTACCAATTTTCAGCTTCATTCTATCCTTTGTTTTTTTAGGCGAAACACTAAGCCAGCAGCAATTAATCGCTTTTATTGTTTTAATCTGTGGCGGAGTCTTAATTTCCATTAAACATACCAAAGTCTATTTATATCAGAAGGTTATAACCAGGGTTAGAGAGATTGTTGGCGATATTATTGGCGAGGTGCCGGCTCGCTTTCAACCAACTGGCCGTTTAATTATTAATTCGGTGGCCGCGGCCGTGTTCTTTGCCGCTTATTATGTTTTAATGAAATATATTTATTTGCATCAGCCGTTTATTGGCAGTTTCGTTTGGTCCCGCCTGGGGTCATTCGTAGGCGTGCTGTTAATGCTGTTAGTGCCTGGTTGGCGATATTTAATATTTAAGCAGCAGCAAGGCGCCTGGAAACTGCCAAAAAATATGTTGTTCTTCTTAGCCGTCCGTCTTCTGGCCTCGGCCGCTTTTATTATGATTAATTGGGCCATAAGTTTAGGCAATGTGGCCATCGTTAATGCTTTGCAGGGCGTGCAGTATTTATTTTTATTTGTGATAATTTTACTAATTTCCAACAAATTTCCCAAAATGCTAAATGAGCAATTGGGCGGCGGCGTGCTCTTGCAGAAATTAATCGGTACCTTAATGGTGTGTTTGGGACTGTATTTGTTTATTTCGTAATTTGCAACTCATAGCTCGTAACGCATAACGCGAAGACCCTTAATTGTCATTGCGAGGAGCGTAAGCGACCGAAGCAATCTCACGAACGATGAAGAAGAGTCATGATACAATAATGGCGGCGTTTAATAAAATATAGACATTCGTGAGATTGTCATGGCTACGCCAGATCTCGCG
Organism: Parcubacteria group bacterium GW2011_GWC2_42_12; assembly: GCA_000997945.1. Taxonomy (GTDB): domain Bacteria; phylum Patescibacteriota; class Patescibacteriia; order Patescibacteriales; family GWC2-42-12; genus GWC2-42-12. The sequence goes on along the minus strand of LCCP01000032.1, from coordinate 1,825 downwards.
TAGCGATGACCGCGTCGCCCCGCGGATGCGGGGCTCCTCGCAATGACAGAAATTAGAATATGATTTATTTAATTCTGTTATTCACAATTTTATTTTTTATTTTAGCTTGGCGCCGCCTAGATCTGGCGGTGATGTTTTTAATAGCGGCTTTGCCGGCATATTTAATTAGGTTTAATATCTTCGGTTTGCCATCAACAATATTAGAAATGATGATCTGGGTTGTCTTTATAGTTTGGTTTATTAGAAATTTCAGTCAGGTTAAGAATAATTTCTTAGAAAATTTTAAAAAAGATAGTCAGAAAATTAAAATCAGATATCCGTTTGATTGGGAAATGGTTTTATTGTTGTTGATTTCTTTGTCGGCCGTGGCCGTAGCTGGTTTTGGTTTTAGCTCCTTTGGAATTTGGAAGGCCTATTTCTTTGAACCGATTTTGTTTTTTATAGTAGCGTTAAATGTGATAAAGGGAGAAAAGGGCCGAGAGAAAATTTTATGGTCATTGGCCATAAGCGCGTTAGTCGTGTCGACTTTGGCGATTTATCAGAAGATTACCGGCGCGTTCATAGATAATCCGACTTGGGCGGTCGCAGAAACGCGGCGAGTGGTATCGTTTTTCGGTTACCCTAACGCGGTCGGGCTATATTTAGGGCCGATTGTTTTAGTTATGATCGGGTGGCTCACCACTTTGTCATTCCCGAAGCCTTGGGCTTCAGGGAATCCAGGAAGCAGAGGCACGAACACAGTTCTGGATTCCCTGCCTACCGAACAGGCAGGCCGCCTGCGCGGGAATGACAAGGAGAGCCGGAATGATATAATAAAAATAGCTTTTATCGCATTGACAATATTATTGTCAATTTTAGCTATTTATTTTGCTCGCTCAAAAGGCGCTTTGCTCGGAGTAGCGGTTGGATTTTTGGCGTTCGGTTTAATGGCAAATAAAAAAGTTAGGCTGGCGACCGCGGCAGTCTTACTGATAGTGGCTGGAGGCATATTATCTTATTTGCCGGCCAGAGATTTGGCCATAAAAAATATTACTTTAACTAATTTATCCGGCCAGATTAGGCAAGCCGGCTGGAGCGACAGCTGGAGAATGTTAAAAGACAGCCGCCTTTTAATTGGCGCCGGGTTGGCTAATTTTCAAACAGCGATTAAGCCATATCACACCGAAGGCATATTTATAAAAGATTTTAGCGATCCTGATTTTCAGCGCAAATTGGTATTTAATGAGCCATATCGCACCGCCCATTGGCAGCCGCTGGAAATTTATTTATATCCGCATAATCTAGTACTGAACTTTTGGTCCGAGATAGGATTGGCTGGGTTGCTGTTGTTTATTTGGATTATAGGAAAATATTTTTGGCTGGGAGCTAGAAATTGGAAAACGCAAGAAAATAGATATATAGTAATTGGTTTCATCGGCGCGATGGTAGCGATAATTGCGCACGGTCTAGTGGATGCGCCGTATTTTAAAAATGATCTGGCCGTGATATTTTGGTTGCTTATCGCTATGATGAGTTTAATTAATTTAGAGAATAATTATTTACCCCGTTAGAAATTAATTGGGGTGAATAAAAAACATTATGACAAATCAAACTTCTAACGGGGTGGAAAAAATTTATAACAAATTAGTGCGTGATAATGTTCCGGAGATTATTGAAGCGGACGGGGGAGCGCCGAAGATCAGAGCTTTGACCGGCGAAGAATTTATTGTTGAGCTATTAAATAAATTGGTTTAATAGACAAAAATAGTTGGTGAAAACTTTGTTTTCGTTGTAACATTAGGCATAGATTAATAACAAATTTAAATCGATTTGAATTTATGCCTAA
>LCCP01000031.1 GCA_000997945.1 Parcubacteria group bacterium GW2011_GWC2_42_12 | reverse complement strand
ATTTCAAGGAGAATTTTGTGGTCCACGCTATCAAAAAATTTTTTGATATCGCACTTAAGAACAAAACAATTCCTCGCGCCGTTTCGCGCGACCGTCCGCGCCATGCGCTCCAGAACGGCTACGCCTTTATGCGCACCCAGTCCTCTGCGGCACGAAAACGATGTCGAAATAAATGTCTCTTCAAAAATAGGGTTGATGATGCAGAAAATCGCGTGATGCAGAACGCGGTCGCGAACCATCGCCTTATGGATATGCCTCTGCTTTGGGTCATGAATCCAAAAACCGCGATATGGGCCGTGGCAGTAGCTTTTCGCGAGTAAATCGCGGCCCAACTCAAGAATATTTTCTTCAAGCCGCCACTCAAATTCCTGCACATCGGCCCTGTTCCGCTTACCGCTTCTGAAAACATCCCAGGCGGCAAACAAATTTTCCGCTGAAATTATCCGTTCATAAATATTTTTATAAATTTTCATAATTATGCAAAATCTTGATATACCAATCTTCAAAAAGGCCTATGGCTTATATAATGAGTTCTACGGCCTGCGTAACAGCGTTCCCAAACAGGACAGATTTACTATCTGGCAGCGCTGTGAAAATCTTATCCTTGAAATTCTGGAATATATCCTTGACGCCAGCCAACTCTCCAAAATAGAGAAACTGCCCATACTCCAAAAAACCAGTACAAAACTTAATTTACTGCGCGTCTTTCTCCGACTTTGCAAGGACACCAAAGTATTGGACATTAAAAAATACATCCGCCTGGAACAAAATGTGGATGAAATAGGCAGAATGTTGGGCGGCTGGATAAAATCTATCCAAGACCGCTAAAAGAAACACCCTCCGTAACGGGGGGGTGTTTCTAGCAGAAAAAAGGAAATTCCTGGACGCGCCAACGCCGATATTGCCGTAAGGGTTGCCGTCCCAGTCGTTGACAACGAGGCCGTTCTCGTTAAAGTAGCCGACGCACGAAATATTGCCGGCGCTGACCTTATTGGTCTTTATCGTGCGCTCGGCACACGCCGCCCACCTTTTGGGATTCGGACGCTCGCCAGTCTTCCTGAAGACAAGGATGTCTTTCATCACCTCTGCGATGGTCGTCGACGCCTCGTACTCCGGCGGGAGCATCTTCACTTGATCCCCCGGATTCTTCCGGGTTGAATCGGGGACGATGTCTTTGTGTATGAGATACCAACGCAACTGCATGGTTGCTACATCCGTATGGGGCTGGCCAGCGTGCCACGGATCGGTACTGAAGTAAAACTTCGGTTGACCCGTCGGCGGATGCAACTCGTTCCACTTGACCACCGTGAGCGGTGAGTCGTTGAGCTTTTCGATTCCCCAAAAAGCAAAGTGGCAATCCTTAACCGTCTTGCCGCAAAGCAGACAAGTCGACATGAGTACATCTTCATGCCACGGAAACTTGAGCGCTTCCCGAACTTCCTTCCTGCTGAAGCGGGCGCCGTACAAAACGACCCAGTCGGGAACATCGAAGAACGATGCGCCAAGGATGAGCCGTGCGATGCGCGTATCGGTTGAGGTTTGAAAACCGTCGCGGGTAAGAGCGCGGGCGAAACGTTTGGCATAGTCGTTGTCGCCATTGTCGGTGCGGAGCATAGCCAAATGCGCCAATGTCACACCGTGCTTTTGCAACGCTTGGAGCGTTGGACCGAGCTCTGAAACGCTCAGAGCGAAGATACCGCGATCAGAGTTTGTTGTCATAACTTTTCTCAACTTTCTTTCTGTTTGCCTTTGTCTTTAGACTTTAGGCGGTTTTTTTGGTAACACCAATTATTAGGTTGGCGATCGCTCCGTATGAAGCGAGTATTTTATGGCCTTTATAGAAGCAACAAAATACTCACCTCATATTTTTGAACCAGTAATATGTGAAAGAACATCTGAACACCATAACAAATAATCTATTTTCTGTCAAGCATTGACAAATCACAAAATTTTTGCTAAAATTATCTTAGATAATACAAAATTATATTATCTAAAAACAATAAAACAAAAATAAAATGTCATTCACAAAAAATCAGGCCAATTGCTTTAATTTAGAGCAAACTGGCTGGAAATACTACAATACTATCAGAAAGAAGGCAATGGAGCAGGAGTTCAGCTGGTCTGGACTCTTAATTAGTTTATCCATTGCTTTTTTTGTTGTCATCGCCAGCGCTTCGGTTTTAAGTTTTATCAACCATTCAATCACGGCCGATAAAAACAACCAAAAATCTATTGCCACGGTCGCCTATCAATAAAATATAAATTTATATAAAGAGATGGTTGCGAAATTATTTTTAAGCGAAATTTAGGACTTTTTGTTTGAGACGAGGAGAGCCAGAAAAGGGATTTGAACCGTAGCAGCCGCTACGGTGAAAATCATTTTGCGCCAGCTTGACGAAGTATTAGACAAAAAGGACGAATTGCAGCAAAAATAATTCCGCAACCATCTCTGTCGCGGTTAAAACAAATAAAAACCGCAAAATCGCACCTTAACAATTAGCTAAGGAGGACTAAAAAAAAATAAAAAACATATGGCATAAAAACATCTGAAGAAGCTGTGCTGATCAGAAACGGAAAACAGACGAAGAAAAAAATACAATTAAAAAAATTGCCTAATTAGCACAGCTCTCCTTCCTGCTTTATCAACTAAAAGAGCCGGATGAAATTTTTAGTTTTGAGCCTGCCTGCCGGCAGGCAGGCGCATATGAAATTGTAGCGATTTTTTGAAAAAAAATCGCCTAAATTTCGCGCTTAAGAAAAACTAAAGATTTCATCCGGTGAAACTAATGGTAAGGCAAGCATGGGGATAAAAACACCGCCCGAACTCAACGACGGTGTTTTTTATTTATTTCACCGTCGCTTTTTTATTTCAACAAATTATTGTATAATAAATCTATAAATTACTCCCTGCCTACCGGCAGGCAGACCGCCCCTCTTTATTAAAGAGGGCTTTAAATATTATGTACTTAGAAAAGCTGGAAATTCAAGGGTTTAAATCCTTTGCTAATAAAAATACCCTAATCTTCCCCGGCATGCTGGGCCGCGACCAGCGCGGCATTACCTCTATCGTCGGTCCCAACGGCTCGGGAAAATCCAATATCGCTGACGCAGTGCGCTGGGCCTTGGGCGAGCAAAGCATGAAAACCTTAAGAGGCAAGAAAAGCGAAGATATCATCTTCTCCGGTTCGGATAAAAAGGGCCGGTTAAGCATGGCCGAAGTTTCACTGTTCCTAAATAATGAAGACCATCAAGCCAAAATAGATTATTCGCAAGTGATCTTAACTCGCCGGCTTTATCGCGACGGCGAAAGCGAATATCTCATCAACCAAACTCGAGTGCGTTTAAGCGATGTGCAAATTATGTTAGCCAAATCAAACTTCGGCCAAAAAACCTATAGCGTCATCGGCCAAGGCATGGTTGAAGGTTTTTTAAATACCACCTTAACCGAGAGAAAAGAATTTTTCGATGAAGCTACCGGCGTTAAACAATTTCAAATAAAACGAGACGACTCGCTTAATAAATTAATCCATAGCTATGAAAATTTAAACCAAGGTTCCCTGCTCTTGTCGGAAATAGAACCGCGCCTTAAAAGCTTAACCAGACAAGTAAAAAAACTGGAAAAACGCGATGAAATTGAAAATAAACTGAAAGAACTGCAAGTCAATTACTATAGTAAAATTTGGCATGAAATTAATGGAAAATTTAAAGAGTTTAACAACCAATTTCTGGAAATAGAAAAAATAAAGTTGGAAAAGGAAAAGAAGAGCGCTCAACTGAATAGGGAATTAAGCCAGCTGGAGAAACAAAATTTAAACAACAACGAATATGGCGCTTGGCAAAAAGAATTGAATGAACTCTCTGGCCAAAAAGAAACCCTAACTAAACAATTAGCTAAATTAGAAGCTGAGCTGGAAATAAGGTTGGAAGCCAACGGCAAATTTGATCTGTCCTGGCTAATCAATAAAAATAACGAAATTAAAATAGAGCTTAAAAACATCACCGAGGAGGCCCTGGGCTTAGAAAAAAATATTGAGCAGGAGAAGAAAGCTTTAGTTGAATTGGAAAAAGAGAAAAACGAGATCAGTCTAGAAATAAATAAAATTAATGATAAATTGCTTAAAAATAGCGCCGATTCAGAGGGCCAAGGCCTAGGTAAAATAAACCAGGAATTAAAAAATTTAAATAGTTTCTTGGCCGAATCATCAAGCACGGACAATCTGGCTAAAATTAAAATAATCATAGATAAAGTTCGCCAAAAAATTAAACTAATTCTCGAACTTTCGAATCTAGCTTTAGAGCGAGAAAATTTAGAACAAGCGCAAAAAAATTTAATCCCCTTAATGCACAAGAAAGAAATGACCATGGTAAAAATTAATGAAAGCAATTTTCGCGTTTCCGCGCGCACGGAAAGAGTAAAACTTATAAGAGAAAAGGGGGCTCAACTAAAAAAAGAATCCGAGACAATAGAAAATAAATTAAAGCTGGGCCGAGGAACGGTTAATTTAGCGGATAATGAAAAAAGTCAGGCTAACATAAAAAGTGAATTGGCCAAACTGGCTTTAAAAATAGATGATTTAAAAGAAAAATTAAATTCATTTAACGCCAAAGAGAATGAACAAAAAATTAAACTCTTTTCTCTGCAAAAAAACCTGCGAGACCTGCAAAATAAAATTAATGAATTAAATAACCAATTAAACGAACTAAAAATTAATTCCACCAGATATGAAACCCGGCTGGAAGATCTGGAGATTGAGATCAGAAATAATTACGGTAACCTAAAAGATATCATGGACAAAAAAAGCGCTGGCGAGCTTGATGCCGAGACTGCATTGGAAAAAATAAATTCACTAAAAAGGCAAATTGACCAGATCGGCGGCATCGATCCGGAAATAGCCAAAGAATACGCCTTAACCAAGGAACGTTTTGACTATTTAGACCAGCAGACTCATGATTTAAACAGCGCCATCTCAACGCTCGAAGAAATTATTAAAGAACTGGACGGCATTATAAAGATACGGTTTGATAAAGGGTTCAAAAGTATTTCCGTTAAATTTGAAGAGTATTTTAAAACACTCTTCAACGGTGGACAAGCAAAGATAGTAAAAGTAACAACCGAAGATTTGGCGGATAGTAATGATGAGGACGACCTGCCTGACAAACAGGTAGGCGATCAGCCAAAAACTATTGAACCGGCAGCCGATACCCAAACCATCGAAGATAAATGCGCCAACAACCTAAAAAGAATCAAACATTTACAGAAGTATAACGCCACCGGCCTGGCCGGCATTGAGATCTTGGCCACGCCGCCGGGCAAAAAAATTAAATCCATTGCCATGCTTTCCGGCGGCGAACGAGCTCTAACGGCTATCGGCTTAATTTGCGCTATTATTAGCTGCAATCCAGCGCCGTTCGTGGTTCTAGACGAAGTTGACGCCTCGCTTGACGAAGCCAATTCAGAACGGCTGGCAAAAATCTTAGACGACTTATCCCATAAAACTCAATTTATCATTATCACCCATAATCGCGCTTCCATGCGCCGCGCTAACATTCTCTACGGCGTTACTATGACGGAAAGCGGCGTCTCCAAACTCTTAAGCATAAAATTAGACAAAGCCAAAGCGGTGGTAATAAATTAGTATTTTTTGTCATTATAATTATGTCTTCAAAAATAATTTCCGCGGCCGTGGTCGGACTGGACGCCGAATTGGTGGAAGTTGAAGCCGATATTTCCAATAACCCCTTAGGCGCTTTTATTATTGTTGGCCTGCCGGATACGGCCGTGTCCGAGTCCCGCGAACGGGTCAGAAGCGCCATAAAAAATTCCGGTTTTAATTTCCCTAAAAGAAAAGTTACGGTAAACTTGGCGCCGGCCGATTTAAAAAAGCAAGGCCCAAGCTATGACTTGCCGATTGCCATCAGTATTTTAGCTACCACCAAAAAAATTAACCGTACCAATTTTGATAATCTATTATTTATCGGAGAATTGGCCTTAAATGGAGAGGTCAGAGCGGTTAACGGGCTCTTGCCGATTGCCATTAAGGCCAAATTGAGCGGCCTGGCCACGATGTTTGTGCCGGCCGCTAACGCGGCCGAAGCCAAGCTGGTCAAAGAAATTGAGGTTATCCCTATAAATAATCTGCAAGAATTAGTTGGCCATTTAGAGGGCGGCAAACTGATCCCGGGCGCGCCCGAGACGGATTTTAATTTCTCCAATGTTAAAATTGATTTTGACATGGCGCATATCAGGGGCCAGGAGCATGTTAAACGCGCCATGGAAATTTCCGCCGCCGGCGCGCATAATATGCTGATGAGCGGACCGCCCGGCTCGGGCAAGACCTTAATCGCGCGCACTCTGCCGTCAATTCTGCCCGATTTATCTTTAAAAGAAGCTTTAGAGATAACTAAAATCTATAGCGTGGCCGGAGAATTGCCCAATAAAACCCCCTTAATGACTTCACGCCCCTTTAGATCGCCTCACCACACGGCTTCAGGCGCGGCCTTGGTCGGCGGCGGCGCCTGGCCGCGGCCGGGAGAAATTTCTCTGGCCCACCGCGGCGTTTTATTTTTAGACGAATTCGCCGAATTCACGCGCCAGGTGCTGGAAAATTTAAGACAACCGTTAGAAGACGGCGTGATTCATGTCAGCCGCGCCGCCTCGAACTTAAGCTTTCCGGCTAAATTTGTTTTAATCGCGGCCACCAACCCCTGTCCTTGCGGTTATTTCGGCGATCGAGAAAAAAACTGTGTTTGCTCCGCTTCGCAAATAATTCATTACCAGAAGAAAATTTCCGGACCGATTTTAGATCGAATTGACCTGCATATTGAAGTGCCCAGATTAAAATTTGACAAATTGACTTCGGTAACTAGCGGTGAAAGTTCAGCCGCCATCAAAACCAGGGTAGAGAGCGCCCGTTTTAAACAAACCGAACGTTTTAAAGATACTAACTTTATCACTAACTCGGAAATGCCGCCTCAAGCGGTTAAACGTTTCTGCCAAGTTGATAACGCTTCGACCAATCTTCTCCACCGAGCAGTTGACCAAATGCATTTATCGGCCCGCGCTTATTTCCGCGTGCTTAAACTGGCCCGCACTATCGCCGATCTGGCCGACCAGGATAATATTCTTACTGCTCATATCGCCGAAGCGTTGCAATATCGGCCGAGGATAGAATAATAGCAAATATTTCTTTTATAATTCAATTTATGTTATAATATACAAAGATATTTACGATGTTTAAATTTTTAAATTTCCAATTTTTAATATAAATTAAAAATTCAAAAATTAATCATGTTATGAAAACAAAAATAATCACTCTATCTCTCCTCTTCATCTTCCTCCTAACCTCCGGCTTCGGCTGTAAATTAGTGGACCAAAAAACTCAAGAGGCCATGAAACCGATAACCTTAAATTATTGGCGGGTTTGGGACGGTCCGGACGCTTTTGAGGAAATTTTCAGCGCTTACAAAGCGCTGCATCCTTTTATTACCATTAACTACCGTAAACTCCGTTATGATGAATACGAGAATGAACTTCTTAACGCTTTAGCCGAAGACCGCGGGCCGGATATCTTCTCTATCCATAATACCTGGCTGAAGAAATATAAAAATAAAATTACCCCCCTGCCGCCAACCACCACCTTGGCTTACCCCATAACTCAAGGCACAATCAAAAAAGAAGTCATACCGCAATTAAGAACTACCAAGAGCTTAAACGCGAAAGATATAAAAAACAATTTTGTTAACATAGTTTATCGCGATGTCGCCGGCTTAATCTTTAACGAAGCAACTAAAAAATATGAAGAAAAAATTTACGGCCTGCCCTTGTTTGTTGATACTCTAGCCATGTATTATAATAAAGATTTATTTAATAACGCCGGCCTGGCCCAGTCGCCGGCCTATTGGAACAATGAATTCCAGCAAGCTGTCAAAAAAACTACCAAACAGGATACTAAGGGTGAAATTATTCAATCAGGCGCCGGCTTGGGCGGTTCAAATAACATTGAACGTTACAGCGACATTTTATCGGTCTTGATGATGCAAAACGGATCGGTCATGGCTGATGATGATAGCGGCCAGGTTCTATTTAACAAAATACCGCCGTCGTTTAAAGATCAATCCTATAATCCCGGGCTGGAAGCGCTACGCTTTTACACTGACTTCGCCAATCCGGCTAAAGAAGTTTACTCCTGGAATAAAAATCTTGACGATTCTCTTAATCTCTTCGCCCAAGGCAAACTGGCAATTATGTTCGGCTACTCTTATCATCTCGCTACCATTCGGGCGCAAGCGCCTAAATTAAACTTTGCCATTACTAAATTGCCGCAAATTAAAGGCAACACGCCGGTTAATTTTGCCAATTACTGGGTAGAAACCGTCTCCAGCAAAAGCCAACATCTAAACGAGGCCTGGGATTTTATCCAATTTGCCACCAAGGCCGAACAGGCCAAGACCTATTTGGACAAAGCCAAGAGGCCGACGGCTCTGCGCGCGCTGATTAACGAGCAAATTGACGATGATGATATGGGCGTTTTCGCTGAGCAGGTTTTGACCGCCAAAAGCTGGTATCATGGCGCGGATTCAGCGGCCGCGGAAAAAATGTTTGCCGAAATGATTGACGCCGCGGTCTTAGGCCAGGATAAAATAGAAACTCTGATTAATTTAGCGGCCAGTAAAGTCCAGCAGACGATGAACGCGGGCCAATAGAATATACCCTCCCTGACAAGGGAGGGCTAGGGTGGGTTTAGCGGTAAACACCACATAACCCCCTCTATATCCCCCTTATCAGGGGGAGGATAAAAATAGCTTATATGTTTAAACTAACAAAATTTTCAATTTTACTTTTACTGATAGTCATTTTATTTTTAGCCAATCCTTGCTTTGCCGCAGAATCAATTTTACCAAATCCAGAAAATGTAGAAAATTGCAATTGCTCGTCACTCGCCAATGCCAGTGATGCTTGCCAATTAGCTTGTAAAAAACAAACGGGAAATTATGAACTAAATGATTTTACTCGTATAGCTATCGTTATTTCAAATATCATTTTAGGCCTGGTCGGCTCACTAGCTCTACTGGCCTTTATAGTCGGCGGCTTGATGTGGCTCTTATCGGGCGGTAAAGCTGAACTCGTTGAAAGAGGCAAACAAACCATCATCGGCGCTGTCGTCGGCCTGGCTATAGTTTTTACCAGTTTTATGATTATCCAGCTGGTTTTCACGGCTTTGAACATCCCCAAGACTGACAAAGGTGAGTGGTCAACCTCTGGCTGGACTTCTGGCTGGCCTAAAAACTAAAGTAAATAATTCAACAAATTCGCCTTTTAAATATTACCTGTCATTGCGAGCCGCCCTTGTAATCAGGGCGGCGCGGCAATCTCTGGTTAGAAGCACCTATCAATTTTAAAACAAATCTCCCCAAGCAGAATTCAGCTTGTTAATCAATACTTTTTCTTTATTTTCTTGTTTCTCTTTCTCGCCAGAGATTGCTTCGCTTCTTGCAGAAGCTCGCAATGACAACCTATCATGAACTTATTCAAAGCCAATAAAATCCAGCCGGACAGCGAGCCGGTGGCCAAACAGCTTCGCCTGCGGAGGCAGGCAAAAAATCTAAAACTTAGAGAGGTCGCGGCCAAACTAAATATCAATGAAAAATATCTAATTGCCCTGGAAGAAGGTAAATACGGCCAACTGCCTAGCGGCGTCTACGAAAAAAACTTTTTGCGCGAATACGCGCTTTTTTTGGGCTTAAACTATAATCAAATAGCTAAAGACTACGCGAATGAAATAAATATTTTAGAACCAAAAAAGCCAAAAGAAATATTTTCCAAACAAGTAATTAAGGAGCGTTTATTCTGGATACTGCCTAAAATTATCAAAAATATCATCATCTTTTTAATTATTGCCGCTTGTTTTGTTTATCTGGTCTATCGCGTCAATAAAATAATCTCCCCG
>LCCP01000030.1 GCA_000997945.1 Parcubacteria group bacterium GW2011_GWC2_42_12 | reverse complement strand
GTGCGGTCCGGATACGGAGATGTTTTATTGGTCAGGCGAGCCGGATAAAACGCCTGCCGGCTTTAATGATGATAACCCCTTATGGGTAGAAATTTGGAATGATGTCTTCATGCAATATGATAAAAAAGCCGATGGCAGTTTTGAACCTTTAAAGCAAAAAAATGTGGACACTGGCATGGGGTTAGAGCGGGTGGTAGCCATCTTAAATGGGCAGAATGATAACTATCAAAGTGATTTATTTAAACATCTTATCAATAAAATAGAACAGCTGTCCGGTAAAACATATGGCGAGAGCGTTGAGATAACCAAGGCCATGCGCATTATCGCTGATCACCTTAAGGCCGCGACTTTTATTATGGGAGACCAGAGAGGAGTGGGACCGTCCAATACGGATCAAGGTTATGTGGTGCGCCGTTTAATCAGGCGCGCCATTAGGCATGGCCGGCAATTGGGCATTAAGGACGGTTCGGCTGGGCTCACCGCAGGCGAGTCCTGGACCAAGGAAATCGCCAAAGTGGTCGCGCATGATTATCAGACAACCTATCCTGAATTGCCAAAAAATATTGATAAAGTAATTGAGCAATTTAAAATAGAGGAGGCAAAATTCGGCAAAACCTTAGAACAGGGTTTAAGGGAATTTGCTAAAATCATTAGCGAGCTTAAAGATAAAAAAATTAGTGGCGAGCAAGCTTTTAATTTATATCAGACTTATGGTTTTCCTTTAGAAATAACCCAGGAATTGGCTAAAGAAAAAAATTGCGCGGTTGATGATCAGGCCTGCCGAGCCGAAATGAAAAAGCATCAAAAACTTTCCCGCACAGCTTCGGCCGGCGTTTTTAAGGGCGGTTTGGCTGACGCCAGCGAACAGACTACGAAACTGCATACGGCCGCGCACCTACTCCTGGCTGCTTTAAGAAAAATTTTAGGTGATCAGGTGGTGCAAAAGGGGAGTAATATTACGGCTGAACGGTTGCGCTTTGATTTTTCCTATGCGGAAAAGATGACGGCCGAGCAGAAACAGCAGGTTGAAATATTGGTAAATCGAGCCATCAAACAAAATTGGCCAGTAACTTGCGATCAGATGGGACTTAGCGAAGCCAAAACGGCCGGCGCTCATGGCACTTTTGAATCAAAATACGGCGAAAAAGTTAAAGTTTATACCATAGGGAACTCTTCGGCCGGCCCAGAGCCGCCTTTTAGTCGGGAAATTTGCGGCGGACCGCATGTTAATAATACTGGTCAGTTAGGCCATTTTAAGATTCAAAAAGAAGAAAGCTCCTCGGCCGGCGTCAGACGGATTAAGGCGGTGTTAAAGTAAAATTTAGCTAAGGTTAAATTAAAAAAATCATTTTACCATATAATCCCGGTTTAGCCGGATTATGTCTTGACAGCTATCTTAATAACCTATATAATTATTTTACGGTAAAACCCGTTATTTTTTGTTATCTGCTATTGGACTTTAAATCACGGTTTTACTTAAATTTAACGGAATAAACGGTTTTACCTTGAAAAAGGTTTTGGCGTCTCGCTCTAAGCGAGCGGATTTTGCCAAAACTGTTTTTGTTTTTAAATGAAAGAAAATAATCAGCCAATCAGCTCTAAAGATTTTATTGAAACTTACGGCGAAGTGGTCGAATTAATGCCGGCCGCCAGTTTCCGGGTTAAACTGGAAAACGGCCATGAGATTTTAACGCACCTTTCCGGCAAAATGAGGATGAATAAAATTCGGCTCTTGCCCGGCGATAAAGTAAGAGTGCAAATCAGCCCCTACGATCTAACTAAGGGCCGCATAACTTATAGATTGTAATTAGCTAATATCATGAAAGTAAGAAGCAGCGTAAAAAAAATTTGTAAAGATTGCGAGATAGTCAGGCGCAAAGGCCGAGTTCGCGTAATTTGCAAAACCCCTAAACATAAACAAAGACAGGGCTAAAAACATTTGCGATTTTAGATTTAAATATTTATAAAATCGTAAATTGTAAATCATAAATCATAAATCTAAAATAACCACATGGCCATAAGAATCGCCGGCGTCACCATACCGAATGAAAAAAGAGTTGAGATTGCCCTAACTTACATTTTTGGCATTGGCCAGTTTAAGGCCAACGCTATTTTAAAATTAGCTAAAGTCAGTCCGGATGTCAGAGTTAAGGATTTAACCGATGATCAGGCCAATAAATTAAGAGATTTAATTGAAAAGCAAAATAAAGTGGAAGGCGAATTAAGGCGGGAAATTTCCGCCAATGTAAAAAGATTAAAGGAAATCGGCAGTTATCGCGGCAGCCGGCACGCTAAGAGCTTGCCAACCAGGGGCCAAAGAACTAAGACCAATAGCCGCACCGTCCGCCATAATATCAGAAAGACCGCTACTTCCGGCAAGAAGCCGTCCGCGGAGAAGACCTAAGGACGCTGGACAAAGGTTTTAGTTTTGAGCGGCGCCTCGGGGCTTTCCTCGGAGCCGAAACAACAGACCAGAGTGAAATTGTAGCGATTTTTGAAAAAAATCGCCCAAATTTCATCGGCCTTTAGCGCTCGCGAAAGCGGGCGGAAAAACTAAAACCTTTATCCAATTAAGTTAAAACCTAAAGAATATAAATATTAAGTATGGCGGAAGAAACAAAACCAGCCGAAGAAATAAAGAAAGAAATGAAGTCAGAAGAACCGGCCGTTAAAACCAGCGAGCAGGTAGTTAAGACTGATTTAAACGCGCCGGAAGAATTGCCCGACGAAATTAAAAAGAAATTAGAAAAGAATAAAGCTGACCGGAAAATTATTAAGCGCAAGGGCAAAAAAAAGAAAACCGCCCAGAGAGTGGTCGTGGGCGTGGCTCATGTTAAAGCTACTTATAATAATACGATTGTCACTCTAACCGACCTAACCGGTAATGTTATATCTTGGGCGAGCGCCGGCATGGCCGGATTCAAGGGTCCGAAAAAATCCACGCCTTACGCCGCGCAGATTATCGCGCGTATAGCTGTGGAAAAAGCTAAAGAATTCGGCTTACAGGAAGTAAGCGTTTTCGTTAAGGGCGTGGGCACCGGCCGCGAATCGGCCATTAGAGCCCTAAACGCCAACGGCTTAATCGTTTCCTCTATTAAAGATGTAACGCCCATACCGCATAATGGCTGCCGGCCGAAAAAACCCAGACGAGTTTAAAAAAACTTAATAAATTATTATGTCAAAATATTTAGGTCCAAAATGCAAATTATGCCGCCGCGAGGGTGAAAAGCTGATGCTTAAGGGAGAGCGTTGTCAGACGGCTAAATGCGCGATTGTCAAAAAGAACTATCCGCCGGGCATGCATGGGCCTAAAGGCCGCGCCTCCAGGCAGAGCGGCTACAATATGCAACTCCGGGAGAAGCAGAAAGCCAAGAGAATTTATAATTTGTTGGAAAAACAATTTAAATTGAGTTTTGAGCGCGCCATTAAGCAGAAAGGCGACGCCGGAGAGAACTTATTAAAAATTTTGGAAACCCGGCTGGATAATGTCATCTATCGTTTGGGCTTTGCCCAATCCAGGTCACAAGCCAGAACCCTAGTCAGCCATGGCCATTTTAAAGTCAATGACCAGAAGGTTGATATTCCTTCATTTAATGTTCAAACCGGCGATATTATAAAAATTAAAGAGTCAAGCCGAACCGGCAAGCAATTCACGAATTTGGCGGAGAAACTTAAAAAAGTAGAGGCGCCGGGTTGGCTTAATTTGGAAATCAAAGATTTTAGCGCCAAAGTTTTGCATCAACCGGCTAAAGAGAACTTTGAGATGAAAATTAATGCGCAAACCATCGTGGAGTTTTATTCGAAATAATATTTTAAATAATATAAATTTTATGCAAAAAATAGCTTTGCCCGGTAAAGTGGAATTTATAGAAACCTCTAATCCAAATCACCGGCAAATCATCATTGAGCCATGCTATCCCGGCTATGGCACTACCATTGGCAACGCTTTAAGGAGGGTGTTGCTGTCATCTTTACCCGGAGCGGCCGCGATTGGCGTTAAGATTAAAGGCGCTGATCATGAATTTATGACTTTGCCTCATGTCAAAGAAGATGTCTTGGAACTGGTTTTAAACATAAAAAAGCTTCGTTTAAAAATTTTTAGCGATGAAGCGGTTAAGCTGGAATTGGATGCTCGCGGCGAAAAACAAGTTAAGGCCGGAGATATTAAAAAAAATAGTTTAGTGGAAATCGCCAATCCGGATTTAGTCTTAGGCAATATTACTGACATGGCCGGCAAATTGGAGATGGAAATATTTGTGGCTAAAGGGCTGGGTTATATCACGGTAGAAAGCCGAGAGAGCGATAAGCATGAAATCGGCTACATTGAAATGGATTCAATCTTTTCACCGATTTTATCAGTCGGCGTCAGCGTGGAAAATGTCCGCGTCGGCAAAATGACCAATTGGGATAAACTGGTAGTGAATTTAGTAACTGACGGAACCATCGCCCCGGCCGCGGCTTTTAATAACGCGGTGGATATCTTGATAGCGCAATTTAACTCCTTAACCGGCAAAGTTAAAGCTACCGCCGCAGAAATAAAGTCCGAACTCCAGGCGGATAAAACGGCAGAGGTTGAAGAAAAAACTGTTAAGACCGAAGGCGAGGAAAAACCAAAAAAAAGAGGCCGACCCAAAAAAACTTAATAAAGGCCCCTTTAATAAAGGGGCTGCCCGAAGGGTTGGGGATTTATATTTATGGAAAAATCTTTAAATCCCCCTAACCCCCTTTTCTAAAGGGGGCAAAAAATTATGCGTCACCGAGTCAAAGGGAAAACTTTAGATAGAGCTAAAGCGCCCAGAGAGCTGATGCTAAAAAATTTAGCTTCCAGTATTATTATTTATGAAAAAGTCAAAACCACCGAAGCTAAGGCCAAAGCCGTTAGAACTCTTTTAGAAAATGCTATTGCCGTCGCTATTAAGGGCGGCCTAAACGCCCGCCGCGAATTAATTCGGCTCTTACCCCAGCCCATGGCCATAAAAAAGGCCCTGGATATTTTAGCGGTTAAATACAAGGGTAAGCGCGGCGGCTACTTAAGGATTACTAAGTTAGCCCAAAGGCAAGGCGATAATGCTAAAATTGTCCAAATTGAACTAGTCTAAACCTTTAAAAACTTTTTTAGAAAAAGTTTTTAACATTTTCAAAAAATATATTGTATTAAGTAAAAATTTAATAGCGAGCAAAGCTCTACGGCCATTAAATTTTTACTTAATTGATTAATAACTATGATAAAAATAACCAGAAAACTTTATCAGCTTGACGCCACGGGAAAATCAGTCGGTAGATTGGCCTCGCAAATCGCTTTGATTCTACGCGGCAAAAATAAACCCGAGTTTACGCCGCATTTAGACATGGGCGATATCGTCCAAGTCTCTAATCTAGATAAATTCAAATTCAGCGGCAAAAAAATGGAGCAGAAAGTCTATCAGCACTATTCCGGTTACCAAGGTGGATTAAAAACCATAAAGATAATCAACCTGACCCCGGAGCAGATTTTAAGAGAAGCGGTTAGGGACATGCTGCCGAAAACCAAACAGCGAATCAATATGTTGAAAAGATTAATAATCTCTATCCCCGGCGCCGCTCAAAAAGCCGGTCGCGCGACTAAATAAAATACTATGGCAGAATTAGATAAAAATTTAACCCCAGCCGATGAGCAAGTAAGATTAAAAGGTAAATATATTGGCGCTATCGGCCGCAGAAAAACCGCTACCGCGCAGGTTCGCCTTTATAAATCCGGCCATGGCGCGATGACGGTTAATCATCTTAAGGCCAGTGAATATTTTAAAGAAGGGGAATTGTTCTCCATCGTCAGCCAACCTCTAAAATTAACCGGTTTAGCTAAAGATTTTAACCTAACTATTCTGGTATTCGGTGGCGGGCGTAAGAGCCAGGCCGAAGCCGTACGCCACGGCATTGCCCGGGCACTATTAGAATTTAACCCCGAGCTAAGAGCTTCGCTAAAAGTTAAGGGCTGGTTGGAACGCGACGCCAGGAAAAAAGAAAGAAAGAAGCCCGGACTAAAGAAAGCTCGCCGCGCGCCGCAATGGGCCAAACGTTAAACTCGTTTGTCATTCCCGCCCCACCAAATGCGAGGGGAAGCCAAAATCTTATAATAATAAACTTCAAATATACAATAAAACCCCGCTTAAACCGCGGGGTTTTATTATTTTATTGTCTATGTTAAAATTAAAGGGATTACCGCCAAATGCTCTTTCGGATATAAATTTTTACAATTTCAAGGAAATTTTTTATAAAATTTTTAAGGCGATATACTATTTTTGTAAAGTAAATTGCGACACCGCTGGGCGTTAAACCCTGCGGGTCGCACACAAGGTCCTGCGGCAGAGACCGCAGGGTGTTCTCTTAATTATAAAAAATTTACCGAAATTTAGAAATTTAGACCGAATATGGCATTTGGCGGTAATCCCTAAATATGCCTGAAAAAATTACTAATCTTGCCAAAAATACTTCTTATTTTACCTTGGCGCTGATTCTCCAGAAGATAATTTCTTTTACTTATTTTGTTTTAATCGCGCGAGCCATCGGTCCGGCCGATTTGGGCAAATATTACTTCGCCATTGCCTTTACTTCAATCTTCGGCATCTTCATAGACATCGGCCAATCCAGCGTTTTAACGCGGGAAGTGGCTAAGCGCCCGGATGAATCAGACCGGCTCTTCAGTTCGGTTTTTTTAATGAAGTTGCCCCTGGCCCTGTTATCGCTCTTAGCGGTTTTCTTGCTCATGAATTTTTCCGCTTACCCGGAGATTACCCGCCAACTGGTTTATCTCTCCATGATTTGCATGGCGCTGGATTCCTTTACCTTAACTTTTTTCGCCATTAGTCGCGGTTTCCATAATCTAAAATACGAAAGCATTGCTTCGGTTATTTTTCAACTAATCGTTTTTGCCGTGGTTTTAGTCGCTTTAAAATTCAATCTGGGGTTAGCTTGGCTCATGATGTCCTTAGTCTTAGCCAGTCTTTATAATTTCATTTTCTCTTTTTATATTTTAAAAAAGAAGTGGGGGGTTAAAATTAATTGGCGGCCGGATAAGGTTTTGATTAAAAGCATTCTGCTCATCTCTCTGCCTTTCGCCGTCTACGCGATCTTCCAGCGCCTCTATCTGTACCTTGACTCGGTGCTGTTATCACTTTTGGCCGGCGATCATCAGGTAGGCATCTACCAAATTCCTTTTAAAATTATTTTCGCTTTGCAATTTTTGCCTTTAGCTTTCGTGGCTTCGCTCTTCCCGGCCATGAGCCATTACTGGCATAATAATCGCGAACAATTAGCCATCACCTTTGAGCGCGCCATAAATTATTTAATTATCATCTCCTTGCCGGTAGCGGTCGGCGGCGTAATTTTAGCCGATAAAATAATTATTATTTTTAAAACGGGCTTCGACGAAGCGGTCTTGCCTTTGCAAATTACCATGATAGCGGTTATCTTTATGTTCTTAAACTTTCCGGTGGGTTCACTCCTAAACGCCTGCGACCGGCAAAAAATTAATACCGTCAACATGGGCATCGCTTTCGCGGCCAGCGTTATTTTAAACTTACTCTTAATACCGCGCTTAGAGGCCGTCGGCGCCAGCTTAACCGTCTTATTGACTAATTTATTAATGTTTATTTTAGGCATGCTGATCGTGCCGCGCGTTGCTAAGTATAATTATAAAAAAATAATGATTATTTTAATAAAATCCCTTCTGGCCGTAACGATTATGGGCGCGGTCGGTTATTATTTAAAAAATCAGTTGAATCTTATATTAACGGTTGTACTGGCCGGCATAAGTTATCTTATTACTTTATATCTCTTCAGAGGTTTTAGTAAAGCAGACGTGGCCAGTATTTACCAATCGTTTGGCAAGAGTAAATATAATTAAATGTCATTGCAAGGAGCGTAGCGACGAAGCAATCTCACGAATAAGGATTTTTCACAAAAATACCAATAAGATTGCTTCGCTCCCTCCGGTCGCTCGCAATGACAAATCATTCATGAAAACTTTACTGCTCACATTAGAATATCCGCCCTTTAAAGGCGGCATAGCCAATTACTACGGTAATTTAGTAAAATACTGGCCAGAGCCGGACGGAATTTTAGTACTTAATAATAATCAAGGCGAACTCTTAAGCAATCGCTTGCCCCTAGGCTGGCTAAAAGTCGTATTTAAGCTGCGGCAAACCGTCAAAGCAAAAAATATTAACCATCTTCTAGTCGGTCAGATTTTACCCTTGGGCACGGCTGCTTTAATCTGTTCCAAATTTTGTCAGATAAAATATTCAATATTTTTGCACGGCCTGGATTTTACTTGCGCGCTTAAATCTTATCGCAAAAAATTCATCAGTCAGAAAATATTAAATGGAGCGGAAATAATAATTTGCGCTAATAGCTATGTGGCCGATTTGCTTAAACAGACCTTTCTGAAGGTGGCGCCAAAAATTATAGTGGTTAACCCTGGCGCGGAAGGTTGTAAAGTTCAAAACACGCCAAAGGCAGCTCAATTAAAAGAAAAATTTAATTTAAAAGATAAGATTATTTTGCTATCCGTGGGTCGGCTTATAAAACGCAAGGGCTTTGACTTGGTCCTTGACTGCCTGCCACAGGTTCTAAAACAAGTACCAAATTTAGTTTATGTCATTATCGGAGACGGGGAAGAGCGAAAAAATTACGAATTACGAGTTATGAATTATGAATTAAAAAATAAAGTTTTAATCATAAATAATATGCCAGACGAAGAAAAAAATTTGTGGCATAGTTTATGTGATATTTTTGTTATGCCAGCCAGAAATATAGCTGGCGATTTCGAGGGCTTCGGCATTGTTTATTTGGAAGCTAATTTAGCCGGTAAGCCGGTCATTGCCGGTCGGAGCGGGGGAGTAAGCGACGCGGTTATAGACGGCCTCAACGGCTTATTGGTTGATCCGGAAAATGTTAATGACCTTAGTAAAAAAATTATCCGGCTGGCGCTTGACCATGAACTGCGGCAAAAATTAGGCGAGCAGGGCAGAGAGCGGGCGCTACGAGAATTTAATTGGCAAAAACAAACGGAAAAAATTTATAATATAATCGGCCACCTATTGGCGACTGGTTAGATTTATTAATTTTTGAAGTGAGGACTGTTTGAGGCTCTGCGCAGCTGGCCGAGTTCCGCAACGAAAAAATTAATAAATCTAACCAGTCGCCCCTACTACCATGATAAGTATTATTATCCCTATCTACAATCAAGCCGAACACCTAGACAACTGCCTAGCCAGCATTAAAAAACAAACTTACGATAAATCTGAAATTATTGTCGTGGACGATGGTTCAACAGATGACATAAAAATTGTGATTAATAAATATCAGCGAGTCTTTGGTTTCAAGATATCTTATTTTGAGCAAGAAAATAGGAGAGCCAGCGCGGCCAGAAACAGGGGGGCAAAAATTGCTAAAGGAGAATACCTAATTTTCTGCGACGCGGATATTATTTTAGAGCCAAACATGCTTGAGCTAATGCTTAAAACTCTTAGAGAAAATTCTAGCGCCAGTTTCTGCTATTCGTCGTTTCTCTGGGGCAGAAAAAAATTCATACTCTGGCCTTATGACGCCAAAAAACTAAAACAGCTGCCCTATATTAACACCGCTTCGCTCATTAGAAGAGAACATTTTCCCGGATTTGATGAAAAGCTAAAGCGGTTTCAAGATTGGGATCTATGGCTAACCATGGCCGAAGCCGGCCATCACGGCGTCTGGCTAAATCAATTTCTCTATAAAGTCAACACCGGCGGCGCTCAAACCATGAGCCATTGGCTGCCCAGTTCGGCCTACAAATTTTTGCCATTTTTGCCAGCGGTAAAAAGATATAATCTGGCTAAAGCCATAATTATAAAAAAACATAATTTATAGCCATGACCAATTTGTCTGAAAATAAAATTTTTACTCATACGTTTTTCTTAATAGTCTTGGCTGAACTATTATCATTTCTAGGTTATTATTATTCGGCGATAAACTCCCTGGCTTTTTTTATCATAGTGATTTTAACTATCCTCATCTCACTTTACCGGCTTGAATATGGCTTGTACATCTTATTAACCGAACTAGTGATCGGTTCTTTCGGCTATCTTTTTTATTTGGACATAAACGGCATGCAAATTTCCTTGCGCCTCGGACTGTGGCTCGCGATTATGTCCGTCTGGCTGGCTAAAACAGTCCTAGAGTGGCTAAAAAATAAAAACCTAACCATTGATTTCTTAAAGTTCGGTTCGGCCGCGCCTCTGGTCTGCTTATTAATTTTTGTCGGCTGGGGGTTAGCCAACGGTTTAGTTAACGGCAATTCACTAAGCAATATTTTTTTCGACGCCAACAATTGGTTTTATTTTTTATTAATTTTTCCCGTCAGCGCGGTCTGGCGAAACAATGATCAGCTAGAGACTCTTAAACCAATTCTGCTGGCGGCTATAACCTGGCTAAGCGCTAAAACGATTCTTTTAGCTTATGTTTTCACTCATAATTTTCATGGACTGAATCTGGAAATTTACGGCTGGATGAGAGCGGATCGACTAGGGGAGATCACGCAAACCGCGGCCGGTTTCAGCCGCATCTTCATGCAATCGCAACTTTTCGTTTTAATCGGATTTTTTATTTTACTATTTTACTTGCTGAAGACTATTGTGGAACGAAATAATCTAATAACCTCTTGGCGCGATTTATCAAAAGACATCTGCCTATTGGCATTATTTCTATCCGCCATCATTATCAGCTTTTCGCGCAGTTTTTGGCTCGGCCTGGTTGCCGGTGGAATTTTCATCTGGCTAATCGCGTTATTTAGGATAAAAATTAAATTCAAGCAATTTATTATTTACAATTCAATAATTTTATTTAGCCTAATTTTAAGTCTAATCTTAACGTTGGCGGCGGTAAAATTTCCTTACCCTGATCCTTATGGCGGCTTTAATCCGGCCGATTTATTAAGCCAAAGGGCAAGCCAAATAACCAACGAAGCGGGCGTTGCTTCAAGATGGCAGCTTCTAGAGCCGCTCTGGCAAGAAATTAAAACCGCGCCGGTCTTAGGGCGGGGTTTTGGCGCGACCGTTACCTATAAAACTAATGATCCGCGCATTTTAGCTTCTAATCCCGACGGGCTCTATACTGCTTATAGCTTTGAATGGGGCTGGCTGGGCATTTGGCTAAAGCTTGGCCTATTCGGTTTATTGACTTATTTAATTTTACTGATTAAGATTGTTCAAGATGGCTTAAAAATAAATTCCTCTCTTTCTTTATCATTAATCTCCGGCTTAATAGTTTTAATGACGGTTAATATTTTTAGCCCCTATTTAAATCATCCACTGGGGATCGGCTATATTATTATGGTGATGGCATTGTATGAAAAATGACAAACGACTAATGTCAAATCAAGTCCAAACATCAAATTTAAAATGTCAAAGAATTAATTAATTTGTCATTAAGTCATTTGACATTGATTTGACATTTGTCATTGGAAATTTGTTATTTTACCTCCTCTTGCGCTAATTTCAGATATCCTGTATATTATAAATTATATAATTTTAACTAAGCGGGATTATCCCTAATAAAAAATTATGCCTGACCAAATCATTTCGCAGGAAGGTTATGATAAATTAAAAAAGGAGCTAGATGAGAGGACAAGCGTTAAGCGGTTGGAAATCGCGGCGCGCATTGAATCAGCTAAGGAGCTCGGAGATTTGAGTGAAAATGCCGAATATGCCGAGGCCAAGGATGAGCAGGCGTTTAATGACGGCCGAATCGGCGAACTGATGGCCTTATTGAAAAATGTCACTGTCGTACATAATAATCATGATAAAAATAAAGTTAGCATGGGTTCCTGCGTTACGGTTATAACCGATGGTAAGACTAAGGAGTTTACGATCGTAAGTTTTAATGAAGCCAATCCCAGCGAAGGTAAAATTTCCAATGAGTCTCCCTTGGGCGTGGCCTTTTTAGACAAGAAGAAGGGCGATAAGGTTACCGTGACGACACCGCGCGGACAAGCGGTTTATGAAATTATCGGAATCAAATAGAACTCTAAATTAAACAAAAATACCTCGTTGCCGGCCTGAAGCCTTAAGCGAGGTATTTTTGTTTTGCTACGGTTTCTTTACTTTTTAACCAAAACCAGGTAAAATAATAACTATAATTCTAAGATTCTTCCTTAGCAAATAAAATATTTGTTTAGGGATAAAAATTTATGATAAAAATTAACAAACGCGAAGATCGGCTGAAAAAATTAGCTGAATTGAAAAAATTAGGCATCAACCCTTATCCGGCTAAGACGGAGAAAAGCCACACAGTGAATGAAATCTTAACTAATTTCGCGGAACTACAAAAAAACGGCGCGGAATTAAAGCTGGCCGGACGCTTAAGAAGCCGGCGCGCCCATGGCAACCTGACTTTTTCCCATCTGGAAGACCCGAGCGGAAAAATTCAGCTGGCTTTTTCTAAGAAAGCTATCGGTGCCGACAGCTATAAAATACTCTCCAAATATATTGACATTGGTGATTTTGTTGAAGCTAGTGGTACGGCTTTCCTAACCCATAACGGCGAGAAGAGCATCATGGTTAAGAACTGGAAATTATTAACTAAGACCCTAAGGCCGTTACCGGATAAGTGGCATGGTATCGCGGACGAGGAAGAAAAATTAAGAAAACGCTATTTAGATATTTTATTCAATCCGGAAGTGAAAGAAATATTTATTAAACGCGCTAAATTCTGGCAGGCCATGCGCGACTTTATGATTAAGCGCGGCTTTTTAGAAGTGGAAACTCCGGTTTTGGAAAATACGGCCGGCGGCGCCGATGCTCGGCCATTCGTCACGCATCATAACGCGCTCGATCTGGACGTTTACTTAAGAATTTCCATGGGCGAACTCTGGCAGAAGCGCTTGATGGTGGCCGGCTACGAAAAAACTTTTGAAATTGGGCGCATGTTCAGAAACGAAGGTATGGACGCCGAGCATCTGCAGGATTATTCTGACATGGAATTTTATTGGGCCTACGCGGATTACGAAATGGGCATGAAATTGACTGAAGAATTATTTAAACATGTTGCTCAAGAAACTTTCGGTACGCTTCAATTTAAAATTAAAGGTTTTAACATAGATCTGGGTAGAGAGTGGGAAAAATATGATTATCAAAAAACCATCTTAGAGAAAACCGGAGTGGATATTTTAAAGACCAGCGAAAAAGAAATCAGCAAAAAATTAAACGAACTGGGCGTTAAATATGACAAAAAGGGTTTTAATATCGCGCGCGGAATTGACAACCTCTGGAAATATTGCCGTAAGTCAATCGACGGCCCGGGATTTTTAATCAATACACCGGTTACTATTTCCCCGCTGGCTAAAAGAAATGAAAAGAATCCAAAAACGACCCAACGCTTTCAGGTTATTATAGCTGGCTCGGAATTAGGCAACGGCTACAGCGAATTAAACGATCCCGTGGATCAGGCCGAAAGATTTAAGGCGCAACAGGCCTTGCGCGACGCCGGCGACGAAGAGGCGCAGATGTTTGATCATGAATTCGTTGAAGCTTTAGAATACGGCATGCCGCCGACTTGCGGCTTTGGCGTGAGCGAACGGCTGTTTTCTTTTTTAATGGATCGGCCGATGCGTGAGTGCCAAATTTTTCCGCTAATGAAGCCGAGAAACGAGTAACTCATAACTGGTAACGCGAAAAAGTATGAAAACCGTCATGGCCTTCGGCACCTTTGATCTAATGCATCCCGGACATGAATATTTCTTACGCCAGGCGAAAAAGCGCGGAGATTACCTAATCGCAGTAATCGCGCGTGATAGCACGGTAAAAAAATTAAAAGGTAAATTGCCTTATCAAAGTGAAAAACAGCGCCTAAGGGCCATTGTAGCCCTAAATTTAGCCGATAAAGTGATACTGGGGGATAAGGGGCTGAATAAATACCGAGTTATAAAAAGATACCGGCCTAATGTAATCTGCCTGGGTTATGATCAAACTTATTTTATTGACGGACTGAAAAGTAAAATTAAAGAGTTTGCATTAGACACTAAAGTTATCCGTTTAAAATCATATCAGGCGCATAAATATAAGTCTTCAATAATTAAAAATGAAAAATAAAAAATTATATGAAAATCACCATCTGCGGCAGCGTAAAATTCGCCGATAAAATTGTTGACATCCATAAACGGTTAGCTGATTTAGGTCACAAACCGCAAATTCATCAAGACATGTTCGGTATCGCCGACGGCACGGCCCGAGAACTGACTGACGCCAAGAACAACGGCGAACATCACCAAATAAAAATAAAGTATAATTTTATAAAAGCCTGGCATGATTTAATTATTAATGGCGACGCGGTACTGATTTGTAACTTTGATAAAAACGGCATAAAGAACTATATCGGCGGCAACACTTTAATGGAAATCGGCTTCGCTCATGTTAACAACAAAAAAGTTTTCTTATTGAATCCCATACCGGAGGAGATTTCTTATGCTGATGAAATTAAGGCCATGGTGGATGTAGTTTTAGATGGCGATTTAAATAAAATTAATTAAAAAATTATTTTAACTTTATGTCATTGCGAGGAGCGCCAGCGACGAAACAATCTCACGTACTCGAAACCTGGCCAGAGATTGCTTCGTCGCCCCGAGCACGGGGCTTCTCGCAATGACAACACTTAATATGCTGGACATAAAATTTATTAGAGACCATCAAAAAAAAATAACCCAAGCGGCCAAAAATAAAAATATTAAAATTAATCTTGACCAGCTGTTTAGACTTGACGAGGAGAGAAGAAAAATTCAAGCCAAAGTCGGCGAAATAAGAAACGCCAAAAATAAATGGGCCGATTCTTTTAAATCAAAAAAACCTTCCGGCGAGGAACTGGCGCAGGGCAAAAAAATTAAAAGCGACATCGTCAGCTTTGAAAATGAATTGGAGGAAGTAAGCCGTGAGTACACCAAGTTGTTATATCAATTGCCCAATATCGTTTCCGATGACACGCCGATCGGCCCGGATGAAACCGGCAACAAAGTTTTAAAAAAAGTCGGCGACATACCGAAGTTTGATTTTCCGATAAAAGATCACATGGAATTGGGCCGGCTTCATAAAATTATTGATACGGAAAAATCCACCGCCGTCTCCGGCCTAAGATTTAATTATTTATTTGGCGAGGCCGCGCTCCTGCAATTCGCCATTGTTCAATTCGTTCTGGAAACTTTAACCGACCAAAAAATTATCACTGCTTTAGCTAAAAAAACCGGCAACCCTTCGGCTAAAACCTTTATCCCGGTCATACCGCCTGTTTTAGCCAAGGCCGACATTATGAAAAAAATGGATCGCTTTGACCCGATTGATGATAGATACTATCTACAGCAAGACGACGCGCTCCTAGTCGGCAGCGCCGAACATACCATGGGCCCCTTGCATCTTAATGAAATAATTAAAGCCGAGAATCTGCCCATAAGATACATCGGCTATTCAACGGCTTTCAGAAGAGAGGCCGGCGCAGCCGGCAAGGACTCAACCGGCATCTTAAGGCGCCATCAATTTGATAAATTAGAGATAGAAAGCTTTACCTTGCCGGAGCATGGCTTATTAGAACAGGAGTTTATCGTGGCTGTGCAAGAATACTTAGTGGAAAAATTAGAAATTCCTTATCAGGTGGTTTTAAAATGCACTGGCGATATCGGCGGCAAAGCCGACTTTCGCGCCGTGGATATTGAGTGCTACCTGCCCGGGCAAGGCAAGTACCGCGAGACGCATACCGCCGATTATATGACTGATTTTCAGGCGCGGCGGCTTAACACTAAGTATAAGACTAAGGACGGCCAGAAAGATTTTGTTCACATGAACGACGCCACGGCCTTCGCCATCGGCCGAACCCTAATCGCTTTAATGGAAAATCACCAGCAAGCCGACGGCTCAATAAAAATTCCTAAGGCCTTACACAAGTATATGCCCGGAGGGATTAAGATTATAAAAGGGAAATAAAAAGGCAGGCAGCTGATTGAAATTAGTAATTTTCTCGCTACGCCTGCCTGCCGGTAGGCAGGGATGTAAACGGAGAAAAGGTCGGCCGAACGGTCAGTCCTCGCTTCAAAAATTACTAATTTCAATCAGCTGCCGACAGTATAAGTTCTATATATTTATAAAACTATGGCAAAAAAAATAAACTTAGCAATTATCTTCGGCGGCGAATCGCGGCAGGCGCTGGATCTAAACAAATATAATGTTCTACCTATTGCCATAACTAAGAGGGGGCAATGGCTAATCGGCAAGAGGGGAGAGGCATATTTAAAAACTAATCTAGCTTTTGCCAATAAAGAAAATGGTGTTACAATTTCTCAATCGCAAAAACTATTAGTCAAAAAATATCAAGAAAAAACTATTACTAATTTCATGGAAGGCGAGGGGAGCGGCCAGCCGATTGATTTAGTAATCCCTCTGGGGCATGGCACCTTTATGGAAGACGGCCGCTTGCAAGGCATTTTAGATAGTTTGCACTTGCCTTATATTTTTTCCGGCTGCCTAGCCAGCGCCCTGGCCATGAATAAAAACTTAACTAAAATTATCGCTAAAAATATGGGCTTAACCGTGGCGGCCGATTTAATGGTTAAGCGGGGCGATAAAATAAATGCAGCTAAAATTATTAAAATTTTAAGTCTGCCGATTGTCATAAAACCCAATCAAGCCGGTTCTTCGGTCGGCGTTTCCATAGCTAAAAATATTCAGGAGCTGAAAAACGGCATCGCCACTGCTTTAAACTTGGATAAAGAGGCGCTACTGGAGCAATTCATTAGCGGCCGAGAATTAACCTGCGCGATTTTCGGCAATAGCAGTCCGCGCGCTTTGCCGGTGGCGGAAATAGTGCCGAAAGTTTCCGGCTGGTTTGATTATAAAGCAAAATACGCGGATCAAGGTAGTGATGAAATCTGTCCGGCTAAGATACCGAAAACCATTAGCCAAGAAATTCAAAAAGATTCTCTAACCATCTTTAAGGCCCTGGGCTGTAAGGATCTGGCCAGAGCTGATTTTATTTGGAACCAAGAGGATAATAAACCATACCCGGCCTGACGGCGCAGAGTCTGGCGCCGAAAATAGCCAAGGCCGCCGGCCTGAATTTCAAGTCATTTATTGAAAAATTGATTGAACAGGGCATGGAATAAATCTGAACGCTAAAAGTGCCGGACAAAGATTTTAATTTTGAGCGCATATGAAATTGTAGCGATTTTTTTTCAAAAAATCGCCCAAATTTCATCTTAAGCGAAAAATTAAAATCTTTGTCCGGCGAAACCAGCTAACTATGTTCACCCGCACTAAAAACCTACAATTAAGCGTCATTAAGCAAATAGAAATCCGAGCAGCCAAGTATCCGGATGTAATATCGCTGGCCCAGGGCATTCCCAGTTTTGACACGCCGGCTTGCATTAAACGGCGCGTAGAACGAGCTTTAAAGAATGGCGTGGTGGCTAAATATTCTCTGTCGCCCGGACTGCCCGAGCTTAGAGAAATGATTGAAATTTCTTTGGCCAAGGAAAATATGTATTATGACTGGCAAAAAGAAATTATCGTGACCGTGGGTGCGATTGAAGCCATTAGCGCGGCTATTCTAGCCATTAGCCAGCCGGGCGATGAAATAATCTTGCCCTCGCCGAGCTATACCTCTTATAAAGAAGTCGTTCGTCTGGCCGGCTGCACACCGGTTTTTGTGCCTTTAAATGAAACCGCGGGCTGGGCTTTTGAATTGGCTAAATTTGCCAAAGCCATCACGCCTAAAACCAAAGCTATTCTTTTTTGTAATCCCAACAACCCCACCGGCACTATTTATAGCCGCCAGCAACTAATCGGCCTGGCCAAACTCGCGGCCAAACACAATTTTTTCATAATTAGCGATGAAGTTTACAAAAACTTTATTTATGGCAGCGAGGAAAAGATGTTTTCCTTGGCCGAGTTGCCGGAAATGAGAAAGTTCGTCATTAGAATCTTTAGTTTTTCTAAAGCTTATGCTATGACCGGCTGGCGCGTCGGCTTTATCCACAGCGACGAATCAATTGTCAGTGAAATTTTAAAAGTTCACGACGCGCTGGTCACCTGCGCTCCGGTAATCTCGCAATATGCCGCTCTCGGAGCGCTAGAGATGGGGGAGAGGGATGTTTTACATTTTAAACAACAATATCAGGAACGCCGCGATTTAATCTGTTCTCGACTTAATAAATTAAATAACTTTTTACATTACATAAAACCCAACAGCGCTTATTTTGTTTTTCCTAAAGTCATAAACCATAACGATTCGTTCGCTTTCGCTTTAGAATTATTAGATAAGATCCAAGTGGCGGTCGTGCCGGGCGTGGCGTTCGGTCCGAACGGCGAAGGACACATCAGATTGAGCTTCGGCCGCACCGAAGCGCAAATCAACGGCGCCTTCGACCGGCTGGAAAGGTACTTTAAAGCATAAATGGTCTGTTGGTGTAAAAAATTTTTGAAGCGAGGACTGTCCGAGCCCCCACCGCTTTTCACTCTATGCCCCAATCTTTTGTAAACTTTATATTTTGATTTCAATATGAAATTTTCAAAACGAATATAAAAAAGCGGTGTGGGCGAGTTCCGCAGCAAAAAAATTATTTACACCAGCGGACAACCAATCAATCATATATGAAAACGGCCCTAAAACAATTTTTAAAATACTACCTGAAATATATCACTAAACTGGTATTGTTAATCCATCGGCCATTAGTTATTGGCGTGACCGGCAGCATTAATGAGGTTTTCACTAAGGATGAAATCAAACGGCAATTAACCGCAACCGGCCTAGAAGCGCGATCCAATCCGAAAAATTTTAATACCGAAATCGGCTTGCCTCTGGCTATCTTAAATTTACCCAGCGGCTATGGTTCATATAAGGATTGGCTACCGATTATTTGGCAGGCCTTCGAGTCAATCTTTAATTTAAAATTCCCGAAAATACTGATTTTGGGCTTGGGCGTATCCGACCCGGGCGACATGAAATACCTAATGTCATTAGTTAAGCCAAAAATTGCTGTGATTACCGATATCACTCAACGCTATATTGCCAGCTTCGCCGACATGAACAAACTGGCGAAAGAGTATGAGTATTTTATAAAACTAATGGACAAAGACGGTTATTTAATTCTAAATCATGACAACCAGCGAATTAAAAAATTAGCCGAATTTAAAAATGATAAAACTATTTTTTTTGGTTTAGCGGAAACCGGATTAAAAAATTATTGGCGGGGACAGGTGATGGAAAAAACCTTAAACGGCCAAGTCGTCAAAGTGACCGAAAATGGCCAAACAACTGAATACCAAATTAACCGTTTCGGCCAGCATCATATTTACGCCTTGATGATCGGCCTGATTGTTAAAAAAATTGTTTTAAATTTTAAATAATATGCTGTTCTCAAGGAATAATTTTAATAAAAGATGGCGATTTAGCGGCGCCGGCAAAAGAAGATTCGTTTATTCAAAAAGAACTTATGCCAATCCTTTCTTTCGGCGTAAAAAAGTAACTCTCGCCAGCCCTAACGGCTGGTTATCAAATAGAATTAAATTAACTATTCTGGCCGCGCTAACCGCGATATTAATTCTTGTTTGGCTCTTATTCTTTTCCACGCTTTTTAAAATTAATCAAATTGAAGTTAGCGGGGTGGGGGAGAATCTAGCCAAAGAAGTTAAATCCCTGGCTCTAGAGGTGGCTGAAAATAGATTAGTGGGCAAAAATAATTTATTATTATATGATAAAAGTGAATTAGCTAGAGTTTTAAATGATAAATATTATTTACAAAATTTAAGCATTGCCAGAAAACTGTTTCATACTTTAAAAATAATTTTAGAAGAAAAGAGCCAAACCGCGGTTTGGCGCGAAGACGATAAATATTTCTACCTTGACAGCGAAGGCAATATCATCAACCAGGTTGATTCTTTAAATATCAACAGCTCGCAACTGCCATTAATAGAAAATCTGACCGATATTAAAATCGAGGAGCGTAAAGCCAATATTAATAAACCAACGATTGATTACATTTTAGCTCTCTTTGATGAATTTAAAGATAAAAAACACGGTTTTGAAATAGAAAGATTTATTCTTGACCGAGACATCAACACAATTAAAATGGCAGTTCTCTCGGGACCAAGAATTTATTTTAACTTAGCGGGAACGGTTGCCAACCAAGCGGCTAGATTAGACCTTATAATTAAAGAAAAACTGAAAAATAATTTCGCGACTAAAGAATATATTGATTTAAGATATGGCAACAATGTCTATATAAAATAAACCAACCTCAATCAACTAATATTTTACGACACTTAAATTATAATTCATTTATAATTAAATTTAGCTGATTTTAGCCAACTGCCCTAAAAAATATTTTTTAAGTGCGTAAGTCCTATAAATTTATTTATAAAACGCTTTAAAATTTAAACCAACTATGGTATATATAGACCATGGGGCGGTCTAAATTTTAAGGATAAAATAACTTATGGAAAAAATTTTTAAAACCTTGTTCGTTTTGGGAGTAATAGTATTTTGTCTTTTGATTATTGCGTTATTTTTATTTTTATTAAAATTAATCCTGTTGTTCACGCCGCAAATCAATCTGCTGGGATTAACTATAAATTGATCTAATCATAAAATCGCCAAAAGTCGGACGGGCCAAGACTGATTAAGTGTCGTATAAGTTATATTGTGCGACGCCAGGTTATGAAGAAACTATTACTTTAGCCATTTCCCCT
The DNA here is from genome assembly GCA_000997945.1 of Parcubacteria group bacterium GW2011_GWC2_42_12. Taxonomy (GTDB): domain Bacteria; phylum Patescibacteriota; class Patescibacteriia; order Patescibacteriales; family GWC2-42-12; genus GWC2-42-12. The sequence goes on along the minus strand of LCCP01000030.1, from coordinate 6,521 downwards.
CTCCATTTAATCTCTATATCCGGCCAACCGTCCTTGCAAGGGAAAGGTGTCGGAAAACCGCTAAGGTTTTCTGACATAATAAGATAAGCGGAAACCCCATCCGCTTGCGGTGGGGTAATTCATTATTTTATCTTTTTTAAACTTATTTATATTTCTGGTTACTTGCCGATAAAATACCGGATAATGACACCGATTGATGAGGTGTCCCCTAAAACGGGACCGATAGGGTGGTTTTTGATGATGTGCTACTTCATGAGCCAAGGTGCGAAGGATGGAAGCTATGGCCTTGGGCTTTCTAAACTTAGGCGTAAAGATATCGATAGTTATCAGACCGGTTTTTAAATTAGTCCGACCGATGACATAGCCGCGCTTAGTGTTTATCTGATCAGCTTGCTTTCTCATGGGTAAGAAATGCAACTGTGGCATATTAAAAACCGCCAGGGCGCGGCGGCAAACTTCTTGAGTTAATAAATAATGATTTTTAGTAAACATCTTGGGCTAAGGTTGATAATAAAATCTATCAATTAACAAAACTCTCAGTACCACCCCTAATCAATTTTAACATCACATAATATGGCGGCAGGCAAAGTATCCAAATGAGCTGATCCTGGACCGCAAACACCGGGGACATTAGCTACAGGTTCAAGCAACCAACTCAGCCACGATCCTGGGCTTGAGCTATAGTACGAAGCTGGGCTGGAATAAATATAGCCGCTACCGGTACGACCGAACTCACTTGAATCACTGGGTTTTTGAATATACGGCGCGATGGCGGAATAAACTGCGTCAATATTTACAAAAGGGCTAAAAATGCCGGTGCAGCCATTACTAACACAAGCGCCGCCTGTTGGCAAAACACCACCGGCATTATCCTCTGCCAGCCGGAAGGCTTTTATTAGTTGCACTATATCCCCGTTCCTTCTAACATTCCTGGCTTTTATTTGAGTAACTCTTATTAACACCATGGCTGATGAAGCTAAAAAGCCGATTACGCTAATAACAACTAAGAGTTCGATCAAAGTAAAACCCATTTTAATGACTAATTTTTTTCGCATATCTAAATATTAATAAATCTACGGTAAATATTCTAAAGGGTTAATCGGCACACCGCCTGAACGAACTTCAAAATGAAGATGCGGGCCGGTAGTCGTTCTGCCGGCGCCGCTTGTGCCCGGTGTACCGCCGGACAGACCGATGGTTTGTCCCTGAACCACATAGTCATCGGTTTGAACATAAATTTTTGCAACATGGCCATAAACGGTTGCTAAACCATCGCCATGAATTATCATAATATAGCTATAACCCTTGCCCGCGTCTTTAGCAATGGCGACATAGCCGGAAGCGGCGGCCCTAATAGCTGTTCCCTGCCCGGCCCTGATATCAACCGCCGGATGTTCAAAAATGTAGCGAAAAGGATAATCAGGGTCATGGAAATAAGCCGTTACGGTATTTTTCGGTACCGGCCAAATAAAACCCGAATCATTAAATTCCAGAGTCTTGCCGGAAAGCTTGGCGATCCTGGCTCTAACCACTTTTTCCAAATTCACAATATTGGCTTCGGCTTGCTGCTGCTCCTCTCGAGCCAAGATTAACAATCTTTGATATTCTTTTTCCGAAGATTTGGTTTGATCTAGGACATAAACTTTGGTTTGCTGTTCCGAAGCCAAAGTCTTTTTTTTATTTTCCAACTCTGATTTTAAGGTTACTAATTCTTTTTTGACTTTAGTTAAATTATTTTGCTTTTCCTCTAAATCTTTTTTGTATTGCTTTAAAAACTCCAGCCCTTGGTTGATCTTTTTATTAATATCTGCCAAATATTTGGCCTGGCTAATAAATTCATTCAAGGTGTCATTAAGCAACAGTATTTCCAGGGTAGATTGACCATCTTGTTTTTGCATCAATCTAATAACCGAAGCAATATGCTCTTTTTGCCTTAAAATTTGCCCGTCTTTATCCTTAATTTCCAGATTTATTTTCTCAATCTCTAAATTAGTCCGATCAATTTCAACTTGCGCGCTCGTTATATCCAGGGCGGCTTTGGCCAGACGATTTTCCAAAATCGCCAGCTGATTGTTCAGCGTGGCCTTCTCTTTCTGCTTCTGCGCTATGGCCCGGGAATATATTTCCTGTTGCTCCCGCATTTTCTTAATCCGGCCGCGGCTGGCTTCAATCTCTTTATTGATATCTTTAATCTCTTGATTTTCTGCCTCATAATTTTGCCCTAAACTTACTAGAGGATTAAATAAAAACAGGCCGATAACTAAAATTGGAGCAATTTTTTTAATTGCTTTATTCATGAATTTTATAATTTTTTAATCGCTTGATTAATTCTCTTTAAGCATTCGGCGGCGCCCAGGACCTCGGCCACCTCGAACGGCCCCGGAGAGGCCTCTCGGCCGGTTAAGGCCACCCGCATGGGCCATAAATAATCCCCTACCTTGAATTTTTGAGTCTTAATGTAACCCATGATAACTTCTTCAATATTTTTTTTATTCCATTCCGCTTCGGAAATTTTTTCCAATAATTCAAATACGGTTTGCAAATTTATTTTGATTTGCTCTGGAGTTATTTTTTTCCAGATTAACAATTTCGATTCATATTGCAGATCATCCGCGAACATAAAGGCGGTTAACTCCCCTATTTCGGCCAATTTTTTAAGCCGCTCCTGCTCTAAGCCGATGACTTTTTGTATATAGTCCAGCTCTTGCTTTTTGCTGTCAGCGGTTAATTTTAAATTCTCGCCTAAGAACGGCAAGCAGAGCTTTGTTAATTTTTCTAAAGACATCTCGCGGATATAAAATCCGTTAAAATAATCCAATTTAGCTACATCAAAAATCGCCGGACTCGTACCCATGTCTTTAAAATCAAAATACTCTACCATCTGATCTAAACTCAAAATTTCATCGGTTTTTTCTTTAGGCGCTTTATCAGAAGCCGAAGGATGCCAGCCCTGGAGAACGCAAAAATTTAGTAACGGCTCGGGCAAATAACCCTTAGCCCTAAAATCCTCTACCGCTATGTCACCCTGGCGCTTAGATAGCTTGCTGCCTTCTTTATTTAGAGTCAGCGTCAAATGAATAAACTTTGGCGGCTCCCAGTTAAAACCCTGATAGAGTAAAATATTTTTGGGAAACGAGGGAATCCATTCATCGCCCCGAAGCACATGGCTAATCTTCATCAGATGATCATCAACCACATTGGCGAATTGGTATGTCGGCAGTCCGTCGGTTTTTATTAAAACCTGATCGTCTAAATCTTGAACCGCGAATTTTATACCGCCGCGCAATTCGTCATGAGCAATAATTTCGCCTGATTCTGGTATTTTTTGCCTAATAACAAACGGTTCATTTTTGGCTAACTTTTCAATAATATCTTGCTCGCTCAAGTTTCGGCAAACGCGGTCATAGCGTGGCGGCAGTTTTTCCGCCTGCCGCTCTTCGCGCATTTTTTTTAATCTGTCTTCCGAGCAAAAACAACGGTAAGCGCCGCTTTTTTTTAAAAGCGCTTCGGCATGTTCTTTATAAATTTCCTTTCTTTCAGACTGGATGTAGGGACCGAATTCGCCGCCTAGGTGCGGGCCTTCGTCAAATTTTATGCCCACCCAATCTAAAATATTAATTAAACCCTCGACCGCGCCTGCGACTTGTCTTTTTTTATCCGTATCTTCAATTCTTAAAATTAATTTTCCACCCAAAGTTTTAGCGATTAAATAATCAAACAAGACGGCTCTTAAACCGCCGATATGTAAAAATCCGGTTGGCGATGGCGCGAAACGAACTCGGATATTTGTTGACATATGAATTAATTGTCATTGCGAGCCCCTCCCGAAAGCTTTCGGGAGGGGCGAAGCAATCTCTGGTTAGAAGCACTAACTAATTTTAAAATAAATCTCTCCAAGTAAAATTCAATTTATCAATCAACGCATTTTCTTTATTTTTATTTTACTTTCTTACCAGAGATTGCTTCGCCTGCCTGCTGGCAGACTCGCAATGACAATCGGAAAGTTTGTTTTGCTTACCGCGACTTTTCGCAATGACAAATATCTATTTTATCATTTCCGCGAAAATACTTTTTATTTTTTGGTCATGCGACCAACCAATAATTTTTTTAAGTAACACCTCGCGACCGTTGCGATAATCTTTATTGATTTCTTTACCGATTCTGGTAAGGGCTCTTTCTAAGGACTTATCCTTGGGCTTAGCTTGATTATATAAGTTTGACAGGAAATAGCAACGGTTAGCGCTAATCAATGGCCTGCCTTTAGCATTAATCTTATAGCCAACCCAGCCCTTAATGGTTGACTGATTTTTGGCTAAAGCTAATAGTACCCGCCTCATGCCATCAAAAACTCGGTAATTTTCGCCAATCTTATAGGTTAAAATCGGCCAGCCATCTCTGTCTTTATGCGCAGAAAAACCGGTTTTAATTATCTCCTGGCGCATGGTTTTGTTGGTTTTCCATTGCTTAGCGAAGGTCAGAGGATTACGGTTAAATTTTTTTATAATATATTTATCAATCGTCGGCGACATGCCGGACAAATGAATTTTCTCTAAAGGAATATTTTTTAATTTCCATCGGTACTTATCGTCGGACAGAACCGCGAAAACCTGTTTTAGCTTCCAGCCCTCGGCGATCCCGGCCAATAAATTCCAAAACGATATCTCCCCTTCCCTTAAATCAAACCTGTCAATTGACTTGTCAATTTTTTTATAGAATTTATCGTCCTTAATATCAGCAAAAATCTTCCTGAATTCATTTTTCAAATATTGCTTAGCGATAACTAAAGCGTTTTTCGACGGCGTGTATTTTAGCATAAGATTGATTGTCATTGCGGGCTTGACCCGCAATCCAGGGGTAGACTATAATGGTCTTGGAATCTTGGACAGGTATAAAAGGTACCGCTACAATGAAGTTATATGACAATTTCCAAGCGGCATCACTCGCCGGACAGGAAAGCTAAAATAGCTCTCCAGGCTATCAGGGGCGAGGATAAAATAAACCAGATAGCGTCGGTTAATCAAATTCATCCCACTCAAGTTAAAAGGTGGAAAAAGACAGTCGAGGAAAACGCTTCGCTTCTCTTTTCCGACAAGAGAAAGGCGGAAAATAAAAGCCAAGGGGAATTGATAGAACAATTATACAAAGTCGTCGGCCAGCGGGACATCGAGCTCGAATGGCTGAAAAAAAAATTATCAATTTTTGACGACCGCCGATAAAAGAACGCTTATTGACAAAAATAATTCCGCCGTCAGTCTGACTCGCCAAGCCAAGCTACTCAGTATCTCGCGTTCCAGTATTTACTATCAGCCGGTTATCAACCAGCAAGACATTCTAACCATGGAGGCCATTGACAGGATCTACACTGCCTACCCATTCTTAGGATCAAGAAAAATGAGATGGGCGCTCAGGGATTACGATCGGATATTTATCGGCCGCGACCACGCTAGGCGGTTGATGCGGGAGATGGGATTAGAAGCAATTTACCCTCGCCCCAAGAATTTGTCCGAGCCTCATCCAGAACATAGAATTTACCCGTATTTATTAGCTGGTTTAAAAATTTTTAAACCAAACCAGGTCTGGGGTTCAGACATCACCTATGTTAAAATTTTAAACAGCTGGGCCTATCTCGTTGCCATTCTCGATTGGTTTTCCCGCTATGTCATCGCTTGGACGCTTGCGCCTACGTTGGAAAAAGAGTTTGTGTTTCAAACGTATGAGCGAGCTTTCAAAACAGCCGCGCCGGAATATTCTAATTCTGACCAAGGCAGCCAATATACCGCTAACGAGTTAATCAATCTTTTAGAGGGCGAACGAATCAAAATCAGCATGGACGGACGCGGCCGGTGCATGGACAACATTTTCACCGAGCGGCTATGGCGGACAGTCAAATATGAAAATGTCTATCCCATGAAATATGAAAATTTTCAGGAAGCGGAAATGGGACTGAAAAAATATTTCAATTTTTACAACAACGAACGCAGGCATCAGTCCTTGGCTTACAAAATTCCAGCTGAAGTTTATTTCGGATGACCAAGAGAAAAATTAAATGAGCGTCAAAAAAACGGGGCCATAAAATCGCATTAGACGAACAGAAAAGAAAAAGACGATGTCCGATGCCTGGCAAAAATAATTTTCAAATTACTGATTCAAATATTTTTTAACAAATTAATCCGGTACCTTAAACTGCCAAATTTACTGTCTTGACAAACCAGACCACCTTAGTAAGCCGTGGAAAAGACATGCTAAGCTTTGTGTTAATTCCGCGAAAATAGCCGTAGATTTTTTATATGAAACCCTGGCCCAACAAAAAGAAAAGATTAAAGTACTTTATATTGAAATAATTAACATTCTTGATAGTGATATAAGATTTTTAGATAGAGATGCGCTGGTTAGTAATTCTGAGATTTTAAATCATTTAATTAAGTACGACGAATTTTTAAAAGAAACTGTAAAGAATATTTTAATTGATAAATATGAAATTACTAGATTTCGTGAAAGTGATATTTTTTTTGCAGCAATGC
>LCCP01000029.1 GCA_000997945.1 Parcubacteria group bacterium GW2011_GWC2_42_12 | reverse complement strand
TGTGCCGAATAATCTGGTAATCACCGCTAATTACAATTTAAACATTTTAGCTAAGGCCTCGGAAACCGGCTGATCGGTGCGCTCTAAATCTTCCGGCAGGTATCTTAACAGATTCTCCCGAATTGGCAAGGGATTCAAATTATTTAAGGGAATAGACAGCCGCGGTTTAAGCAGGCTCTTAAATTCAAAATACAAATTTTTTACCTCTTGATGCGGCTTATAAACTATGGCAAAATCTTTGATTTCATCATAATCATAAAATCTCTTACCCACCAGCAGGCCTTCGTCGGTGATGCCGAAATCAACCTTTATGGGTTCGCGACCGTCATGCATGATAATGACCAGAGCGGCGATAATGATGATAGCGGCGAACAAAAAATTGCCGCTAAAAAACGCGTAAGCTAGAAACAGCAGGCCGCAGATAGCCGAAATTACATACCAGCCGCGGCCGCGTTCATGCTTATCATATTCCGGCACTTTCCAACTCACAATCTTCTTGCCATAATCGGCTATTTTAACTGATTCCGCCATATTTTTAAATTGACAAAATAAGATAAATTATATATATTTATTATAGCACGAACGAAATCAATCATCAATTACGAATTATAAATTACGAATTCAGCGTTTAGATTCGTAATTTTTAATTGATAATTCGCCTGCCTGCCGGTAGACAAGGTAGGCAGGTAATTTAATGGAGAGGTGGCTGAGCGGCTGATAGCAGCACCCTGCTAAGGTGTTAGGCTTTAACGAGTCTCGAGGGTTCGAATCCCTCCCTCTCCGCATCTATGCCCCATGCTAATTATTTTCTAATCTTTGAAACATTGGGTTTCATTGCTTTCGGTTTAATTGTCGCGCGCGAAATATTTTTGCGGCGCTGGCCGCGCCTGTTTGAAATATTGAGCTGCGCGATTTTTGGCATAATACTGGAAATCGGCAACACTTACCTGGCTCACACCTATTCTTACAGCCAAAATTTCGCGATTAATCTGGCGCAGGTGCCGGTAGCCATCGGCTTGGGCTGGGCGGTAATTATTTACTGCGCCATGCTCTTAAGCGACCAATATAATATACCTTGGACCCTAAGGCCTTTTATGGATGCTTTAACGGCTGTCATTCTTGATCTGTCAATGGACGCGGTGGCTATTCGCCTGGGTTTCTGGTCCTGGACCATTCCTTTAGATCGGGAATGGTATGGCGTGCCTTTTGAAAACTTAGTCGGCTGGATCCTCGTGACTTTGTCGTTCTCTTTCTTAATCCGTTTTATCAGAACTCTAAACTCTCGTCGAACTTTAACTAGACTCTTGATGATTGGCTCTCCGCTCTTGGCTTATCTGGGTCTAATGATCGGGCTGACTATTTTCAGTCTCGTCGCCATCTTGCCTTATCAAATCAACAACTGGGCGAATCTGCTGCAATTTCGCTACACGCCAGACTTGAGCTTACTGTTTGATCCGCAAGTGGCGCTGTGGAAGCTGATTGTCCTGGTAATCGTCATGACAGAATTAGTTCATATCGTCGTCTGGTCGCTCATCCGCTATCGCCGGAGCTTCTTGAAAAATTTCGACATTCTGTCTTTTTCAATTTTAACCGCCATGCATCTGTTTTTTGGCATCGCTATCTTCACCACCGGTCTTTACCGCCAGCTGCCTATCTTGATCTTCTTGTTTTTAACTAGCTTGCTGGCGCATCTGTTAATCCACTTTTTGCCGTATCTAATAAATCCAAAGACTATTTACTTTTTTCAAACCATGAAAGAAACCGCTGAAAACCGCCGCGAACAGCTGCGGAAAGCTATTGACGCGTCATTGAAATAACCGAGGGGATCTGGCATAATTGCTTTAGGCGATAAAATTCGCCAATTTTTAAATAATGGCCAAAAGCTATGAGCAAAAATAATGTCAATAAAATCATCCGCGCGCTGATCGTTTCTGATTTTTTTCTGTTCTTTTCCATAGGATTACTGGCGCCTATTTTCGCGGTTTTTATTTTAAACAATATTGCCAATAAAATAGAAGTTATCGGCTATGCCGTGGCCGCTTATTGGGCGGCCAGGGTAATATCCGTTGTCCCCTTCAGCCGCTTGATGGACAAAATGACAGGAGAAATGGACGAATATTTTTTCATGATTCTAGGCACCATGATAGTTTCTTCTATTCCCCTATTCTACATTATCTCCAGCGAACCATGGCATATATATTTATTGCAGATCATCAGCGGCTTAGCCAATTCCCTGGCTGTACCGGCTTGGCGCATACTCTTTACTCATCATGTTGACAAACCAATCATCGGGTTGGAGTGGTCGCTGGAAGACGTTGGCGTAGGCGTAGCTACGGCCGCCAGCGCTATGATCGGCGCCTTTGTCGCCGACCGCTTCGGCTTTAACCTCCTATTTGTAATGTACTTTATCTGCGGCCTAATCAGCGTTTCCATACTGCTATCGCTCGGCCAAATTAAAAAATCAATTATTAAAGAACTCTTCCGCCGCCCAGGCGATAAAGCTCCTCTTAAGATAGACGGCATTAAATAAATTTATGATTAATTTCCTCTGGCTTATTTTAGCTCTATGGCTAGTCGTCAAAAGCGCCGATTACTCTATCCGCTATTCCGCTCGCTTGGCGCTAGGCCTGCGCTTATCAAAATATACGGTCGGCTTTACGATTATCGCGGCGATTTCCGCTTTACCCGAGACTCTGGTCGCTATTTCTTCCGCTCTTCAGGGCATCCCCTCGTTCGGACTGGGCGCGTTGTTCGGCTCCAATGTCGCCGACCTGTCCTTCGTTTTCGCCATGGTAATTTTGCTCACCGGGCGCGAGCTAAAAATAAAAAGCCAGGTTCTAAAAAACCGGCTTTACTATACCGGCGTGCTGGCGGCGCCAATCCTCTTTGGCCTAAACGGCTACTATTCAAGATGGGAAGGCGCCGGCTTAATCGCCATTGGCCTGCTTTTTTATGCTTTCATCTTAAAAAGAAGCCAGCGCGATAAAAATTCTAATTTTTCTAAAGTCCAATTTTGGGTCACGCTAAAAAATCTATTGCTTTTAATTTTGTGGCTGGCTATTCTGCTCTTAGGCGCCTATCTGACCGTTAAATTCTCCGTGGCTGCGGCCAAGCTGCTCGGCGTCAGCCCGATTTTTATCGCGCTGATAGTGGGCTTGGGCACCTGTTTGCCTGAACTGTCTTTTTCCATAAAAGCGGCCAAAAGAAACCACGAAAACCTGGCCTTGGGAGATATTTTAGGCACGGTTATCACCGACGCCACCATCGTAGTAGGAGTCATCTCGCTCATTCATCCCTTCGCTTTTGACCAAAGGATTATTTTCGTCACCGGCTTATTCATGCTGTTTGCCATTATTTTATTGTCGTATTTCATGAAAACCGGCAAAGTCTTGACCAAGCAAGAAGGTCTGCTATTATTATTATTCTACCTGCTGTTTGTCCTGACCGAATTCGCTGTGGGCGGTTATTTCGGTCAAATTATCAATTAATTCTTTTTAGGGCGGAGGGGTACCAAAGCGGTTTAATGGGACGGTCTTGAAAACCGTTGTCCCCTCAAAAGGACCGCGAGTTCGAATCTCGCCCCCTCCGCCCTACAAGGAACTATTGACAAGGTTTTCGGTATAGTATATACTAAAGACATACAAAGTATATATTAAAATATAAATCATAAATCTATGAATTCCTCAGTTATCAACATAAAAACAGACATCAAGGTAAAAAAAGAGGCTCAAAAAGTAGCGGCTGATTTAGGTTTAAGCTTGAGCGGAGCGATTAATGGATTTTTAAAACAACTTATCCGCAATAAGACGGTTTTGTTTACTTTAAATGAGGGCGCGCCTAGCGATTATTTATTATCTTCCATTAAAGAGTCGCGAGCCGAAAGAAAAAGCGATAATTTCCATTCTTTTAAAAATAATCAAGCGGCTATTAATTTTTTGAATAATAAATAATTTGTGCGAATTGAGTACTCCAAAAAGTTTATTAAAGAATTTAAAAAATGCCCAGCCGGCATAAAGACTAATTTTAAAAAAAGATTGGCAATTTTTATTAACGACCAAGATAATCCTATTTTAAATAATCATCCCCTGATTGGCGAATTGAAAAATTATCGAAGCATTAACATTACCGGCGATTGGCGAGCTATTTTTGAGGAGATAGCGGGCGGTCAAATTATCTATTTTTCAGCTATCGGCACGCATAGCCAATTATATTCTTCGTAAATAAAAATTTAAAATCAACGCTGACTTGGTTTTTATCGTTTTAAAATTACCTAAAATAACTTATGAATGAACAAATTTTAGTGGTTAACGAAAACGACGAAGTCATCGGCTTAAACACTAAAGAGAATTGCCATGCCGGCCAGGGAATCTTACACCGCGCTATCACCATTTTTGTTTTCAACGACCAAAATGAAATTCTCCTGACTAAGAGAAGCGCTTTAAAAAAATTATGGCCGAATTTTTGGGATACTTCCTGCTCCACTCATCTTCGCCCAGGCGAAACCAACGAACAGGCCGGAGAAAAAAGATTAAATGAAGAAATCGGCTTTTCTTGCCCATTAAAACCTCTTCTTAAATTTCAATATCGAATAAATTTTAAAAATATCGGCTCTGAATATGAGCTCTGCCATTTATTAATCGGCCATTACGCCGGCGAGGTAAAGCCGAATCAGGATGAAGTTTCGGACTATAAATGGATTAGCGTTGAACAATTAAAAAATAAAATCAATCATCAAGATATTACTCCCTGGCTGAAAATCGCTTTTGAAAAATATTTAGAATATTTAAATGATACCCCCTTTAACAAAGGGGGCTAGGGGGATTTCAACCCTGCCAAAGTGGAAATATTTATATCTCAAACAAAAAACTCTCATCTCGGCGATAGGAGTTTTCATTTAGTGGCCATTATTAGGCCGCGAATCAATTAAACAAGATTGGTTTTAGTGATTTTTTATTAAACATTAGCGATAAATCTAACAATATATAAATTTGTTGATAAAAATTATTGACAATATCATAATACTATGTTAGGGTAGAAAGTTGAGGTAAACAATGCCTCTCCATTCGGTTCTTTGACAATTGCATAGTCAGTATGTAGCTTTTCGCGGATGCGGAAGGCCTGACTGTTGTTGAAGAACATCAACCAAGCAAAACCATGAGAAAATCAGTATACATTATGTGCGGCCTAATGGTCGCGCTGATGGTCAGCGTCGCGATTCGCGCGTGGTATACGCCGGTCGCCAATGTGTCCGAAGTTTCGGCGCAAGTTGAAACCTCGGCAGTCACTTTGCCTCCGCCGCAAGCGGTGGCGAAAGCAGACGGTTATCAGTTGATCGTCGGAGCAAATCCCCGGCTCAACCAGGAACAAGTGTTCCTGCCGCCGACCAATTCGGTGGCGATAACCAACGGCGAGGAACAACTGCTTCAGCTTATCAAACAAGAGCAGGAAACTCGCCAACAGCAGCAACAAACGGTCCAGCAGTAACGGTCAAAAACAACGAAACAACAAACGCAGAAAAAAACAAAGCAACAAAACATGAAGACAAACAAAACCTTAGTTGCCATCATTGGTATGGTGGCACTGCTCGCAACGAGCTTGCCCGTCAATGCTCAAACTCCCCCCAGCGGCGGAGGCGGCGGCGGCCCTACACCACCTACCCTCTCGGTTCCCAACCAACTGCCCATCAGCATGGACGACCTCCAGGCCCGAGCCTGGGAGTCGGTCGCCAATATCGATGTGTACGGCTGGGCATCCTCGTACATCAACGCTACGACGAACAATCGTTCGGGGGTTAACTTTCCTTATTCACCGACGGCCGGGGTTGTGGATGTGGACGAAATCTTCGCCCTCATCAAGGAACAAAGGCTACAACTCAGCGTCTTGTATCAGAGCGACGCAATCATCCTGGGGACCGCGCTCTACGACAGAAACTGGAACAACCTGTTCTACGGTAACTCGTCAGGCAAGATCAACCCACCCCAAAACGGCGTGTCGAAAAACACGCTTGATATCGTGCTGAACATGAGTAACAACACTTGGCTCCAGTTCGCCAACGCTGCCTACTTCCGGATCGTGGAACGCGACGCGGATGGCAATCCCGTTCGGTATTACTACGCGCGCGAGTATGACATCCAGAACGGGATGATTCGTTTTCCCAATTACTTCAGCGAACGGGGCGGCGAAATCATCGTTGGACTCAAAGACGGCACCGAAGTCGCCTACGGCTTGGGAAATGGGGGTCAGAGAATCATCCCCACGACGGTTTTACTGACTGCCGGCAAGGTGTCGGCCAAGGGCGTGCGGACTTTCCGCCATGACCTCTTTGTGATTGTTGGGCTAACGAAGGAGGAGTACGACCAGAACATTAGTCCATTGTCTCAACTGGTTGTCGACGGCGAAAAACCAAGCTTGAAGTTCTTCGCGGCCTGGTACTATGATCCGAAAGAACCAAAGAATGCGCTCTACGCTTCGGCGGTTCATCTTTGGCCGGTAGGCAAATTGTCAACCGAACCATCCAAGGAAAATTTCTGGTTCAAGATCGTCGACCCGACGCAATCTCTCCAGATTTACCTAGCGCCCGGGCGCTATTGGGTCAAATTCTACTTCGACGGTTGGCCTATTGGCAACCAGTTCTACCCGCCCTGGCAAGACAGCGGTGGCGGAGGCGGAGGCGGAGGCACCGAAGCCACGCCCGCAGTCGTCGAGGGGAACTAACCCCCGAACAACCCGTTCTTTCACAAGCGCCAGCTCTCAAAGCCGGCGCTCTTTTTTTATCTAAAAAATATTAAAAATTAACCAAGCTAAAATCTTGACGATTTTTTCTGTCATTGCGAGGAATGAAGCGAAGCGGAATGACGAAGCAATCTCTTTGTTCGTCATCCCCGCGCAGGCGGGGATCCAGAAAATTTGGTAGAAATGGATTCCCTGCCCGTCCGGCAGGCGGGCCGCCTGCGCGGGGATGACAGAAAGGCGGTAATCGCTCGCAATAACAATGCCTTTTCTACCCCTTAGCCACCACCAACCCGAAAACCTCGCCGGCGCCGTTGGCTTTTAAAATTTTGGCGCACTCGTTTAAGGTAGCGCCGGTCGTCACCACATCATCTACCAGGATGATATTTTTTTTATTTAAATTTCCTCCCCTCCAGACAAAACAATTTTTTATATTTTCCAAGCGATGAATTTCGTTTAATTTGGCCTGGGCTTTTTTATGTTTGACTCTAATTAAATTGCCGCTGTTTAGCTCCAAGCCATATTTCTCCGCTACTCTCCGCGCCAATAATTCCGCCTGATTAAAACCGCGCCAGCGCAGCCGTTTTCGCGACAAAGGCACGGGCACGACTAAATTATCATAAAAATTTAAAACCGCTAGCGGTAAACCGGCCGCGCGCTTAAAATTTGACCAGTCTACCCCGGAGCGCAGGCCGAATTTTGAAATTCGGCCCTGCTCGAGCAACTTATCAACCGACAAAATCATCAACCGGCTTAAATCATCCGCCAGGCCGCTCAAAAAATAATATTTTAATTTCTTTATAGCCTGGCTGATTAATAATTCATCATAAAGCGCGGCAATCCAGACGCCGTCCAAACTATAGATAACCTGGCACGGCAAACAAAACTGCCCAAAGTCATTGGCCTTCTTGCAATGCAGGCAATATTGTTTGGGCTTCAAATTTATCTTTTTAAAACAATCTTCGCACAGCCAGCGGCCTTCGCGCCCGCAGCCCAAACATTCAATGGGAAAAATTAGATCTAAAAAAAATGCCCAAGTTCGGCTGGCATTTCTGGTTATAAAATCTTTATTTACTATCATATCCGCTCAAACCTATTAAAATAGACAGGCGCTGATGTTGACTTTGAGCGCATACGAAATTGTTCAATTTTACTCTTAGCTATTTCGGTCTTTACCTATTGAATAATTTTAAGAAAAATACACAAATTTCGTCTAAGTGAAAAGTTAACATCATCGTCTGTCCGATCAATCAGCATAACCCTAATCATTTATTCTGCCAATAAGCTCCGTCCACTCGCCAAACACTGCCCTCAAGCCGGTATTTTATAATGATGTCCTGATAAAAAGTTGTGCTATTGCCGGTCACGCCGGCTGATTCGCGCCGCTGGGTTTTAACTAAAATTTCCGCCTGACCTAAATCACTATCAAACTGCTTAACTTCGCTTAAAACCGCTTTGGTAACAATGCCGTAATAAATCGAAGCGTCACCCTTTTTCAATCGAGCGTTATTAATATAATTTTCGGCCCAAGTTTTTAGGTTATCAGTCATAAAAATCCGCAAATCGCGGAGATTGCCGTAATCAGACTGGTTAGAGAAACTGCCAAACCTTTCGGCAAAAGCCGCGGCCAGCCTGACTAAATCATCGGCTTTTACTTCGGCTTTTTTTAAAGGAGAAACCGGCTGGACGGTAACCGGCTGACTGGTCGGTTCAGGCGTGACCGTGGTTTGGGATACTGATGTTACCGGTTGTTCAATCACCGGCTCGGGCGCGGCTGATTTATAAAAAAACATAAAATAAATAATCGCGACCATCAGCAGCAACCCCACAATAATAATGATGATTCCCCAAATTCGCTTATTCATATAGATTCATTAAGCTAAATTTATATTTGTTTAGGCAGTTAGCTGAAATTAGTAATTTTTGAAGCGAGGACTGACCGATCGGCCGACCTTTTCTCCGTTCACATCCGTAGCGAGAAAATTACTAATTTCAGCTAACTGCCGGCCAACCGCAAAAGTACTATATTTCCTCGGCTGCGGTTTCGTCTTCCTCGTCCTCCGTGCCTTCGTTGGCTAACATATTGGAATTAAATTCTCTTTTTTCCTGCTCAATTTCCAATAACTGCCGCGGATCAGAAGTAATCAGCTGGTCTTCGGTGTAAGAGGCCACGACTTTTATGGCCACATGCTTGGAACCGGCGAAGAAGATACCTTCGCCCACGCCGCACTCCAAAAGCAGATATTTTTCCCCTTGGGTTAAGACAAAAGTTTTCTGCACTAGATCTATCGCGGCCGGAGATTGCTTTAAAAGAAGCTGCAGAGCCGAGTTATTAACTATGGCCTGGCCATAAGCCGAAGTCAAAAAGTCATTAACATCCTGGGTGATGGTCGTCACTCCCAGATAATATTTGCGGCACCGTTTTACCAGGGCGTAAATGAATTTAGCGCTGTCTTCATGCTGCATTAGCCACCAAGCCTCATCAATCACCAAAATTCTCTTCTTTAACTCGCTACGCACCACGTTCCAGATGTAATTAACAATAGTATAAATCGCCATTGGCCTTAATTCGTCTTCTAAATCACGCACGGAAAAACAAACCAACTGGTTGTCCATCTTAACATTAGTCGGGCTATTGAACAATCCGGCAAAAGTGCCCTTGGTATATTTTTTAAGCCGCAAGGCCAAACCGGACCCGCCTTCCATATCTTCCAAAATATCTTCTAAATCCTGCATGATCGGCGCTTCCACTTTGGCTAGGTCGCAATCGGGCGTGATATCTTTTTTAGCGTAAGTTTCTAAGAGCGCCCGATCAATGATGGAATCGTCTTCATGGGTTAAATCGCCTAACATCAGCCGGATCAGCCCCTTCACGGTTATGACGCCGCTTCTGATTATATCCTCGGCCTTGGCTTCGCCGAAAACCGACCGCGGCAAATCAAAGGGGTTGATTTTATTCTCGCTGGCTAAAGAAATATTGATGTAAGTCCCGCCCACGGCTTCGGACAAATGCTTATATTCATTTTCCGGATCAATGATAATTATTTCCGTGCCCATCATCAAACTCCTTAAAACCTCCAGCTTAATCGTATAGCTCTTGCCCGCGCCCGAAGTGGCGAAAACCACGCTATTAGCGTTCTGCAAGCTAAAGCGGTCAAATAAAATCAAGCTGTTATTATGGCGGTTGATACCATAGAGAATGCCGTTATCCGAGGTTAATTCCGAAGAGATGAAGGGAAACGATGAGGCCACCGGAGAAGTATTCATGTTAAAGGCAATATATAATTCATCGTTGGCTAAAGGCAGAGTTGAATTAAACCCCTGTTCGGCCTGGTAGAAAACCCGTTTGGAATAAACCAGCCGGGAGCCGAAAATATTTTCCACTTCATCAGACAATTTGTCCAATTCATCTTTAGTGGAAGCGTAAATCGTCACATACAAAGCGAATTGAAAAAATTTCTCTATGCCTTGAGTTAGAGCGTCGCGCAAAGATTCTATGTCGCGCAAAGCGGTTTCGCGCAAGGGATCTCGAGCCGCGCCTTTTTCCGAATCAGAGATAATCTGGGCCTCTAAATTACCGACCTTATTCTTGAGCTGTTTTAAAATCACGGCGCTTTCCACCGGATAGAAAAACATGGCTATGTCAAAAGTTGAATTCAAATTTATGATCGGCGCGAACCAGCCAACGTTTATGTAGCGCGGATAATTAACGACAAAAATCGTCCTGACGAATCTGGAGCCCAATTTCAAAAAATTCGGACTGACCTCGATAGAAGCCGGAGCGATTAAATCTTTAATCGTTAAACTGCCGCGCCGGTAAGATTTTTCCTCTTCCACCAGTTCGCGGGTTAGGGACGGCGTGTCTTCAACTTGTTCCGCCCCAGCTCTCTCCGCCAAAAGATTGGCTTTTGACTCTAGAGCTTCTTGTCGTTTTACTTGCGCTGGATTAAACATAATAAATTTTTTTCTGTCATTGCGAGCCGCCCCTGTAATCAGGGCGGCAAAGCAATCTCACGAATGCGAAATTTAAACTAAAATGGAAAATTTTATCGCCATTCGTTATCCGTGAGATTGCTTCGTCGCTGTTGCTCCTCGCAATGACAATTTAAAAGACTTCTTCCTTCATTCCGCTACCCTCAATTCTTTAACATCAACTAATTTTTGATTAGCCGAAGTTTCCGGATTATAGGTATTATAAAACAATTCAATTAAACTTTGGGTGTCAAGCGGCAGGGAATTTATGCCAATTGACGCCAGGCCGCTAATAACATTTTCCACTCGCCGGTTTAATTCAGACTTTCTTCTTAAAAATTTCTCGCTCTTCATCTTAATTAGCGCCGCCGGCCTTAAAGAATCAATCAGCTTGGGGAAAAACCCCTTTTGCTTGTCGGATAAAGGATTATATGATACCACCACGTAAAACCTTTTGCTCATAATCTTGCCTAAAGAAATCAATTCGTTAACATATTGAAGATATTCGGCGGTTTGCAATTTTAAGAGCTCATTAGTCTGCTCTTTTTCTTTTTGCCTTAAAAAATTTAAATAATTATCAATATTAAGCTCGCGCGACTGAATGACTATCTGTAAAGGAAAATCAATATTATTCAAAAATCTAACATAAGAGGCGATAATGGCATCCTGCTCGTCTTCGCTCTTAAGCGCGAAATTAATGCTGGCGGCCAATAAAACCGCGCGCAAAGTCCCATCGCGCATAATAATAGTGTCTTCGCGAAATTCTGCGATATCCAAATATTCCTGCGTGGATACGGTGATTTTATTTCTGGCTAATTTATTGGACATAATATTAAATGTCAAATTTCCAATGACAAATGACAAATTAATTTATTCTTGTCATTGGAAATTTGTCATTTGTCATTATTTTTATTCTCTCTCCACCTTAACCTCGCTATCTCCCCTTTCTCCCCGATAAGCGCCTCTGGTGTCCACAATTAACGACAATTCGGCTAAACGAGAGGCGGCATAATGCTTTTCCGGCGCGATTTTAGCGGCCAAAGTAAAATTTTCCCGGTCAATTTTATAATTAAACTCGCTAGCCATAAAATACCAAATCCTTAATTTCGGCCTTCTTAGAGTTTGCAACAGATTTAAAATAAAATAATGAAAGGGTCGGCCATTGATCCTTAAAAAAGCCAAGGCCCCGGCAACGGCTAGCATGGCCAAAGCAAAGGTAATAAATAAAGCGAAATCAAAAATCTTATATGAAATGCCGATAATCAAAAAACCAACTAATAATATAATAAACTGCCTAGTGGTTATAGGCCCGATAACCTTATCTTCAACATCAATAAATTGTGGCACAACATACTGCTGCATATAGGAGACGCGAAAGAAACGAATAGAGAACAAAAAACACGAATGATATTATGAATTTGGCGGCATATTTCGTTTCTTTCGTTTTTATTCGCTATTTTCGTGTTTTAAAAACGCAAGCTTTTGTTAAGATCCATAATCGCTTTGAATTCAGCCGCGGTCAAATAATCGCGCATGGCAATTTTTCTTTCTTCTATTATAACATCAACCGGCTTATTTCCGCTAATGCTGAGGTGACCGATTTCCAAATATAATTTATTAATCGGGCTAGAACGCCAAAACCTGATGCCCGCTAATTTTTTGCCATAACTCTCTTCCTCCAATAAATTTATCTTACTCCTAATTTTATCAGCCGCTTTCTGCGGATCTTTGTCCAATCGGCGAAAGTTGATTAAATCCAAATATTTTATTTCATCCAACGGACTCATCACCCGAGGAACATATTTAACGTCTTCAACTCTAACTTTTTGATTTTGGCTTAAATTCTCCGCCTCAAACCGGCGCCTGATTAATGGCATCTGGCTAGCCTGGTCGGCCGGAGCGGCGGCTTGATTATCAATCTTAGTTAAGAGCGGTTCTTTTTTCTGAACCGGGAAAGCGGCTCCTGGCTTGGCTACCGCTACCGTCGGAGTCAAAGGAGCTAATTCGTGGCCCGTGTCTTCAACTCGAGGCCGATCGGGTTTAGGCCGAGATTCTGTTAAAGCAAAAATTTCTTTCTCTTTGGCCAATTTTGAAAAATCATAAGGCGCGTCTCTGCTGATCGTTAGCTTTTCCTCCCGGGTTTTTTCTAATTTAGGAATGCTTATTTTCTCGGACAGTTTAATCGGCTCGCCCGCCGGCTTCGCTCCGGCTTCGTCAAATTTAACGGGATGAACAATTTTATCAGCCATAACCATAACTTTCCGAGCTGAATTCTCGTCAAAGCTAAGGCCGCCGCTCAAAAACGGCTTAGTTAAAGTTAATTCTGTTTCCAGCCGATTTCTAATGCCGCGCAAATAAGTTTTTAAAATCTGCTTAAATCTATCGGCTAAATTAGCCGAGCCAAAATTAATCTGGGTGCGGTTAATAATCTGCTTAAGCTCCGCCTCAATCTTCTCGGCCGGCCCGCCTGCCGGCGAGGCAGGCAATTCAATTTTTTCCGCCAAATCTATCTTCTTAGCCAATTCCCTAATTTCTTGCTCATCGTCAGGCGAAAAGAAAAAACTGGCGCCTTTGACTAACGGTTTAGGCGCGCTCGCCGATATTATTTTAGGCAAAGGCGCAACGCTCTGCTCGGCCGGACCGGTCTGCTGGACGGGTGGAGATAAGTAATCTTTCAAGGAAAAAAATATTTTCTTTTTTAATTCTTTAACTAATTGTCCGGCGGCGGCTTCAGTTAAATTTTCCTTAAATAAAAATAAAGCCAAATCCGCCACGGCGATTTCTTTAACCATAACTCTCATCACAAAAGACGCCAAAGGAAGTTGGTACTTCTTTTCCAGCTCTTCAAGCGCCGCCATGGCTTCTTTACTCGAAACCTGTTTTCTTAATTCAGCCGGCAAATTATTAAATTTTTTAAGATAATCAAGCATGGGAGTGAAATCAACGAATTAGGAATAAGGAATAAAGAATAAGGGAGTGACCTCTCTGATTCCTGATTCCCGTCATTCCAATTCTTTCACATCTAGAACCATCTGTTTCTTCAGCTCCTCCGCGCCAGCGAATTTTTTCACTTCTCTAATTTTTCTTATCTCTCTTAAACTAATTTCTTCCGGCAGTTTCGCCTGCTGATCTTTAATATATAATTCCATGGCCGCGGGCTCGGCAAAAGTCTCCTTTTGGCCAAAGTGCAATAGCCCTCTATGCATTTTACCATGTATTTGGCTTTCCACTAAATAGACGCCGTAACTAAGGTCAAAATGCTCTTTATCTAGGTTGATGGTGGGAAAACCCAACTCCGCGCCCCGACCGCTTCCATCTTTAATCTTAGCCATAAATTCAAATTTAGGCGCGGCTTCTCGAGCGACAATTTTTAAGAAAGCCAAGAGCAAAAACAAGCTGGCGATAATTTGAATCGGGCTTAAAATATTATGATTAATAAAATAATCCAGGATAACGGCGGAAAACGGCCAGAATAATTCCAAAATGGTCGAAGCCGAAGCCGTCACCCTTTTTAGGCCATAATAATAAATGAACATGGCCGCGGCACCGCTGGTAAAAACAATTAAAATCAAATACCACCAATGCGAGCCGGTGACAGTCGCGATCTTAAACAGGTCTCCGGTAAACAAAGCATAAACCAAAACCAATAAGCCAGTAAGGCCGAAGCGCAGAGCGGCGGTGGATTTAAAATCAAGGTGATTGACGATCCGCTTGCCAAAGACGGTTGAGGAACCGAAAGCAAAAGCGGCTAGGGCGGCGTAAAAAGCGGCGTTATGCAGTAAATTTATTTCTCCCAAACCGGTTTTGCCAAAAGCCAAAAAATAAGCCGCCACAATCGCCACCGCCGCCCAAAGATAGAATGATCTTCTTAAACGCTCGCCTAAAATCAATCTGGCCAGGGCCAGGGCGAAAACCGGCTGGAGTTTTTGCAAAAGCACTACGGTAGCGAAAGTCACTTCCCCGCCCATGGCCGCGAAAAAAGCTTTAGTAATCATAATCGTACCTAAGGCGCCGCCGAAAAAGCAAACCCAGCCAATGGCCAACCAATCTTTCCTGCTTAACAGTTTTATTTTTGTCCAGCCGAGAAATAAAAACGGACTTAAAACAATAAAACCCAAAACATGCTCTAACAGAACCACTAAACCGGCTGGCAGGACATAAAATTTAGGCCTGATAAAAACCCCATCCAGACTCCACAGCAAAGCGGCGATCATTATGGCCAGGGCGCCTAGCGACCACTGTTTATCTAACTTAAATAATCTTTGCATAATATTTTTTGTCATTGCGAGCCGCCCCCGTAATCAGGGCGGCGAAACAATCTCTGGTTAAAAACGCTTCACCAATTCAAAGGTAGACTCTTTAAGCAAAATCTATTTTGTTAATCCATGTTTTTTTCTTTTTGTTGTCATTCTTTCTTAACAGAGATTGCCGCGCTTGCCTATCGGCAAGCTCGCAATGACAAACAAAACATTACAATTTCGCTTCTTTTTTCAACAATCTCGCCTTATCCGTCGCTTCCCAGGTAAAATCCTTATCCGCCCGGCCAAAATGGCCGTAAGCCGCGGTTTTTTGATAAATCGGCCTTCTTAGGTTAAGCGCGTCAATGATTCTTTTTGGCCGAAAATCAAAATGCTTATTTATCAATTCCAAAATCTTTCGCTCGGATATTTTATTGGTGCGGAAAGTATCAATGTAAATTCCCACCGGCTGGGCCACGCCGATAGCGTAAGCTACCTGCAATAAGCAGCGCTCGGCCAATCCGGAGGCCACGACATTTTTGGCCACATACCTGGCCATATAAGCGCCGCTCCGATCCACTTTAGTCAGATCCTTGCCGGAAAAAGCGCCGCCGCCATGCGGTACGGCTCCGCCATAAGTATCAACAATAATTTTCCGTCCGGTCAAGCCAGTATCGGCCGATGGGCCGCCTAAAGTAAATTTGCCCGTGGCATTAATGAAATACTTGGTCTGGCTATCCAGCAGTTTGCCCATAACTGGTTTAATCACCCTAGCTTTAATGTCAGCTCTTAACTTTTCCAGACTGACGCTTTCACTGTGATGCGCGGCGATCACCACGGTTTCGGCTCGAGTGGCTTTGCCGTCATGATATTCAATGGTCACTTGGCTCTTGCCGTCCGGCCTTAAATAAGGCAACAGGCCACTCTTCCTAACAGCCGCTAATTTCGCGGTTAATTTATGCGCTAAAACTATCGGCAGAGGCATTAATTCTTTAGTTTCATTGGTGGCATACCCGACCATTAGCCCTTGGTCACCGGCTCCCTGCTCTTTGAACTCGCCCTTGCCTTCATCAACTCCCCGGGCGATATCCGGGCTCTGTTCATGGATAGAGACCAAGATGCCGACGTCGGTTGAGCAAAAACCGTATTCTTGCTTATCATAGCCAATCCCCCGTAAAACTTCGCGCACAATTTTATCAACATTAACATAGGCCTTGGTCGTAACTTCGCCGCCCACCACCACCAGCCCGGTAGTACAAAAAGTTTCCACCGCCGAGCGGCTCATCGGGTCGACTTTCAGCATGGCATCATAAATGCCGTCGCTGATTTGATCGCAAACCTTATCAGGATGGCCCTCCGTGACTGACTCTGAGGTAATTAAGCGCACATTTTTTTCTGGCATAATTTTGTCTAGCATCGTTTAGATGTTTACCCCGTTTAAAAATCTATTTTTAACGGGGCAAAATAATTTCCGTCTTTGTCGTTCTACCCGCTCTCTCCTTGGAACCCATCTTAGCGGGAAAAAAATATTTTCTGAATATTTTCCCTGAACTTTTAAATTTAAAAGCTCAAAACGACAAAGATTAAAATTAGAAATAGTTTTATAACTATCTCATTAAACAACTAGAGAATGCTTTATTATTTAATTAATATTTGAATTGTCATTGCGAGCCGCCCTTGTACTCAAGGCGGCGAAGCAATCTCACGAACGACTTATTTTACTAAAAAATATATTTTATCTCTACTGATTGTGCCTGAGATTGCCGCGTCGCCCTGATTACAGGACTCCTCGCAATGACAGCACGGCGTTAGGTGCCAATTTCCCACGAACTTAAATACTTCTTCTGCTCGGGCGTCAATTCATCAATGCCAATCCCCATGGCGCTAAGTTTCAGCTCTGCCACCCAGTCTTCAATCTCGGCCGACACATTATATACTTTTTTGCTTAATTTTTTATAATTTTTCGCTACCTGCTCGCTGGCCAGCGCTTGCGTGGCGAAACTCATGTCCATAACCGAAGCCGGATGGCCTTCGGCCGCGGCCAAATTTACCAACCTGCCTTCGGCTAACAAATATATTGATTTGGTATTTTTGGCATTTCCCCTAATTCCTAATTCCTTATTCCTAATTCCTATTACATATTCATCCACATGGTTTCTGACATTTTTATTCACTTTCACGGCTAATTTCTTAAGTTCAGGAATATTTATTTCCACGTCAAAATGCCCGGAATTAGCCACCATAGCGCCGTCTTTCATGACTTTAAAATGTTCGCCCCTTAAAACATCCTTATCGCCGGTTAAGGTGCAAAACAAATCGCCAATCTTTGCCGCTTCATTCATCGGCATAACTTGAAAGCCGTCCATGGCCGCTTCCAGGGCTTTAATTTTATCCACTTCGGTAACAATCACTTTAGCGCCCATGCCTCGAGCGCGCGCGGCAAACCCCCGGCCGCACCAACCGTAGCCGGCCACGACCACATTTTTTCCAGCAATTAAAATATCCGTAGCGCGAATAATGCCATCAATGGTTGATTGGCCCGTGCCATAACGGTTGTCAAACATATTCTTAGTTTTAGCATCGTTGACGGCGATAATCGGCACGGCCAGCTTACCGGCCTTTTCCAGGGCTTTAAGCCGGATCACGCCGGTGGTAGTTTCTTCCATTGACCCCCAAACATTTTTAGCTTGCTGTTTATATTCGGTATGGAGAAGCGACAATAAATCAGCGCCATCGTCCATGGTGATGTTAGGTTTAAAATCCAGCGCGGCGCGCAAATGAGAATAATAAGTTTCTTTGTCCTCACCGTGAATGGCAAAGACACTAATGCCATATTCCTTAACTAAAGCCGCGGCCACCTCGTCTTGGGTGGATAAGGGATTGGAAGCGCAGAGCAGAACCTCGGCTCCGCCGGCTTTTAAGGTACGCGCCAGATTCGCGGTCTCGGCCGTAACATGCAAGCAGGCCGCCAGTTTCACGCCCTTAAGCGTTTTTTCCTTAGCGAACCTAACTTTTAATGAATTTAAAACCGGCATGTCCTTAGCCGCCCTAGATAATTGCAAAAATTTAAACTACCAATATTAAGCAAAAAATTAAAACATTTATTTTACTATAAGTCAAATTTTTAGGATTTTGGACACTACTGGGGGACGAAGCCCGCCCGCCTCGCAAGCGAAGCATTGCGGGCAGGCAATCTCACGCACCACTCTTTGAGTTGATAAGTCGTTCCTGAGATTGCTTCGTCATTACGCTTCGCTTCATTTCTCGCAATGACAATCTATAACCTCTCGCCATAATTCTCCCTATACCTCTTAATCAACTCTTGCCAACTAAACCTATGCGTTTGCGTGCCGTATTTTTCTACCGTGTACACGGCCGTTACCGCGGCCAATCTACCACACTTAGCTAGCGGCCAGCCCATAATCAATCCCTTAATGAACCCGGCGCGGTAGGCATCGCCGGCGCCAGTCGGATCTAAGACTGATTTGGGTTTAGCTGCCGGTATGGTTAGCTTCTTGCCTTGATTATAAATTTCTGAACCCTTGTCTCCTTTAGTAATTACTAAGGTTTCCACTATCTTCGCCAGAACCGGCCGTTTCAAACCAAGCTTCTTTAAAATCAACTCAATTTCATAATCATTGCCGATTAAAACTTTAGCCGATTTAACGGCTAAATTCAATTCTTTGGGGCTAAAACTCGTAATCTGCTGGCCCGGGTCAAAAATATAAGGAATTTTAAATCGTTTAAATATTTTAGCATATTCTACCATTCTGGCAACTAGATCGGGTGAAACGATCGCCAGAGTGCCCCCTTTAACAAAGGGACCCGCCTGCCACTGCGAGGCACGAGCGGGCAGGGTTAGGGGGATTTGTATTTTACTGCCCGGATAAAAACCCGCAATCTGATTATCCGCCCGGTCAGTCATGATATAGGCGCTGGCCGTCAGTTCTTCATTGGCAATTTTAACATTTTTAATATCCACCCGATTGCGTTTTAGCCAGTCGGCGTATTTTTCAAAATCAGCTCCGACCACGCCGTAGAGCTTCGGCCGTTCCCCGAGAAGCGCCAGATTATAAGCGATATTGCCGCCCGTGCCGCCAAAACTCTCGCTTAAACGGTTTAGCGTGAATGACACATTTAAAATATGAACTTTATCCGGCAAAATATGGTCGCTGAATTTACCGGGAAAATTCATTATTCTGTCATAAACTATGGAACCGCAAACTAATATATTACTTTTCCCATTATTCATATTTTTCCGTTTTTTGCTTTCAGGCTTTGAACTTATCACAAATTGCGATAAGCTCGTTATCAGTTTCGTAATATTTGCCGTCAGCCGCTTCCAATTTCAGTTGTACCAAAATTGGGGACAACTGAAGATCAATGGACTCTCTTTGTTTAACCTTACTCCAATATTGCCTAGGAGTGGGACTATCCGTCAAGGCCTCAACCACATCAACAAACGAAAACCACCATTCTTTATGATAAATGGTTTTTCTGATTTTTTTGCCCTTAAATATGGCGAGATGATTATTTTGCATATCAGTATTTTCCATAATTCATAATTCCTTATTCTTGCTTCCTAACTCCCCCTTCCCCATCTCCTCCTCCACCGCTTTCCTCTCTAAACTGCCGGGCGGACAAATTTTCAATATTATAGTACGGCCGTAATATAAATTCATAATCAATATAATTATATGCCCAAGGGCGGTATTTTACTTTTTATCAATGCGGCGCATTTCCCTAATAATTTTTCCGCGTCTTCAATGGATTGTTTTAGCTCTCCTTCAGAGATAGATGTTAAATTTCCATATTCCAATTTATTCCTTTTTTGCCTCATTTTCTGCATTCTTTGAAACTCACTGTCTAGTCCCGATCCCGCTAACTCTTTGGCGGCCTCGATAACTGCTTTATGTCTTGCTTCCGAGCTGGCTTTTACCCTATAGCCATGAAAAAGTAAAATTGATTCGCATCCTATTCTTATCGCATCATACACGCTGGTATAAACGGGCTCATTTTCCCCTGAATAAACAGCCGCGTTTTTCGCGAAATTTAAATATGAATAAGCCTTATTCGTCTTATTCTGAACTGCCGTTATCAAAACCTCGATTTTTTCTACTTTATTTTTACTAAGCAGGGATTGTAAATTCATTTAAATTTCCCTTTAAAATAATTTTTGGTTCGGAAAAAATATTAATAAAAAAACTGTCTTTCTGCCTGATTTTTTCTAAGATCTCGTCTTTGGTAAAAACATGATAATTGATTTCTCGACTCAACTTTTCTTCCGCCGCGCTTACCGCCTTGATTAATTTATCTTGATCAGCGCTCCCGATTAACATTAAATCTATGTCGCTATGGCTATTTTCTTTCCCCTTAGCCATGGAACCAAAAATAAAAGCCGCGCCTATGCCGACCAAAGAATCAGCAATGGCCTTTATTTGTCCTTCCAGCCCGATAGTTTTGGAAATAATTTTTTTTAATTCTTCGTAAAGCGGATGGTTTTTATTCAACTTAAAAAGACGCAAGTTGCCTTTACGCTCATCTTGCAATATGTCATCCTCTACCAGAGCATCTAAATATCTTTGATAATGAGCCGGCTCTTTATTTAGAATTTTCGCGATCTCTCTTAGATAATAGACGCCATCAGGATTCTTAAAAAATAAATTTAGAATTTCTCCCTTGCCATTTTTTATAAAATCCAACATAAATAAATTATAGCGCTTTTATCAAGAATTGTAAACAATTTGTTTACAATCGTAACATCTAAAATTAGCAAATTATAATAAATATATCAACTTATCATTGCGAGCCGCCCATGTAATCATGACGGCGCGGCAATCTCATTAATTTGTCATTGGAAATTTGTCATTTGTCATTCTTTCCATCTCCTCCTCCACGGCTTTCCTTTCTAAACTGCCGGGCGGAAGCTATCGGCCAATTTTCACCCTCCCCCTTGACAAACATTTTTAGCTTGATATACTAATATAATAGTTTTACAGTACGCCCTGATCGGCCTTCGGGTCAATCGGGGCGGTTTTTATTTACAAAAAATTTCTTTATGTTTTTCCAAATATCTGAACTGATTGGCCGCTAATTTTAATTCCCAGGATAAAACTTTTTTTGAGGAATAAACGGTTACCGTCCTGCCAACTGATCGCAACCGTTTTACCGCGTAATCAAAATCGCTGTCGCCGGAAAATAAAATATATTCGTCAAGATTGCCGCGGTCAAAAATCATATCGGCCGTTATCTCAACATCAAAATTGCACTTGTAGATTTTTTTATAATGATGGAGCAAATTAAGCGGATGTTCGCTACCGATTCTAATCTCTTTCAGCGGTTTGGTTATAACATTCACATGCAGCTGATCTAAATATTTTAAATAATTCTTTATTTTATCATCGCCATCCTTTATCCCCTGATAATAATTAAAACCGATTACCTCATACTTTTCTTGAAAATATTCTTTAATTTTACGCCAATCCAATGTCCAGCCCATCTTCTTTTAGGCATAAAAAACATTGGCGTCATCTATATAAATTTTAATTTTTGTTTTGGCAGGTACCCTATATACTGGACACATAGTCTCACCGTGATACTCTGTTAATAATAACTATTAACAAGAATCATATGCCTAAAGGGTATCCAACATTA
>LCCP01000028.1 GCA_000997945.1 Parcubacteria group bacterium GW2011_GWC2_42_12 | reverse complement strand
GATTCCTGATTTCTAATTCTTATTTTCTCTGCCAAGTCTCGGCTATGCGCCCCGCCCGGCTTTTCGCGCGCCGAGCCGTAGATGTCCAAAATAATCAACTCGTCGACCTGAGCAAAACTTTTTACAAAATCGTTAAATAAAGCTTTGGTGCGGCTGAAAGTGTGCGGCTGGAAAGCCACCATTAGCTTCCTCGAGCCGTATTTTTGCCGAACCGCGCTCACCGTGGCTTTTATCTCCGTGGGATGATGCGCGTAATCATCAATGACGGTCGCGCCCCTGAATTCGCCAAGCGCTTGCATGCGCCTGGCCGTACCGGTAAATTCTGCCAAATATTTTCTGATTTTAAATAATTCTATGTTTAATTCAATGGCTGTGGCGATAACGGCTAGAGCATTTAATATATTGTGCCGGCCGGCGAGCTGAATGGAAAAGCCGCCCAATTCTTCAACCCTGGTTTCTTCTTCGTCTAATTCATCTTCTACTTCTAATTTAACTTTAAAATATTGTTTACCGTTATTGGCCTTTAAATCAAAAGCGACATAATCCGCCGTTTCGTCTATAGCGTAAGTTATCACCTTGCCTCGGCAATTCACTTGAGCGATTTTTCTAATTAAGGAATCATCAAAATTAGCCACTAAAAAACCCTTAGCCGGTATTTTTTTAATAAATTCTATGTAAGTATTTTCATAATCAGTCGCGGTAGGAAAAAAGTCGGGATGGTCATAATCAATGTTATTTAAAAGCACGGCCTTGGGCTGGTAATATTGAAGCTTATTCTGATATTCGTCGGCTTCAATCACTAAATAATCCGCTTGACCGGATATAGAACAGCCGTCAAATTGCGGCACTGGCGCGCCCGCCATTACGCTAGGCCCGAGGCCGGACATTTTCATGACATAGCCCAGCCAAGCCGTAGTCGTGGTTTTGCCGTGCGAACCAACCACCGCGATGCCGTATTTCTGATTAAACGTTTCGCCCAAGGCCTGGGCATAAGTCATAATCTTAATTTTGCCAGCCAAGGCCACAGCCACTTCAACATTAGTTTCGGCATTATAGGCAGTGGAATAAATTATCAAGTCGGCATCATGGGGGATATTCTTTGCGTCAAATTTCTCAATAATTTTTATGCCGCATTTTTTTAGAACCGCGTCAGTCATATATTTTTCCGGCCCGTCTGATCCGGAAACATCTATATTTTGACCGACCAAATACTGCGCCAGCATAGTCATGCCCACGCCCTTAATTCCGATCAAGTAAATTTTTTTTATTTTGTTTAAATCCATATATATATAAAACCTATTAGGCGGAGGCTTGCAATTAGTAATTTTTTCGCTACGGATGTAAACGGAGAAAAGGTCGGCCGAACGGTCAGTCCTCGCTTCAAAAATTACTAATTGCAAGCCTCCGCCATTCAACCGCCTAAATGCTAATTTATTTCACTCCGCAATTCTCGCATTCCTCGTCCGCCAGCTCCAGGGCTATTTTCGGAATTATATTTAACAACAGCTTCACCACATTATTAGTGTTGTCTTTCATAACTTGCATAACCATTCCCCAAGTAACCGCTTTCTCATCTTTCCGCCAAGCGTCATAATCCGTGGCCATGGCCACGGAGCCGTAGCAAATGCCGACTTCGCGCGCCAAAATTACTTCCGGCACGGTTGACATATTGATGACATCCGCGCCCATTTGTTTAAAGAAACGGCTTTCCGCGCGCGTGGAAAACCTCGGGCCTTCAATGGTGATAATAGTCCCCTGTTTATGATGCGCGAACTTCAACTCCTCAGCGGTTTTAATTAAAATTTCTCTTAAATCAGGGCAAAAGGGGTCGGCCATGGCCGTATGCACAACTTTATCCTCAAAAAAAGTCAAGTTGCGGTGCTTGGTAAAATCAATAAACTGATCCAAAAATATCAAATCGCGCGGCTTGATTTTTTCCTGTAACGACCCGCAGGCCGTGGTGGCGATAATGTGCGTGCAGCCGATTTCTTTCAAGGCCCAAATATTGGCCCGATACGGCACTTTAGTCGGCATAAATGTATGGTTTATGCCATGCCGCGCCAAAACCACCATGTCCACGCCATCAATCTGACCGCAAATTAACGGCGCGGCCGTGGCGCCGAAAGGCGTAGCTAAATTAACTTTTTTAGCATTTTTTAAAATGCCCGGGTCATCAAGACCGCTGCCGCCGATGATGGCGATTTTAATTTTGTTCATATTTATTAGGTTATTATTCAACATTATACTCCACTAAATAACGCACAGCCAGTCCCCGCTCTTTTAGTTTCTTCGATCCACCTAAGAACGGCAAATCAACCAAGAAACTCACACCAATAATTTTCCCGCTCAGTTTTTCTATTAAATCACAGGCCGCCAGAGCCGTGCCGCCAGTAGCGCACAAGTCGTCGATTAATACCACGCTTTCACCCGGCTTGACGGCGTCTTCATGAACCGCAATAATATTACTGCCGTATTCTAAAGTATACTCCTGCTCAATAGATCGCGACGGCAGCTTGCCTTTTTTTCGAACTATGGCCAGTCCGGCGTTTAAATTATAAGCGACTGGCGCGGCCAGTAAAAATCCGCGCGCGTCAATCCCTACCACTTTATCAATTTTTTGGCCCAGAAATGGCGCGGCTAACTGATCAACTGCCTCACGGAAAGCCGCCTTATCTTCCAATAAAGTCGTAATATCCTTAAAATTAATCCCCTTTTTCGGCCAATCCGGTATTTCCCTGATTTTTGATTTTAAATTCATAAGGATTAATGTTTATTTATCGTTTCATTTTTAAGGCCGCCGACATGTAGGAACTTAAACTTTGAGCCAACCCTTTATAAACACGTGAATCGTTTTCTTTTTCCGCTTTTTTCTTTAGCTCCTTCCTTAACTCCCAAGATGCTTCGTTTTCTAATCCGGATAGACTCGTCCCAACCGCAAAGGCATATTCTTTAAGATGTCTCTTTCTCAAACTCCAGGCTTCGGGACTATCGCTTCCCAAATGGCTTAAAATAACGCCTTCAATCTGACCCTTACTTAAAAATTCCTTTCTCCATTGTCTCGCCTTATCATTACTCAAACCAATCAGGCTAGCCGCGACTTCTCTGGGGTGATTAGTTTTATATTTTTCTCTAAAATCCCAAGCTCGCCGACTGTCCAAACCGTTTAATCCTTCCAAAACATTTAACAAGCAAACATTTTCTAATTTATGCCGTAGCTTCCACGAACGGTCATCATCTATAAATGCCACGCTTTCAGCCAAGCCGTTGGCAACTCCGTCTTTAC
This sequence comes from Parcubacteria group bacterium GW2011_GWC2_42_12, assembly GCA_000997945.1. GTDB lineage: Bacteria > Patescibacteriota > Patescibacteriia > Patescibacteriales > GWC2-42-12 > GWC2-42-12. Next base: position 7,386 of record LCCP01000028.1, on the reverse strand, counting down.
TAATCAGCTCTAAAAGTCTGTCTCTCATCTGCCAAGCCGCGTCATCATTCAGGCCGACTAAACTGCGGGCAACGCTATGAGGACAAACAGTAATTAACGACTCTCTGATTCTCCATGCTTTTTCGCTGGTAATGCCGGCCAATCCCTGGACGACGCCATCTGGATTTTTTTCTATCAGTTCATTTCTTATTCCCCAGGCCTCCTCGTCATCATAACCAGCTATATTAGCGGCCGGATAAAAAGAAATTTTATCTTTTATATCATGAATTAATTCATAGGCTTTTTGTTTATGATTTTCCGAAAGTCTTGTTTCTAAATTTGGCTGAAATTCTTTAAACATACAAAATAAATTAAATTCTATTAGATGCCAACAACTCCAAAATAATCTTTACCATTGCCTCGTTAGCTCCGGCTTTCATCACCCGCCCCATCTTTTCACCTAATTCTTTCTGTAATTCTTTATCGGCGACCAAATTTTTTATCGCACCCGTAAACTTTTCTGGCGTCAAATCTTTCTGTGCGAAAACCAGGCCAGCATCTTTAAACATCTGGGCGTTCTCTCCCTGATGAGAATCCGGCAACGGAATTATTATTGATGGCTTGCCCAAATATGACAACTCGGTTAAGAAGCCCAGGCCGGCACGCGTTACTACTAGGTCGGCCAGCTTAAGCGCCTCGGCCATTCGTTCCGCGTCTAAAAATTCAAAAGCAAAATAATTTATGATGCCTATCCTAATTCCCTTCTCTTTGCCAAAGACATGTATCACCTGGCAAAATTGAGTTAAGTCGTTTAAACCTTCCAGCACCAACTTATTTATCGCCTCGGCGCCGGTGCCGCCACCCACGACTAATACCACTGGCAAATTTTTTTGAATATTAAAATGAGTCGCGAATCGCGAGTCGCGAATCGCGAGTTTCATACTCTGTCTAATTGGATTGCCCGTCCAAAACGCTTTCTGGCCATAATCAGCCAAAGATTTTTCAAATGCCACGGTTACGGTTTTAGCAAATGGCGCCATCAATTTATTGGCTAGCCCGGGCCTAACATCCTGCTGATGAATTAAAATCGGCACCCCGAGAAGCCAAGCCGCCCAAATTACGGGGACGCTTATAAAACTGCCGGCGCTCATCACTAGATTAGGCCGCCATTTTAGCATTAGCCAGAGCGCTTGCCAGAAACCTAATTTAATTTTAAAAATATCAGCCAAATTCTTTAAAGAAAAATACCTGCGCCATTTGCCGCCCGCGATTGTCTTAAACTTAATACCGGCTCTTTCCACCATGACTCGCTCCGGACCGTCTTTCGTGCCCAGCCAGAGAAATTCGTATTTGCCCCCCTTATAAAGGGGGGAAGGGTGGTTAAATTCTTCCACCACGGCCAAGAGCGGCGTCACTGATCCGCCGGTTCCCCCGCCGGTTAAAAGGATTTTTTGTTTTTTATTTTTAGAATCCATAATTCATAATTCTATTTTGCTTGTCTGCTTATATTCGCCAATATGCCGATAGACGCCAAGGCCGCCACCATGGCCGAACCGCCATAGCTCACCATGGGTAAGGGCACGCCGGTCATAGGCATAATATTAACCATGCCGCCGATATTTATCAAGGCCTGCAGAGTAATCCAGCTAACTATGCCCACGGCTAAAATTTTGCCAAAATCATCCGGCGCTTTTTTAGCGATGGCCACGCCCTTAAGAAACAACGCCAAATATAATAAAATTAAGCCCACGGAAAAAATAAAACCGGTTTCCTCGCTGATAATCGGGAAAATAGCGTCGTTTTGCGCTTGCGGCAAATAGGAAAATTTCTGTCTGGAAGCACCCAGTCCTCGGCCGAAGAAACCGCCCGAACCAACGGCGATTAAAGATTGGTTAATCTGATAACAAATTTCTTGTTTGGAAAAAGACGGATCTAAAAGGCACTTAAACCGATTGGCCTGATAAGGATAGATGTTTACCATAATAACTAAGCCCACTGACCCTAATAAAATTAAAACTATCAGATGCTTGATACTGCCGCCGCCGATAAAATAAACCGCCAGGGACGCCAAGGCGATGATAGTTAGAGTTCCCACATCCGGCTGCAATATCATAAGTAGCGCGATAACTCCTAGAATAACTACGAATGGCCCGATGCCGCGCGATACTTCGGCGAGCTGCTTCTTTCTGCCTTCCAGCCAGGCGGCCAAATAAAGTAAAAAGGTTATTTTAACGAATTCGGACGGCTGTAAAGAAAAGCCAAAAACATTTATCCAGCTTCGGGATGTTCCCCAGGTGCCGGCCAGTCCCGGGATAAAAACCAAGAGTAAGAGACCAATAGAAGCGATCAGCATCCACAAAGCGTATTTACGCCAAATCCGATAATCAACTTTGGAAAAAAACCAAAACGCCGCTAAACCTAATACCAAACCAAAAAATTGATGTTTTAAAAAATAATAGCTGTCATGGTAAGTGTTATAGGCGATAACCGAAGAAGCGCTGGCCAGCATAATAATACCAAAAACAATAATCGCTCCGACAACAATTAATAAGGCCTTATCTGGCTCGCCATGTTTATTGCTTGAGCTTATTAATTTGCTAAACCAACCAATGAGTGAAAACATAATTTTAGTTAAAAATGTAAAAATTATATTATTGTCATTGCGAGCCGCCCTTGTACTCAAGGCGGCGAAGCAATCTCTAATCAGAAACACTTCACCAATTCTAAAATCAAATCTCTCTAAGCCAAATTCAATTTATCAATCAAAGCATTCCCTTGATACTTGTTTTTCTTTCTTACCAGAGATTGCTTCGTCTCCGCCAGCTGGCGAATCCTCGCAATGACAAAATAAAACGAGTTGCGAGCTACGAGTTATGAGCTATGAGCTTTAAATATTCTTATCCAACAAAAACACCATCAAGCCAATGGCCGCGCTCAGGCCGGCGATAACCCAAAAACGCATGACGATTTTCGTCTCCGGCCAGCCCAGAGCTTCAAAATGATGATGAATCGGCGAAGAAATAAATATTTTTTTACCCCTAATTTTTTTAGACAACAACTGCAAAATCACCGAGCCTGATTCAATAACAAAAACCCAGCCGATAATCGGCAGAATCAAGGCCGAATTGGTCAGCATAGTGATCACGCCTAAAGTAATGCCTAAACTCATGGCGCCGGTATCGCCCATAATAAAGCGCGCCGGAGCTATATTAAACCAGAGAAAGGCCAGGAGCGCGCCGGCGATCACGCCGCAAAAAGCAGCTAAATCATATTTACCGGTGGAAAAAGCGATCACGCCGAAGGCAACAAAACAAATTAACAGCACGCCGCCGGCCAAACCGTCCAAGCCATCGGTTTCATTAACGGAAAACGCGGTAGCCACCAGCACCAAAATAAAAATTAATACATAGGGCCAGCCCAACTGATAATCGCCTAAAAAGGGCACATGGAAAACATCCCAATCTAATTTAAAATAAAACCACCAAGCGCCGATCGCGGCGATAATCGTGTAAATTAACAGACGATGTTTAACTCTTAAGCCGCCGCCGCCCAAGATGCCTTTGCCCCTGACATCCAGCCAATCGTCAAATAAACCGATTAAAGCCGTGGCTACTAAGGCGCCTAGGGGCAAAAGAGTCTGGCTCCGGGAGAGAAAATTAAGCTGTTTAAAAATCTCCCAAGGCAAAAATTTCCCCAAATAATAAAATACCAAAGCCAGAATTAAAACCGTTAGCCAAACTAAAATGCCGCCCATGGTCGGCGTACCGCTTTTATGGGCATGTAGCTTAGAATAAATCGGCGTCTTGCCGTTATTTCTAATTTGCTTGCCCATTTTGTATTTATATAAATAATGGGTTAAAAGCGGTGTCCAAAGAATGGCAAAAATAAAAGCCGAAGCGGTTAGCAGCAAAATTTTAATGATGTAAAAATCAAACATAGAATTTGATATTGTCCACGCGGTTAATTAGCGGTTGGCTATGGGGTAAAATGTTTGTTTTGAGCGCATATGAAATTGTAGCGATTTTTTTCAAAAAATCGCCCAAATTTCATCGACCTTTAGCACTCGCGAAAGCGGGTGGAAAAACAAACATTTTACCCCATAGCCGCGGCTCTGACCAATAGTTTTTAACGCGTAAACACCGTAAATAAATTAACGAAAATTAATTAAATATATGGAAATTGTGCTGGCAATCAGGCAGAGATTAATCAACAGAGAAAAACCCAATAATAAATGAATTAAAAATCGGCCGCGACGGTAAACATTCAATAATAAAAGAAAATTTATCACAATAAAAGACCAACCCAAAGTGGGAATGATATAAATATCGCTGACATTACCGATTAAATCTACCCCTAAATTTACATTATAATGCAAAACTACCAGATTCTGACTAACATTTTCATTGACATAATAGGCCAAGAGCCAGTTAATGGCATTTAAGGCGCAGAGAAATAAAATATAAAGACGCACAAAACTAAGCCCGATTAAATATAAAACAACTTCAGCTAATCTGGCGCGACTAAGATGAAAATAGTTTACTAATTTATAGCGATCAATCACCATATCTATAATTTACCATACTTTGCCTTAAAAATAAAATCTTGGGGCGATTTACTCTATTTATGATTTTATGTTATAATAAGAATAATTACTATTATCGCTTTTTACCTGCCGGCCGGCAGGTTGCTAACTTCTTACTTCATCATCCCATGCTATCTAACGAACAATTAAAAAAAATTTTGCAAGCGGCTGATATCATGTCGCCGCCAGAATTTGACAAATTCCTTAAGGAAGCCGAGAAATACGGAAAAAACATGGAAAATTATCTAATTGAAAAAAAAATTATCACTTCCGGCTCATTATACGAAAACGCGGCCAATTATTTTAAGGTGCCGTTTATTAATTTAAAAGAACAGACTATTAGAAAAGACATTCTCTTAAACATCCCTGAACCGATTGCTTCAACCCAGCAGATCATCGCTTTTGCCGCTGATAACAAGGAAATAAAAATCGCTTGCCTTGATCCGGAAAACATTGAAATCTTTGAATTCATAAAAAAGAAAACCAACCTTGAGCCAAAAATATATTTAACTGCTCCGGAAAGTTTTGCCGAGGCCTTAAAACAATACCATAAAAACTTAAAAGCCGAATTTGAAGAATTAGCTAATGAAAATCTTAATCCTAACGAAACCGACCTCAAAAAATTGGCCGAAAACCTGCCCATTGTCAGAATCGTTGATACATTTTTGGAATACGCGATTTTCGAAGGCGCCAGCGATATCCATATTGAGCCGGAGGAAAAAGATATTCTGGCCCGCTACCGCATTGACGGCATTTTAAAAACCGTCATGACCCTGCCAAAAAATGTCCAGCCGGGCATTGTCGCCAGGATTAAAATATTGGCCAACTTAAAGGTTGATGAACATCGCCTGCCGCAGGACGGACGGTTCAAAGTAAATGCTAAAGATTACAAAGTATCTTTCCGGGTTTCTATTATCCCAACTTTTGACGGCGAAAAAATTGTCATGCGCTTATTGAACGAGAAAGCGCAAGTTTTAACTCTGGAGCAGCTCGGGCTTCAGCCTTCCGCTCTGGAAACCATCAAAAGAAATATCTCTAAGCCGCATGGCATGACTTTAGTCACCGGACCCACCGGCTCAGGCAAAACCACTACTCTTTATACCATAATGAATATCTTAAATACGCCAGAAGTTAATATTATCACCATTGAAGATCCGATTGAATACCGCATGCCGCATGTCAACCAATCCCAGGTCAACCCGAAAATCGGCTATACTTTTGCTTCTGGGCTTAGAGCTTTTTTAAGGCAAGACCCGAATATCATCATGGTCGGAGAAATCCGCGACCAAGAAACAGCGGAAATCGCCATTCACGCCGCCATGACCGGCCATTTAGTTCTCTCCTCTTTGCATACTAACGACGCCGTCACTACCCTGCCCCGGCTGTCCGATATGGGCGTGCCGGCCTTTCTAGTGGCTTCAACCACTAACCTGATTATTGCCCAGAGATTAGTCAGAAAAATCTGTCCCAATTGCATCCAAAGCTATAAATTGGACAAAGAAATAGTTGGCGAATTAAAAAAACAGCTTGATCTGGAGAATATCCTGCAAACCATGGAAAAAAGAAAAATTATTGTTGATGCCAAGCGCGGCATTGAATCCTTGCTGTTTTACCGCGGTAAAGGTTGCAAACAATGTTCCAACTCCGGCTATAAGGGCAGAATGGGCATTTATGAAACCCTGGAAGTTACTGACGAAATGTCAGAACTTATTCTAAGAAAAGCCTCGCCGTCCGAGTTGAATAAACAAGCGGAAAAACAAGGCATGCTGACGATAATTGAAGACGGCTTTATTAAAGCCAAGAACGGCATCACCACGATTGAAGAAATTATGAGAGTAACTAAGGAATAAAATAAATTTTAAATCAATTTTAAATGATTAAATTTAGAATTTATTAATTTGTCATTCATTTCAAATTTAAAATTTTAAATTATTGCATATGCCGATAAATTTACCGCCACAAAACGAATCAAAAAACCAAGCGGAAAAAACCGCAGCCACCACCCCGCCAATTGACCGGCTAAAGAATAGGCTGAGCGCGATTAACGGTTTTTTAGAAAAATTTTCTTCCATTCCAATTTCTGAAAAATTATTTTTCGTTCAGTACTTGGGGATAATGCTTAAGGCCGGTATTTCTTTATCGGCCGCGCTTAAAACTTTAGCCGAACAAACTAAAAATAAAAAATTTTCTAAAATAATAAGCGGGGTCGCGAGAAGTGTTGAAAAAGGCATAAGTTTCACCGAAAGTTTAAGGCCGCACGAAAAAATCTTTGGCCAATTATTTATCAATATGATTGAATCGGGCGAAATTTCCGGTAAGTTAGAAGAGGTCTTAAAAAAATTATATATTCAATTTAAAAAAAACCACGAGTTAGTTTCAAAAGTCAAGGGCGCTTTAACTTATCCAATGGTAATTTTAACCGCCATGTTCGGCATCGGAACTTTTATGATGATGGTGGTGGTGCCAAAAATCACCGTCATGTTTAAGGATTTCAACGCCGAACTGCCCCTACCTACCAAACTTTTGATAAAATTTTCCGATTCGCTAGTCGCTCATGGCGTGCTTTATTTAATCGCTACTATTATCTTCATATTAATTTTCAGCCAATCAATAAAAACCGACAAAGGCAAGCATATTTTCCATGCTCTGCTGTTAAAATTGCCGATCTTTGGTCCGATTATCAAAAAAATAAATTTAGCGCGTTTTGCCCGCACCATTAGCTCGCTTTTAAAAACTGACATCATGATTATAAAAAGTTTTCAAATTACGGCGCAAATTTTAGGCAATATCCATTACCGCGAGGCCTTATTGGGCATGGGCGATAA
>LCCP01000027.1 GCA_000997945.1 Parcubacteria group bacterium GW2011_GWC2_42_12 | reverse complement strand
AGCTATTTTTGACTATTTCAATATAACAAATGGTTATTTGAGTGTCAACTTGACAGATATAATTCAATATGTTAAAGTATTAAGTTAATATCAGCTCTTTATAAATCGCTGATTTTTGCTAGTCGTAAACTGCTCCGAGTTTCTTCGGTGCGAGGAAGTTCAGGGCAGTTTACGACTAGCAAAAATCAGCGATTTTAAGGAACTATATGCCAATTGAATACCTTAACATATTAGGTTGTGATTTGTCAAAAGACTAAGATGTCATGTGTTTGACAATAATTTATGGTATGTTATCATGGTAATACCGACTAATTTAGTAGGATATAAATTATTTAATAAATTAAGATAATTAATGTCTCGCAAGACGTAATTATTTGGCCGGAGGAAAAAAATATGCTTCAAAATTTCATAATAACTTTTAGAGAAACATTGGAAGCCGCTTTAATTATTGGAATTATTTTAAGTTATCTGGCTAGAATAAAGCAAACAAAATATAATAATGTTATTTATATAGGCGTGGCCGCTGGAATAATCGCCAGTATTATTGGCGCCCTGATATTTACTGAAATTGCCGGCGGGTTTACCGGTCGAGCGGAACAGATTTTTGAAGGCGTTACCATGCTGATCGGCGCGGCGCTTCTAACTACCATGATATTTTGGATGATGAAGCAGAAACATATAGCCAGTGAATTAGAGCATAAAGTGTCCACAGAACTTAATGAAGCGCATAAATTTGGTTTATTTTTATTAGTTTTTGTCGCTGTTTTAAGAGAAGGTATAGAAACAGTTATTTTTTTGGGAGCGGCGAGTTTTGTCTCAACCGGCAATAGCCTGACCGGATCTTTAGCAGGAATTGCGGCTGCGGTTCTTTTAGGATACGCCATCTTCGTGGGTTCAATGAAAATTGATCTAAAAAAGTTTTTTAATATCACCAGCGTTCTGTTGATTCTTTTTGCCGCCGGTTTGGTGGCGCACGGGATTCATGAATTTGAAGAAGCCGGTATAATTCCCATAGTTGTAGAACATGTTTGGGACATTAATTCAATTTTAAATGAAAATGGGCTGGTCGGCAGTATGCTAAAGGGACTGTTCGGTTATAATGGCAACCCCTCGTTAATTGAGGTGTTGAGCTATATTATTTATGTTATCTCCGTCCTTATTTTCTGGAAAAATATAGAAAGAGTACATAAAGTAATATAATGATATGATTTTCTCTACTCGTTCAACCTACGGCTTAAGAGCCATGATAAATTTAGCTAAGCATGCCAAGCTGGGTAGTTTGGCTTTGGGCGCGATCGCCAAAGAAGAAAAAATTTCTCTGAAGTATCTGGAACGGCTGTTTTCTAATTTAAAAAAAGCCAGCTTGGTTAAGGCGGTTAAGGGCGCGTCAGGCGGCTACGCTCTGGCCAGGAAGGCGAAACAAATTAATATTTATGATATAATTAAAGCGTTGGAAGGCGAATTCAATCCTTTCCATTGCACCGGCAAGAAAGAGAAAATTTATTGCAACCGCTTGTGCAAATGCGAAGTTACCTATGTTTTATCCAGAGTGGAACAAGCCATTAGTCGGAGCTTAAAAGACATAAAATTAGCCCAATTATTATGAAAATTTTAGTTATAGTCATAAGCTTATTGATGTTTGCTCCGCCGGCTTTAGCTGAAATTAGATTAGATAGTGATAACGACGGCGTTTCTGATAAAGATGAAATTGAAATTTATCAGACTGATCCAAACCAGGCAGATACCGACGGCGACGGCTATAATGATTGGCGGGAATTAAATAGCGGATTTTCTCCTCTGAATCCAGCCAAAGTGAAATTGGAAAATAATGATACCGACGGCGACGGCTTATCCGATAGAATGGAATTAAATTTTCATACTGATTTAACTAACCCTGATACTGATGGCGATGGTTATGAAGATGGCGCTGAAATTAGTAGCGGCTATGATCCTTTAAATCCGGCGAAAGCAAAATTAATCAAGAAAATTGAAATAAACACGGGTAAAGAACAAAAATTATATTATTTTTTGGGCGATGTCCGAATGGGAGAATTTAAGATTTCTTCCGGGAAATCAAGCTTGCCCACGCCTAAAGGAAATTTTAAAATAGACGGTAAAGCGCTGCGCGCTTGGTCGAATTATGGGCTGTGGATGCCATATTGGCTGAGTTTAAGAAACGGGTACTTCGGCATTCATGAGCTGCCGGTTTGGCCTAACGGAGCCAAAGAGGGAGCCAATCATTTAGGCACGCCGGTTTCTCATGGCTGTGTCAGGTTGGGCGTCGGACCGGCTAAATTTTTGTATGATTGGGCGCCCATCGGCACGGCGGTAAAGATATATTAAATAGCGTAGCTTATTCCCCAGCCCCTTGCAAGGGAAAGGTGTCGGAAAACCGCTAAGGTTTTCTGACATAATAAGATAAGCGGAAACCCCATCCGCTTGCGGTGGGGTAATTCATTTTTAAAATTATATATCCGATCAATTTTAATTTAAAAAACCAATGAATTTTTTCATATGGCAAAAAGCAGACAAAAAAATGTAAACAGAGTGTATTTTGATAATGCCGCGACCACGCCAACGGTTAAGGAGGTTGTGAAAGAGATGGCGCCTTACTTTTTTGAGATCGCCGGTAATCCATCGGCTTTGCATCTGGACGGGCGTAAAGCAAAAAACGCGCTTAGCCTGGCTCGGCAAAAAGTCGCGAAAATAGTTAACGCCGATCCGGGAGAAATAATTTTTTGTGGCAGCGGCACGGAGTCGGACAACCTGGCGATATTAGGCGTAGCCAGATTTTATAAATCAAAAGGCAATTACCTTATTTCAACTAACATAGAGCATCATGCCGTTTTGAATTCGTTTGAACACCTGGAGAAAAAAGAAGGTTTTAAAATATCTATTTTAGAAGTAGAAAAAAACGGCATTATAAATGCAGAAAAAATTTTAGCCAATATCAAAGCGGGGACAATTTTAATTTCCGTGATGTACGCTAATAACGAAATTGGCACGATCCAGCCGATCAGGCAAATCGCCAAGCTAATTAAAAAGTGGAAAGCGGACAATAATCGCGGGCCGCTAGAGCCGCCATTTTTTCATACCGACGCCTGCCAAGCGGCTGGCTATCTGGACCTGGACGTCAAAAAGCTAGGCGTGGATTTAATGACCCTGAACGGCAGTAAAATCTACGGGCCTAAAGGCGTGGGTATGCTCTATCTTAGGCGCGGCCTGAATTTAGAGCCGATAGTTTTTGGCGGTGGCCAGGAAAAGGGCCTAAGATCAGGCACGGAGAATTTGGCCGGCATCGTTGGCTTTGCCAAGGCGCTCGGTTTGGCGCAAAAAAACCGAAAAAAAGAAACCGCGCGGCTTCTCGCACTAAGAGATTATTTTTTTAAGCGAATTTTAAAAAATATATCAAAAACTTTTATTAATGGCGATTTAATAAACAGATTGCCCAACAATATTAATGTTTCAATTTTAGACATAGAAGGCGAAGCGGTGCTTTTGTATCTTGACGAAGCCGGCATCAGCGCTTCAACCGGTTCGGCTTGCGATTCGTCGCGGCTTGAGCCATCGCATGTAATTTTAGCCCTTGGCCGGCCCTATGAATATGCGCATGGCAGTTTACGTTTCACTTTAGGTAAGCAGACGGTTAAAGAAGAAATTGATTATACCGTGCGGGCGCTTAAAGAGACAGTAGAAAAATTAAGGCAGATTTCTCCGTTGAATATCCAAATTAGAAACAAGCAGACATTGGTGGGTAAGAAGGTTTTTATCCAAAGCGGCCGGCCTCATTGGGAAAGGAAAAAATTAAGTCCAGACCCATAATATAATATGACTCAAATTAAAAAGAAAATTAATTTAAGAAGCGATGTGATGAATCAATCTACCGGCCAGTCGTGGGTCTATTCCGATATAGTTAAAGATCATTTTTTTAATCCGCGCAATTTACTTTTAGAAAATCCCCGGACCGGAGAATATGACGCCGTGGGCGAGGTAGGCAGTCCGGCCTGTGGCGATGTTATGAAGATGTGGCTAAAGATAGACAAACCAAGCGACAAAATTAAGGATTTAAAATGGCGGACATTCGGTTGCGGTTCGGCGATTGCCGCCACTTCTATGTTTTCTCTAATGGTGACGGAGGGGGATGGCCTGAAGATTAATCAGGCCATAAAAATCAAACCTCAAGACATCATGAAAAGATTAGGCGGTTTGCCGGAGAGAAAAATTCACTGTTCGGTGCTCGCTGATAAGGCTTTCAGGAAAGCGATAAATAATTATTTTAGAGACAGCGGTCAGCCAGATAGGATTATCGTGGAAAGCGGAAGAATTATAGATAAGCGATTAAATATCACTGATAAAGATATTGAGGAAGCCGTTTTGGAAGGCGCGCGCGATTTGGCTGGGGTGCAGAAAAAATTAAAAGCGGGAGTAGGGGATAAAGAGGCGATACCGGAGTTGGAGCAGCTTATAAGATTTTACGCGGAAAAATATTACGGCAAGGAATGAGCTGATAGTTTCTAATTTAATAAATTAACAGAACTTACGCGCTTAAAAAATATCTATTAAGGCAGTTGGCTTATATTAGTTATTTTTTCGTTGCGGAACTCCCCAGTCCCAGTTTAAGAAACTGGAGCTGGGTCAAACAGTCCTCACTTCAAAAATAACTAATATAAGCCAACTGCTAATAAACTGCGTAAGTACTGAAATTAAATAAATTTATGTCAAAACCAATAGACCTGCTTATGGACGAGCACAAAAATATTTTGCTGGCCATAGACGGCTTGCTGGACCAGGCCGCTAAAGATGAAAAGACCGGCCGCATCAGCGCTGATTTTTATCGGGCGGGAATTGATTTTATCAGGAATTACGCGGATCGATTCCATCATGCTAAAGAGGAAGATATTTTATTTATTGAATTAAATAAAGACTCCGTTAAGATGCATTGTAACCCAACCAAGCAGATGTTGTATGAACACGATTTAGGCCGTCAGCATGTTAAAGAGCTGGCAACGGGCGTGAAGGAAAATGACTTGGCAAAAGTTTTGGCCGGCGCCAGGGGCTATGGCGAGTTGCTTAAGGACCATATTTATAAGGAGGATAATATCTTGTATCCCCTGGCGGATGAAGCTTTAAGCGATGGAGCCAAAGATGAAATGCTGGCAAAATTTGAAAAGATAGCGCGAGAATATTCGGGGGCGAATAAAAAATATGAATTATTTTTAAGCGGTTTAAACAAATAACTTTATCTAGATCGTGCTAGTTGATAAATTTAGTCCAAACTTTACTATTTACCACTAGCGCTATTTATAACCTTAGACCTATGGCGAAACAAAAAAATGTGGAGGAAAAAATAAAGGAAGCGATTGAACAAATTCGCCCATCGCTCCAGCTGGATGGCGGCGATGCGCATTTTGTGGATTTTGACGCTAAGTCAGGCGTCTTAAAAGTGGAATTAATGGGACATTGCGCGCATTGCCCAATGTCGACTATTACTTTAAAACAGGGAATTGAAGCGGAAATAAAAAGAGAGGTGCCGGAAGTGAAAGAAGTCAGGGCGGTGCAGATGTAAAAATTAGGCATGAAACAAGATAACACAAAATCAATTTATTTACAGAACTTACGCGCTTAAAAAATATCTATTAAGGCAGTTGGCTTATATTAGTTATTTTTTCGTTGCGCCTGCCTGCCGGCAGGCAGGGAGTTCCCCCGCAAATGCGGGGTCAAACAGTCCTAGCTTCAAGAATTACTAATTCCAGCTAACTGCTTTAGGATGAAAAAAAACGCTCCCTAACTTTTGGGAGCGTTTATAGTACCGTTGGTTGGCTCGTCTTTAGCGAAAAGGGCTGATTATATTGTCTAATTTTTTAGGTAGAGTTTTTTTCGTCAGTTGATCTATGATTGAATTAAATTTTTCCATATCCACCGCGTAGGGAGCGACTTCTTTCCGGAGGATAACAATCTCCTTGGTTTGGGTGATGGTCTGATAGAAATTTTTATACAAAAAAACTGAAATTAAAATTAAGATTATTACGGTTGAAGAAATAATAATTATTGTCAGCCAGTTGGAGATTTTTTTTGCAGTAAAATTTATTGGTTTTTTCGTTGCCATATTATTTCCAATAAGTGTCCGCAGTGATGGATAAATTAATATTGCTGGGTTCCTGCTCGGAAGCCGAAGTTTCCCGGTCGCTATTTTTAATGCTTGGCGCGGTTTGTCCGCCCCTGGGAGAAGATGATAGCTCCAACGATTTTATATTTATATAATAGTTTAAAGACTCTAACTTTATCAAATATTTTAGCTGTTTAGTAAATTCCCCGTTAGTAAAAAGCTGCAAACTATTTTTTTGGAATTCTATATTTTCCGCGGTGTTCGGCGGGCTTAAATTTATTTTTTGGCTTATTTGAGTTTCATTGGCCTCATTTTCTAGAGTAGTAATAAATTCCAGCTCGCGATTTTTGTTGATAAAGATTTGATCCAGCGAACTTAGCCTAGGTTCGATTTTCTTTAAATTCTCCGTCAATTGCCTTAAACTATTGCCTCGGATATATTTTTTTTCCAGATCGATCACTTGTTCTTCTATGGCTCCACCCATGGTTTTAATGTCTTTGACGGTTGGGACAACTATAAAATAAATTAAGCCGGAAATTATTAAAACAAAGCCAACGAGCGTGGCTATAATTTTATTTTTTAGATCAAATTTTTGATATTTATTAAATATCATAGTAGTTTAAGCGAAGTTATGGTCGCAGCTGATACGGCTTTAGCCGCCCGATAGATTTTTATAAATTAAGCAAGTTCAGTTTGGCGTTAATTTCAAAATCGATGTTTTCTTTCTCTAAAATATTTTTAATGGGGAATTCAATCTCTTTAAAATAGGCCGTGGCCTTCATTTTTTCTTTAAAGTTAAGCAGACTGCTCCGCAGCCCGGCTCGGCCATTAATCTTTATGGTTTGTTCCAGGGAGTCAAGTTTGACGTAATAAAAATTAATATCAGCCGGCGTTATCTCGGCCAAGCTCTTGATCAAATTTGACCAAGGAATAAATTCGGTCTGGATTTTTGCAATAAAATTTAATTTATTGTTTATTTCCCGGATATTGTTATTGTAACTCTGATTGGTTTTTGTCACCAAGGTTGTTTGACTGATAGTATCATTGAATTTCGACTGGAGGATTATTTTAGCAGCCAAGAGAATAATGGCGATGGCGATGGTAATAATTATCAAAGTTAAGTTGATGGTTTTAACAAAACCGTAAATATGGCGTAATCTAATTTCTTTTTTCTGCTCCGCAGAAACCATGTTTAAGGTGAGCATAGTAGATGATAATTTATTAATATTCGTCGATGAAGAGACCTCTTAAGCCAAGTCCGATGGCAGTTGCGTAGGTAGAGCTGGAATTTTGTTGAATGGATAAATTTTTTTCTTTATCGCGCGAGCTAAGTTTGGCCGTTTTAAGGTCAAGCGCATGTTTTTCCACAAACAATTCAGCAAATTTATTTTGCTCCTCATTTATATTAACCAAAGCGTTGGCTATCTTAACTTCAATTGATAATTTTTGGCCAATAATTTCTGTCAGATTGGTAATATTGGCGCCGCCGCCGCTAAGCAAAATTTGATTTAGCGGGCCGTATTGGCTAAAATAATTTTCATAGTATTGTAGCGCTTCTTTAATTTTGGCTATTAAATTTTCTATCGTCTCGGCCAAAATCTCCTTAATTACTCCGTTGGCCTTGGTTTCATCCATGCCGCAGATTATCTTAGCTTTTTCCGCCTGTTCTTTGGTCAGGGTCAGCACCTTAGAAATTTTAGCGGTAATTTCTTCGCCGGAGATAGGCACATTGACGGTAAAGAGGATGGTATTTTTTGAATAGAATATCATGCAAGTATGATCAGCGCCAATATCAATCAGACCGTAATTCAGGCCGGTGGCCGGTTTAGTTTTCGCTCCGCTAATCGTTAGTTTGAAATCAGGCAGCTCTTCTTTAAGTAAGCTCCGAGCGATGGCTATTGGCTCGATTTCCAGCGCTATTGGCGATAATTTTGCCTCATCAAGCATGGCCGTGTATTGGTTAACGATCTCCTTGGGCGCAGCGCCAATCAAAACAAAGTATTTATCGGCTAGGTCTTCAATCACTTGCCAATCATAATAGATCTCGTTATTGGTAAAGGGAACATGTTTTTCAATTTCACCGCCGATAATGTCCGTTAGGGCATTCGGCGATTTTTGGATCTCGATTAATTTAATAAAAGTTTTTGATTCAGGCAGGCAGACAACTGCCTCTGCGGAACTGGTTTTGCCGAACAGGGGAGAGGACACAATTTTTTTAATGGCCTTAATTAACTCTGGTTTATCCTTTATTTCTCCCTTGGTAATAATGCCTGGGGGTAGATTTAATCTGCCTAAAGCTTGGATGGTTATTTTATCTCGGACTTTGTTGAGCTGAACCAATTTTAAAGATAAATCAGAAATATCTAGACCGATCGGGTAAGTTGAACTGTTAGTTAAAAGCATATAATAATCATCGTGGGAAATTATTTGATATTCTCCCGAATTCTTTTGGCTCTTTTTACATTATAGCATAATTGGCGGTAAATTAGTATTCATCCCAAGATATAAATTGATATTGGCCGGTAGTAGGGAATGAAGGCGGAGGCGAAAAAGTAACTTGAGGGTCATAGATGGAATTAGTATGATCATAGCCGTCCACGGTATTTCCGCCGTTATCCACCCAGGTCCAGGTCCAGACCTGATTAGTAATAATTCCCCCAAAAACTTCTATACTATCAGTTATGCGGCGCGGATAATATATATTTCTAAAAACTCGGCCATTTTGGGCTAAGAGGGTTGCGTCAATCACTAAATTAGTGGGCGCGTGCTTAGGCACCTTAATATGTTTTTGGGCGATTAAGCCCAAGACATTGGTTCCGTCTCTGGCTAAATAATTAATATTATTATTTATGTAGATAGTTTTTCTTTTATTGACATTATCGGGCAGATAAGCCGCGACTAAGGTTGCCCGGCCATTTACCGTGCCTTCCACCCAAACATCATCTTCTATATAAATTGCTCCGTTGGCCGGAATATTTTTATTGCTGACAAAAGTTTGTTTATTGATTTCTTCGCTTAAATAAACATAAGTAGTCCAGGCATCATTCAGTTGGTAAAGGGTGGATTTAAGCTGGGTGACTCGGTAAACATCAAAAGTGCCGTTGGGCAGAAAAATTATATGATAACCTTTGTTGCCGGCAGTAGTGGCAGGCAAATAAACGCCTGAAGAAGTAGCGTTATTTTTTAGTTTGGCAATGTCTAAAGTAATATTATTAAATTCAACTTTAGTTACGGGGAAATCCCAAAGCGAGTAATTTGGGCCGCTACCCCAAACTGCCGGGCATTTACAGCCGCTGCCATTAATCCAGGCGCAAGGGTTTGGACAATACGATACTGAACAGTCGTGATTGTCAGTGCAGTAATAATCCGATCTGGTTGAGGTAACTAATGAATCATTGGCGCCATCCATTCTGATGCCGCCGTTAGAATGAAGTTCTCCGCTTACCGATTCATTGGCGCCGAACCAAACATCAGAGTCAGTTAAAAATGAATAATGAGCCAGCGAAGCTATGCCATAGCGGACCTCAATTGTTCTTTTAATATTAGGGTAGTTGGTTAGCCAGCCGGTTGATTTTATTTTAACAATAGTGGAGCCGTTGGGCGGCGGAATAATTTCTAAGCTGTAATAACCGGTTATATTGCCGGACGGGGAAGCATAAGCGTGCAGGTAGGGGCCGAAAGGCGCGCCCACCGGGCCAGGATCAGCGCCAGTGCCGTCATAAAAATCATTTTGGGCGTGCGCTAAATGCCAGGTATAATAATTAATGCCGGCCTCAGCCACATGCAAGGCTTCAGTTTTCCCGTATTGTTGCAGATAAAGTTTATTTTGATATACCCCCAAACTTGCCAAGCCGCTGATAAATACTAAAAAAATTGTCATGGCGCCCAGAACGGGCAAGAGCATTGTTCCTTTCTCGCAGCCGGCCAATTTATTTAAAGTCAGCATATATCTATAAATTATCTTTAAGGTTTCTAATCTGAACGTTAACTTCAACATTAAAATTTTTAGGGGCTGTTGCCGGCGTTACGTTAATTTCGGCCAAAATTTCTATTAGTCTTATGCTTTGTTTATCGCTAGTCGGGTTGGCTATCAGCAAGTTATTTTTATCGTAGTATAAGAAGATTGGCTTGGCTTGATTATTAACATAATTTGACAAGATTGACACTGCTTCATTTTCGGCTGGGTAGCCAATCGGCGAGCCGGTGGCGTGAATTAGGCCCTTTTTTAAATTATTATTATCTAAAAAGTATCTGATTTTTTCCGTCAAGCCGTCGGAGTCGACATCGCTATAAAAAGTAAAGGTCTGCGGTAAAACCGTATCAAGCAGATATTCGCCATTTTCAGCTCGATTGGCTTTTCTTATTTCTTTGACCATTATATCTTGGGCTTTTCTGGCGTTTTGTACGGCCAGGTCTTGTTCGTAAATGAAAGCGCTGGAGCGAAAGCCCTGAATGATAAAATCGGCGCTCATAATAATAAAAATTGAAAAAATACCCATCACCACCATTATTTCGATTAGACTGAAGCCGGCTATTTTATTTTTTTTATAATCTAAGCGCATAGCTCAATTTCAGTTATCTAGATATAAAATAATTTCGCCGGAGGCGTTGGGTAGCAAATTTATTGGCTGCTCCGGCGATGTCATAATAATATTATAAGCGCTGTAACCGGTTTTCAGGCTAAAACTGTAAGAGTCCCATTCTATATTTGATAAAGTTAATGAGCCCTGAGAGTCAGTGGAGTGGTCCTTTAAATATTTATAGATAATCGGGTTATTGCCAATCTGTTTGGCTCCGCTTACAACCAGCGGAACATTGGCGATGTTGGTTATGGCTCCGTAAAGATCAACTTGGCTGGCATAAATATCAAAATCGCCGTTACGATCATCCTGCCAGGCGGCATAGGCATTATTATCAAACGGATTGATGATGATTTCGGGATTATTCTGGCTTGATGGCCCTGAATTTATATTAATTTTTGGATCATCAGTCCAGAGCCGATTACCGTTGGTATCAAGTTTTTGCGCGTAGATATCCTGGTTGCCGTTGCGTTCGTCAACCCAGTTAAGGTAAATATTATCAGCGGTTGTTATGGCCAGACTGGGAAATTTCTGATTATAATCAGTATCAGCGGAAACAATAATATTGTCAGGCGACCAAACCGCTTGGCCGCTGGAATTATATTTTGCCAGATAAATATCACCGTTGCCATTGCGTTCGTCAGTCCAGGCGACATAGAGATAATCATTATTATCTAAAGCTATAGCCGGAGCATAGCTGGCCGAGGCGCCGCTCTGAGAATTAATTTTGACATCATTAAGCCAGCTGGCCTGTCCGGTTGAATCGTATTTAGCCGCGTAAACATCTGGCTGGCCATTGCGTTCGTCAGTCCAGGCGACATAGATATTATTTTGCGAGTCCAAGGCAATCGCCGGTTCGGACTGGCCGGAATTATCAGTATTTTTATTTACTTTAATTTCATCAGTCCAAAGCTTATTTTTGTTATCGTCATAACTTTGCATGAAAATATCCAGGTTGCCGTTGCGATCATCTTGCCAAACCGCAGTGATAATTTCTGAACCGTTGTTATAAAGAGCTAAACGGACGTTAGTTTGATCGGCTGAATCGGCGCTAGTATCTATTTTTTTAGGTCCGCTCCATTGTAAACTGCCGTCGACAGTTGATCTTTTTATCAAATAGCCATCCTGGTTGCCGTTAGAATTATCATTCCAGCTGATATAAGCATAACTGCTTGAGGTACTAACTTTAATATCAGGCCAGACCTGATTATTGGCAGAGCTGATTAAAATATCGCCGGCCGGCCATTGGGCTTGGCCGGAAATATTATATTTTTGCCAATAAATTTTCGAGCCAGAACCGGAGCGATAATCCTGCCAGGCGATATAGAGATTGCCCGCGCCGTCAGCGGCTAAATTAGAAGCGGTTTGGTCGTCCGCGGCCAGGTCGGTATTTACTTTCCAGTTAGTCGGTAAATTTTGGTGGATGGTTTTAATAGTAAGATTGCTAAGCAAATCTATGGCGAAGCTAACATCAGTTTTTTGGCCGGTTAGGACCGTGGCATTGGGCTGGGTTGGGTTAGGGTTGGAGACGGTTCTGGCCGTAGTCGAGCTGGTTGAGTAGCCTGGTTTGGAGACGGTTATTTCATAGCCTTCGATTGACGCTGGCGCGCCGGGAAAATTCAATTGGCCGCTGGCGTCAGTAGTGGCAGCGAAGTTGATGGAAGGATTTAAAAGGTTATTGCTGATCTGGACATCGGCTTGATCTATTGGCAGTCCGACAGCGTTAAAGGCTATGATTGATAAAACGCCGCCGCCGACGCTAGTTTCCATGCCTGGCGGGGCGATTTTTGTAAAAACGAAGATTTCTTTTTGGCCAAACCTCCCGACCCAGCGAGCTCTAATTGACACTTGTTTATAATCAGTTGGCAAAAGATCCGGCGGATTGCCGTTTGAAGTTCCGTCAAAAGGGTCATCAATATATTGAACCAAAGTGTTAATATTAAATATTCCATTATTCTCTGCCACTGTTTCATCGTCTAAAATTGGTCCATGAATTATCCCGGCGACCGTGCCAATTTGATCGTAGGGCAAGTTTTTTATTTTTTCCATTTTTTTATCGGCCACCATAATAGCGCCCATGCGGAATTTATTTTCCGCCGCCAGGTTCAGTACATATTGGATTAAGGAAAATACGGCTAAAAATAAAACTAAAAGAATGCCAATGGAAATTATCACTTCAGCCAAAGAAACGCCCGTTTGATTTTTTAATTCGCCGGTTGGATAAAGATGCATAGCTGTTAATTAAATAGCTGAAGTCAAAGCGTACATGGGCATAATAACCGCTACTGCCATAGCGCCGACAACCAAGCCGAGGGTCAAAATTAGAACTGGTTCAATTATTGCCGGCAGATTATTCATGGTTTGGTCAATTTCTCCTTCGTAAAATTCGGCTAATTCTTCAAGCACATAATCAAGTTCTCCGGTTTGTTCGCCAACAGCAATCATTTGCACGACTACCGGCGGAAATAGTTTTGGATAATCGGCAATAATTTCATTGATGGTGCCGCCCTTCTTAATCTTATCGCCCATGCCCAATAAGGCCTCGCGGTAATGGATATTGCCTAAAATTTGCGCCGTAATTTGAAAACTTTTTATAATCATGATGTCAGTTTTTAAA
>LCCP01000026.1 GCA_000997945.1 Parcubacteria group bacterium GW2011_GWC2_42_12 | reverse complement strand
AATTTGCTTAGAATGCATCGGGGCATAAGTCGGGAAAATCGATACAAAATGATTTGCCAAATATTAAGAAACCAAGCACCCAAAAATTAACTTAAACCAGTTTTTTGACACGGTTTTTATTAGTGGTATAATATAGAAATAAAAATAATAATAAATAATATGGCTACTTTTCATAAATGCGACAAGTGCGGTAAAAATATAAAGGGAGAAGAAATAATTTTTTCTTTTGATGATATGGGCAAGAGATTTTTTGATAAATGGGTGAACAGGTTTGAGTTTTGCGAAAAATGCGCTAAACCATTAGTAGTTTTTGTTAAAAAGTATTTGGTTAATAATAAAATAAAATAATAATAATAAATTATGACACTCACTCCAAAACAATTTAGTATTTTAGCGACAAAAGATGATGTTAAAGAAGCTATTATAGCATCAGAAGAAAGAATGACAAAAAAAATTGACAAGATTCTTACTGCGGTTGACGGTATAGCAAAAAATTTTCAAAAATTTGAAGTTGAATCAGCCGCTAATGTCGGCGCGCATGATCGCTTTGAAAAGAGATTTACTGAAACCAACGGCCGGGTGGAAGTTTTAGAAAAGAAGCTTGGCGCGAGCCGAGCCGCGGCCTGAAATATTTTTAAAATAGTTTTTAAAGCAACCCCGCCGGTTTTATCGGCGGGGTGGTTTTTTACTAAGGGAAAGACGTATTGACAAAGTTTTTAAATATGATATTATATAATTAGTTAATTATATAATTATATAATTTTATGGAAATTAAGACACTAAAATTTTTTGGCACCGGGCAAATAACCGTGCCGAAAGAATGGCGCGAATTTTTTGCTACCGACACATTAAAAGCCGTGTTTGATAAGAACAAAAATGAAATTAGGATCAATCCTTTAAGAATGGTGGAAATAGAAGAAACGAGATGGGCGCCATTAAAACAATTAGAAAAAAATTTGCAAAAAGTCGGCTTGGCTAAGAAATTTAAAAAAGAATTATTAGACGGTTATAAAAAGTCAGATTTTTATTTAAATAACCGAAAAAAATGAAATACCAGGTCAAGCCCATAAAACCGCGTTTAAGCGAATATCTTAATAGATATAATTTATTTGAAAAATGGGAAAAAGCTAAAAATTTTTTAGCCAATGATTTATCGCATCCCTCGTTAAATTTTGAGAAAATAATTCTAAAAAGCACGGTTTTTTATAGTTTTAGGATTGATAAAAAATATCGTGGAATTTGCGTCTTAAATAAAGGCCGGATGGAGATTATTTTATTTACCAATCATTATAAATAGAAAAATTATTTGACCCCGCCGGTTTTTCCGGCGGGGCTTTTGTTGTTAGCCCTCCTTTTAAAGGAGGGGTAGGGGAGGTTATTTTAACCCACCTTCTCCCTTTGTAAGGGGGTAAATAAGGTAATTAACCCCCTTAATCCCCCTTTTCAAGGGGGACAAATTAAATTCCCCTAACCCCCTTTTGTTAAAGGGGGTAGTTATGGTATGATATGAGTATAAATTATTTTATAATCAATTTAAAAGTATGAGAAAAATATTAATCTTGTTATTATTTTTATTCTTGCTCCTGCCGCTAAATTTAGCGCAAGCGGAAAGTCTACCCTCAAGATTAACCGGCAGAATTTTATTGCAGGTTCAGTCCCATGGCGAGGCCTGGTATGTTAATCCGGATAGCCAAAAGAGATTTTATTTAGGCCGGCCGGCCGACGCTTTTAAGATTATGAGAGAACAAAGTTTAGGCATAGCCAATAAAGATTTTAATTCATTTAAAACCATCGCGCCGGCGAGATTGTCTGGCAGAATATTGCTTAAAGTTGAAGATCTGGGCAAGGCCTATTATGTTAATCCGCTTGATTTAAAGATGCATTATCTTGGCCGACCGGCTGACGCTTTTAGCATAATGAGAAATCTGGGACTGGGCATAACCGATAGCAACCTGGCCCTGATTATCGTAGATGAAAAATCCAGCCCGATTATTATTGTAGATAATTCAGAGGTTCAAAAACCCGTTGAAGCAGTCGCGCCGGAAACCGGCGCGGTAGCGACTAGCACACCCGACAACATTATAGCGACCAGTACGGCTGATAACCTAGCCGGGGAAACGGCCACGACCAGTCCGGCAGTGGCCGATACCACCGCTTCTTCAACTTGCGTTTGGCTGGCGGAATATTTTGATAATAAGAGTCTTTTTGGATCGCCTTTTGCCACCAGCAGTGTTAAGACAATAGATTTTGACTGGGGAACCGGCGGACCGGAACAACTTACTATGTTTGATAGATTTTCAATTCGCTATACCGCCAATTGTAATTTTTTAGACGGCAATTATGAGTTTAGAACGGTTTTTGATGACGCTATTAGAGTTTATTTTGATAATGAGAATTTTTTGCAATCCTGGGCTGATAATAATAGAGAAATGATATTTAATCGGGAAAGAAATATAACCGCGGGCAGCCATGAAGTGAAAGTTGAATATTACGAGGCGACCAGATATGCCAAGGTTAAGGTATCTTGGGAAAAGATTAATTAAAAATTTGTTTAATATAAACAAACTTCCTGTCATTGCGAGCCGCTCCGGTAATCAGGACGGCGAAGCAATCTCACGAATATTGAAATAGTAAATAATAGACTTTTTAGCTAAAACACCAAGCGCGTGAGATTGCCTGCCCGCAATGCTTCGCTTGCGAGGCGGGCGGGCTTCGTCGCTATCGCGCTCCTCGCAATGACAAATGATAGTTTTAATTGGCTTTACTTATGTCATTAAAGATTTATTTAAATATCTTAAAAACCGGAATCTATTTAAGTTTTATCTCGGTTTTTTTGGTGTTTACCAATTTGCTTTTTCCTTATATAACCTCCAAACAGATAGCTTTTAATATCTTAGTGGAAGTTTTAATGATCTTTTGGCTGGCGCTGGTTGTAAAATATCCGGAAGTTCGGCCTAAAAAATCCTTTATTACTTATGGCCTGGCGGCCTTTTTCGCCGCTTTGCTCGGCTCCTCGATTTTCGGCGTTGATTTTAATTTAAGTTTTTGGGGCGATATAGAAAGGATGCTGGGCTGGTTTCATATTTTTCATTTCTTTCTATATTATTTAATTATTATTACGGTTTTTCGCAATCTTAAAGATTGGCGCAATCTCTTTATCGTTTCGATCGTCGCCGCTGGTATCGTTTCCCTTTACAGCTTATTTAAAATTCCTTATAGCACGATCGGCAATACGGCTTATGTTTCCGGTTATGTTATTTTTAACATTTATTTTGCGCTGATTTTATTCTTTAGGCGCCGCGACGAAGAGAAAATTAAGCGCCAGGATTGGCTTATCAGCGCGCTCTACTTAGCCGTTGCTTTCATCATGCTCTTGGTTATGAGGCAAACTAATACCAGAGGCGCTTATGTTGGACTGGGCGTAAGTTTTTTATTATTTTTTATTCTGCAAGTTCTCTATAGCCAAAGCAAAAGAATAAAAATTTATAGCTTTTCGGCCATGGCTTTAGGTATAATTTTAATTTCTCTGATTTTTATATTTCCGCAGAGCAAATTAGTAACTGGCACGCCGGTTCTAAATACCATAACGCAAATTTCAGCTAAGGCGGTTACTTTTCAAACCAGATTAATTTCTTGGAAGGCGGCCTGGAAAGATTTGCCAAACCATATTCTCCTGGGCACCGGCTATGGCAATTTCGCCATCTCTTTTGATAAATATTTTGATCCAAAATTTTATAGCTACACGCCGACCGAAACTTATTTTGATCGGGCGCATAATAACTTAGTGGATATTGCTTCAACCGGCGGCCTGATTAGTTTATTAACTTATCTTTCCATTCTTATCGCCGCCGGCTATTATTTGGTTAAGGGCAAGAGACAGAATAAAATTTCCACCAATGAATTCATTTTGTTAGTTTGTTTGCTGGTCGCTTATTTTATTCAGAACCTAGCCGTGTTTGATTCGCTGGTGACTTATATTTCGTTAATGCTGACGCTCGGCTATCTTTATTGGCTGGTTAACCCCGTTAAATCCGGCTCTGCCGGTGCGAAGCAATTTAACGGGGTTAATGGCAGTGAAGCAGAAGAGTTTGTTACCGGCAGCGGTTTAACCAATAAAGATCTGGCGGTTTTAGCCATCGCCGGTTTGATTTTCTTATCTGTCGCCTATCAGTATAATATTAAGCCATTGAAGATGCTGGACGGAACAATTAAAGGTCAAATGAAATTCGCCCAAGGCGATATCGCGGGCGGGGTGGAGGAATATAAAAAGGCCTTGAGCTACGAGACCGGATTGGATCGGGATAGCCGCGCCAGTTTAGTCAACGCCGTTAACGCCAGGCAATATAATTTATTGTCGCTTGATAAAGTTAAGGCCAAGCAAATTGCTGATTATGCCATAAGTTTGGCCGAGCAGAATGTAAAATTAAATTCTCGGGATAGCATGATGCAGATGCAATTGGCGCAAACGCTAAATACGGCCGCCTCGATTAATACTGATGATCCGAGCAAGTTCTCTTTTTATGCCGACCGCGCGCTTCAGGCGATTGATGAATCAATTAAGGCCAGTCTGGGCCGAGTGACGACTTATTTTTCTAAAGCGCAAATATATATCACCATGAATGATAAGGATAAGGCGCTGGAAATTTTAAAATATGCCGCCGGCCTGAATGAAAATTACGCCGAGGCCGCCTGCTATTTAGCCAGAGTGGCAATTTATTTAAAAGACGAAATCACCGGCTATCAAGCTATGGATAAATGCCTTGATTTAAACGGCGGTACTTATTTAAATCCGGTTGATTTAATAAAAATTGCTTTGGGTCATTACAACGAGAAGAAAGATCTAACTCACATGCTAATCTTATGCGAAAGATGGGCCGTTCTAGAACCAAATAATTTTCAGCCCTGGGTTAATCTGTCGCTACTTTATGAGCAAGCCGGCAATAAAGAAAAAGCCAGAGAATCGGCCAGGAAGGCCGGTGAATTGGACTCGTCATTAAGGGCCGCGGTTGAGGGATTTATTAAAAAATTAGGAGGGGAATAAATAATATTTTGTCATCCTCGGGCTTGACCCGAGGATCCAGGAGTTATTAGAATAAACGTTTTTACTGCTCATCCCTGGATTCCCGCCTGCGCGGGAACCTTCAATCATTTTTTCCAAACTGAATTCTGTTATCGCTTTTTCTTTGGCGCGCTGGCCAAACTCTTGAGCCAGCGCTTTATTATTTAGAAGAGTTTTAATTTTTTCCGTTAGACCTTGGGCGTCAGCCGGCTTAGCCAGTAAGCCGGTTTTTTTGTCCTCAATCATTTCCGGAATGCCGCCCACAGCGGTCGTGACGATAGGCAGGCCGGCTTGCATTGCTTCCAGTATGGAGTAGGGCAGGCCTTCTTTAACTGATGAGCAGACGTAAGTGTCAAAAGCCGGTAAAAGCGCGGCGGCGTCGTCAATCCGGCCGGTTAAAATAAAATTATTTTTTAAATTATATTGGTTAATTAAGTTTTCCAAATTTTTCCTTTCCGGGCCTTCGCCGATAATAACGAAGGCGGCGACTAGATGATCTTGGTTAACCCCGTTAAATTGCTCCGCACCGGCTTTGCCGGATTTAACGGGGTGAATTAAGATGTCGGCCGCCTGGATAAAATATTTAAAGCCCTTGGTCTTATAAAGATTGCCGATACTGCCGATAAGCAAGCCCCCTTTAATAAAGGGGGGAAGGGGGATTTTTTGTTTAGCTTCTTCTTCGGAGTAGAAACTTATCGGCGAGATGCCATTATGGATAGTAACTAATTTATTTTCCGGAGCGATTTTATGTCGTAAAGCCGTCTGCCGGTCAAATTCAGAGACACAAATAATTTTATCCTTAAAGCGCGCGGTAAATTTTTCCGCCCATAAATAAAAATATTTTAACCAAACCGGCAAGGGCTCGTTAAAGACCCAGCCGTGAACCGTGTAAAAAACTCGCAGTTCGCAGTTCGCAGCTCGCAATTTAATTATGAAAGCCGCTATAGAGCCGAGAATGGAAATTTTTGAACTGTTTAAATGTATAATGTCTGGCCGGTAGTTTCTAATTAATTTTAAAATTTCCAGAAAAGCTAAAATGTCGTTTATGGGCGAAATATTGCGTTTTAGATGGGGAATGATAAAATATTTTATGTTATTTTCAGTTAAAATTTTGGCTAATTTTCCATTATTTCCTCGCTCTCCCAGGGCTACGGCTACTTCGTAGTCACCTTTTAAATTATTAGCCAAATCAAAGACATAGCGCTGGGCGCCGCCGTATTCGAACTGGGTAATGAAATATAAGATTTTTTTTACCCCGTTAGATGTTTTGTTATACATATTTCCTGTTTCCCGGTAGATTCAACAATCTAACGGGGCGAATAAAATTAGGATTGACTTTTGGGTTATTTTATTTAATAATAACTTATAGTTAAGGATAAATCAACCCCCCACGAATTTACGAATCAGCTACAAATACTACGAATGGATATAAGACGAATGATGTGAATTAGCAGGCGAATGCCGCGAATAATATTTGTAATATTCGTAGCAGATTTGTAGATTTGTGGAAGGATTAAGGTTTTGTTTAAAATTTAAAAAATTTCTATTATGAAAATTTTATATTTTGGCGGGGGCTATGTGGGCGCTTGCTCGGCCGCGGTTAGCGCGGATAGCGGGCATGAGGTCTTAGTCTATGACATCAATCAGGAGCTGGTTAACAGCCTGTCTTCTAAAGATAAAGATAAAATAGAGGCCTATTTATTTGAAAAAGGCCTGGGCGATCTGATTATCAGAAATCAGGCCAGGATTAAATTTACTTTTCATTTGCCTGAAGCGGAGAAATTCGTTGAGGCGGCCGAAGCGGTTTTTATGTGCCTGCCCACGCCGGAGCGCGACGGCACGGGCGAGACTAATCTGGAAATTTATGAAGCGGCCGCTAAAACTTTAGCCCAAATTTTAGTAAAAAGAAATAACGGCGAGCAAAGCCGGTATGTTCTGATAATTAATAAAAGCACGGTGCCGATTGAAATGGTCAGTCGGACGAAAGAAATAATGGAGGAGCTAGGCGTGAAAAATTTCGGCACCGGTTCTAACCCGGAATTTTTAGTTGAAGGCAAAGCTATTGAGGGGTCAATCAGGCCGGAGCGGATTGTAGTGGGCGCCTGGAATGAAAAGGATTTTGCTGTTTTTAGAAATATTTATGATCGTTTTATAGAAGCGCCTAATGTAAATTATCTTGAAGTCAATCCGCTAGAAGCGGCCGCCAGTAAATTGCTGGCCAATTATATGCTGTTTAACCGCTTGGCTAATTGTTTTGACGTAGTCGGGCGGGTTTGCGAAAAATTTTCTGGGCTGCATTTTGAAAATATTCGTAAAATTTTAATCACCGACAGCCGGATCGGCGACTGGGGTTTTTATAATAGTTTATTTGTCGGCGGCAGCTGCTTTATCAAAGACGCTCGCTCCTTGTCTCATCAATTAAAAAACCAAGGCGGCCAGTCGGATTTGGTGGATGAAGTTTTGGCGGCTAATCAGAGACAATTGACTAATTTTTTAAATCGGGCCAAGCAAGAACTGAATTTTAACTGGGCTGGTAAAACCGCAGCTCTCTTGGGCTTAGCTTTTAAACGCGATACCAACGATATTCGCAATTCGGCCGCGATAGAAACGGCTAAATTTTTGTTAGAGGCGGGCGTTAGGCAAATAAAGGGCTATGACCCGGCAGCTGGTAATAATTTTTTAAAATATTTTAAAGATATGGGCACGGCCGATAAAATAGAATTAGTTGATAGTGAAGTTAAAGCCATTTCTGATATTGAAATTTTAATTATAGCCGGAGATTGGCCGCAGTTTAGGGAGCTGGCAGAGTTGATTAAAAAGAATTTACCTAAAGGAACGATTATTATGGACGGCCGCCGGATGTTGCAACAAAAGTACCAGGAATTAGCCCAAGCCGGCTACAATATTATCGCAGTCGGTTCGCCGATCATAAAGGCGGAATAACAGTCATTGCGAGCGACCGCAGGAAGCGCGGTCGTCGCTACGCGAGATCTGGCGTAGCCATGACAATCTCGCGAACGGCAAAGAATAGCTATAATTAATAGTGGCGAGATTTAATGAAATATGGACATTCGTGGGATTGCGAAGCTTGTCCCGAGCGATAGCGAGGGATCTGTGTTCGCTCCTCGCAATGACGGCAGAAATTTATGCTTAAAATTGGTTTTATCGGTCAAGGCTGGATTGGCAAGAATTACGCTGATAATTTTGAACAGCGCGGATTTGCCGTTGTCCGTTATAGTCTGGACGCCGAATACGCCGACAATAAGAAGAAAATTAAGGAATGCGATGTTGTTTTTATTGCCGTGCCCGCTCCGACTACGCCCGCAGGTTTTAATATTGATGTCTTAAAGCAGGTGATAAAATTAGTCGGCGACGGTAAAATTGCCTTGATTAAATCAACTATTATGCCGGGCACGACTGATTTTTTACAGAAAGCCAATCCCAATATTTTCGTTTTGCATTCTCCGGAATTTTTGACTAGACATACAGCCGCTCATGACGCGGCTAACCCGACTAGAAATATAATCGGTTTGCCGGAAGATAAGGAAATTTATAGAAGTAAAGCGCGGGCAGTTATGGATATTTTACCTAAAGCGCCCTATGAAATTGTTTGCCGCTCGCTTGACGCCGAATTGGTAAAATACGGCGGCAATTGCTTTTTTTATTTTAAAAATATTTTCATGAATATGCTCTATGATTTGTCGCAAAAAACCGGTTCTAACTGGGAAAATATCCGTCAGATGATCGTGGCTGACCCCAGAATCGGCGCTGAGCATACTCAGCCCTTAAGTAAGGGCGGGCGGGGCGCCGGCGGCGATTGCTTAATTAAAGATTTTGAAGCTTTCATAAAGTTATATAAAGATTATGTCGGAGACGAGACCGGTTTGAATGTTTTAACTAATCTACGAAACAAGAATATCGGTTTGCTTAAGGAGAGCAAAAAGGATTTGGCTTTATTAAAAGGCGTCTATGGAGATGATATTTAAAAAATAATAAATGATTTGTTAAATTGTCATTGCGAGCGACCGAAGGGAGCGTGGCAATCTCACGAACAGTAAAGGATAGTCATAATAGAATAATGGCGAGATTTGATGAAATATAGACATACGTGAGATTGCGGAGCCTGTCCCGAGCGATAGCGAGGGATCTGTCTTCACTCCTCGCAATGACAGTCGAAATTTTATGTCAAAATGTTTAGTCACCGGCGGCGCCGGTTTCATCGGTTCAAATTTAGTTGACGAATTGATTAAACAAAAACATCAGGTAGCGGTGATTGATAATTTATCAACCGGTAAAAAAGAAAATTTAAATCCCGAAGCTCGGTTTTATAAAGTTGACATCAGAAATTTAGAAGAAATTAAGCCGTTATTTAAGGGCATGGATTATGTCTTTCATTTGGCGGCTTTTCCCCGAGTTCAACCGTCGATTGAAGATCCGGCCACGGCCAATGATATAAATTTGAACGGCACGGTCAATGTTCTAATAGCCGCTCGGGACGCTAAAGTTAAAAAGGTAGTTTACAGCGCTTCGTCTTCGGCTTACGGCGATCAAACTAAAATGCCCTTAACCGAAGACATGCCGGCCCATCCTTTAAGCCCTTACGGATTGCAAAAATATGTGGGCGAGCTATATTGCCGATTATTCACTGAAATTTACGGTCTGCCTACCGTTAGTTTAAGATATTTTAACGCCTATGGAAAAAGGCAGACCCTAGAAGGCGCTTATTGCTTGGTCATGGGCATATTTGTTAGTCAAAGATTAAATAATGAGCCAATGACTATCACCGGCGACGGCAATAATCGTCGCGATTATACTTCGGTGATTGATGTGGTCAGAGCCAATATTCTGGCCGCTAAGAGCGATAAAGTCGGTCATGGAGAAGTGATTAATATCGGCCGAGGCAGTAATTTTAGCGTTAATGAATTAGCCGCCATGATCGGCGGTCCGGTTAAGCATATTGAGCCGCGAATTGAACCTAAAGAAACTTTAGCCGATAATTCATTAGCGAAAAAATTGTTGGGCTGGCAGCCGACGGTTGACCTGTCCGAGTGGCTCAAGGGTTACAAGAAAGAAATTGGGCTATAGGAATTATATTGTCATTGCGAGGGAGCGCGAGCGACCGAAGCCCGCCCGAACGACGTTCAATCGGGCGGGCAATCTCTGGTTAGAAAGCAAGACAATAATGAATTAAATGTTTAATTAAGAAGTTTAATTTTGCTTAAAGATTTTTAGAGTTTAATTGGTTAGTTTTTCTTATCAGAGATTGCCGCGCCGCTTTGAGTACAAGGGCAGGCTCGCAATGACAGTAAAACACTATGCCAACAATCTTGATTACCGGCGGCGCCGGTTTTATCGGTTCGCATTTATGTAAAAAATTGCTTGAGTCTGGCGATAAAGTAATTTGCCTGGATAATTTTTTTACCGGCAGTAAAAAAAATATTAAACATCTGCTGGCCGATAATAATTTTTTATTGATTGAGCATGATATAATTGAGCCGTATTTTACCCAGGAAAAAATTGATCAGATTTATAATTTGGCCTGTCCGGCTTCGCCGATTCATTACCAATTTAATTCCATCAGGACGGTGAAGGCCAATACTGTTGGCGTTATTAACATGTTGGGTTTAGCTAAACTGCACGGCGCGCGCATTTTACAGGCCTCAACCTCGGAAATCTACGGCGATCCGACCGAGCACCCGCAAAAGGAAAGTTATTGGGGGAATGTTAATTCAATCGGGCCGCGGGCCTGCTATGACGAGGGCAAGCGCGTGGCCGAGACTTTATTTTTTGATTATCATCGTAAGCACGGCCTGGAAATCCGCGTAGCCAGAATTTTTAATACTTACGGAGAGAATATGGCGGAGAATGACGGCCGGGTGGTTTCTAATTTTATCACGCAGGCGCTTTTGAATAAGGATATTACTATCTACGGCGATGGCGCGCAGACAAGGTCGTTCTGCCATGTTTCTGACTTGGCGGATGGTTTAATCAAGCTGATGGGTAGGCAGGGTTTTACCGGGCCGGTTAATCTCGGCAATCCGGTTGAATTAACCATGAAACAGATTGCGGAAAAAATTATTGCTTTGACCGGCTCGAAGTCAAAGATAGTTTATCAGCCATTACCTAAGGATGACCCTAGAAAACGCCGGCCGGATATTACTCTGGCTAAAGAAAAATTGAATTGGCAGCCGAAAGTTAAATTGGACGATGGGCTTAAAAAGACCATAGGATATTTTAGAGAGATAATAAAATGAAAAAAATATTAATTTTTTCCACCGCGTATTTGCCTCTAGTCGGCGGCGCCGAGATAGCGGTTAAAGAATTAACCGACCGTTTGGCCGGTTTTCCCGCCCAAGGCGCTTGCCTGCCGGCAAGGCAGGAACCAGTTTCGGGTTGGGATTTTGACCTGATTACCGCCAGAATAAAAAGACAGCTAACAGCGCAAGAAAAGATTGGCCGGGTTATGGTCTATCGAGTTGGCTTGGGTTATAAATTGGATAAATTTTTGTTACCGATCTTAGGTCTGATTAAAGCCATCAAGTTAAACGGTAGAAATAATTATCAGATTATTTGGTCAATTATGGCTAGTCAGGCCTCGGTCGCGGCGGCTTTTTTAAAAATATTTTTTTCAACTAAGAAGTTAGTTTTAAATATTCAAGAAGGAGACGAAGAAGAGCATCTAAAAAGATATGTCTTGGGCAATAATTTATTATATAAAATTTTAATTCGCCCTTGGCATTTGTTAGTTTTTAAAAAGGCCGATTATATTACGGCTATCAGCGCTGATCTTAAAGAGAGAGCCAGAGGCAACGGAGCCAAAGCGACGATAGAGATTATACCGAATGGCGTTGATGTCCAGCGTTTTATTCAAGAATATAAAATAGAAGATTTATTGGTTTTAAAAAATAAATTAGGCAAGCTAGCGGACAATAAATTTATTATTACCGTTTCCCGTTTAGTCTTAAAAAATGCGGTTGATGATATTATTAAAGCGCTTAAATATTTGCCGGATAATGTTAAGCTATTGATCTTAGGCGCCGGGCAGGATGAGAACAGCTTAAAATTATTGGTTCAAGAGTTAAAACTGGGGAAAAGGATTCTTTTTCTCGGTCAGGTCGGGCACGAGGAACTGCCAAAATATCTTAAAATTTCCGATGTCTTTGTCCGGCCGTCTTTATCCGAAGGTTTGGGCAATGCTTTTTTAGAAGCCATGGCCTCCGGCGTGCCGATTATTGCCACCCCGGTTGGCGGCATCGTTGATTTTTTACGCGACGGCGAAACCGGCTTATTCTGCGAAGTCAGAAATCCCGGGAGCATCGCCGAGAAAATAAAAATATATTTGGAGAATAAAGCCTTAACCGACAAGATAAAAATAAACGGCAGAGAACTGGTGATAAAAAATTATGATTGGGATTTAATCGCTAAAAGAATGGAGAAGATTTTTGAAAAAGTAATAGTTTAATTATGAAGGATTTGTTAAAACATCAGATAGTAAAACATAAGCGGCCGATTAAATATTTAATCGCCGGCGGTACGGCCGCTTTTACGGATCTATCATTACTGTATATTGCTACTGATATTTTAGGCATTTGGTATTTATTTTCGGCTTGTTTAGCTTTTGTAGTAGCGTTCTTCGTCAGTTTTTTCTTACAGAAGTTTTGGACTTTTAGAGACAACGATCAAGAGCAAATATATAAGCAGCTGGGGGCGTACTTGGCCGTGGCGCTGGCTAATTTCACCCTGAACGCCGCGCTGATGTATATCTTCGTTGATGGTCTTAGGATTTGGTATATGCTGGCTCAATTTATGATCAGCGGTTTAATCGCCTGCGAAAGCTATTTTGTTTATAAACTTTTGATCTTTAATAGAGAGAATCGATCGGTTAAAGGTAAACTGAAAATTTTAATCGCTACCGGTATCTATCCGCCGGATATCGGCGGGCCGGCTCAGTACGCGAAAAATTTGGCGGAACAGTTGGAAAATCAAGGCCATCAGATAGAAGTTTTAAGCTATAGGATGGAAAAGAAATTACCCATCGGCATTAGACATATTTTATATTTCTTTAGAGTTATCTGGAATTTAAATAAGGTAAATCTCATAATCGCCTTTGATACTTTTAGCGTGGGCGTGCCGGCGGCGCTGGCGGCTATAATTTTTAATAAAAAAATTATTATCCGCACCGGCGGAGATTTTTTATGGGAATCATATGTCGAGAGGAGCGGCAATCTGGTTACTTTAAGACAATTCTATGATATCAAGCCGGTTTTAAATTTAAAAGAAAAAATAGTTTTTATCTTATCCAGATATATTCTGCGGAAGTCCGCGGCGGTTGTTTTCAGCACCGCTTGGCAGAAGGAAATTTTTGAAAAGTATTATGGCTTAAATTCTCGGCGGAATTACATTGTAGCCAATTATTTCGCGGCGGAGAAGCCGGGCGAAGAGACGGTAAGAGCCAAAAGATTTCTTTGGGCCGGCCGGCCGATAAGATTAAAAAACCTGGAACGGTTAAAGCAAGCTTTTAATCAAGCGCGAAAGATTAGGCCGGAATTAAGTTTAAATATCATTCAAGGTCGGCCCTATGAAAAATTATTAGAGGAAATAAAGGGGTCTTATGCCGTAATTTTACCGTCGCTATCTGAAATCAGTCCGAATTTTATTCTAGACGCCATCGGCTGCGGCAGGCCCTTTATTATGACTGAAGAATCTGGTTATTATGAAATGTTTAAATCCATCGGCATCTTTATAGATCCGCTGGACGAAGAGGACATCAAGAATAAAATATTATTTTTGGCTGATGATAAAAATTATCTTGAATATAAAGATAAAGTAAAAAATTTTTCTTATAAGCATACCTGGAGTGAGATAGCCGGCGAGTTCATGAATATTTATAAAAACTTGTGAAAATATTATCTCTTGGTTTGGACAACTCGCTTCTAGATAAAACCTCCGCCTTAGCGGTTAGGGTCGTTGAATATGGCGAATTGGTTGAAAGATATACGGTTATTGTGCCCAGCCGAAAGAATGAGCAGGTTGAATTATCCGAAAAAGTTAAGATTTACGGTTCTGGCGGCGGTGATAAATTAACGCAGTTTTTTAAAATTTATAATCTGGCAAAAAGATTATTGCGAGACAGGAGCTACGACGTTATAACCGCGCAGGATCAATATTATTTGGCTTTGATTGGCTTAAGGCTCGCGAAGAAATTCAAGGTCGGACTGGAGATTCAGGTGCATGGTTTTGAAAGATTTTCTGGCCTAAGAAAACTGATCGCTCAATATATTTTACCACGCGCCGATGCCGTTAGATGTGTAAGTCAAAGATTACAAAAACAGTTGGTCGGCCGATTTGGCGTAGAAGAGGAAAGACTTACGGTTGTGCCGATTTTTACTAATTTAAAAAATAGTATTTTAGAGACTAAAGAAAGAATAAATGACGGGAAATTTATATTTTTAACCGTGGGTAGATTGGTGGCGGTAAAGAATATCGGTCTGCAAATTGCCGCCATGGCCGAAGTGGCGAAAAAATATCCAGCGACGGAATTATGGATAATCGGGGACGGTTCGGAGTTGAATAACTTAAAACAACAAATTTTAAATTTAAGACTGGAAAGAAGTATCGTGATGCTAGGGCGGAAAGATAATTTGGATGAGTATTATAGTAAGGCGGACGCGTTTTTATTGACTTCGAGCAGCGAGGGCTGGGGTCTGGCCGTTATTGAAGCCGCTAGCTTTCGTTTGCCGATCATTATGACTGATGTGGGTTGTGCCGGTGAAATAATTCAAGACGGACAGAGCGGCCTGGTAATTCCCGTTGGTGGCAAGCAAAAATTAGTTGAAGCCATGCTAAAGATTATTGAAGATCAAGATTTAAGAAAAAGATTGGGAGAGCATGCTAAAATGGCTGTGAGTCGGCTGCCGAGTAAGACGGAGATTTTAGATTTATATAAGGCCTCTTGGCAAAAAGCGCTGGCCGAAAAATTAAATAAATGAAACTATTAATTTTAACGCAAAAAGTTGATAGTAGCGACGCCATACTCGGTTTTATGCTTGGCTGGATTACCGAATTGGCGAAGCGCTGCGAAAAAGTTACGGTTGTTTGTTTGGAAAAGGGCGTTTTTAGCTCGCCGCTTAATGTTAAAGTGTTAAGTCTGGGCAAGGAAACCGGCCAAGCGAAAATAAAGTATCTAATAAATTTTTATAAGTATATTTGGCAGGAGCGTCAGAATTATGATAAAGTTTTTGTACACATGAATCCGGAATATGTTGTTTTAGGCGGACCGCTTTGGAAAATACTAGGCAAAAAAATCGCGCTTTGGTATACGCATAAAAACGTTGACGCGAAATTAAAGATAGCCGAAAAATTAGTCGATATTATTTTTACCGCCTCGACTAAGAGCTTCCGCCTTAAGAGTAAAAAAATTAATGTCATGGGGCATGGCATAGATATAGAACGATTCGTTCCTGCCTCGGAACCGATTAAGGAGAAGATTATTTTAACCGTTGACCGAATTTCACCGACGAAAAATCAATTGGAAATTATTAAATTATTCGCGGCCATTAAAGAGAGGGTTGACGCTTGCCAACTATATATAGTCGGCGCGCCGGCCTATTTAGCCGATGAAGATTATTTTAATCGGATAAAAGAATATATTAAAGATCATGATTTGTCCGGACAAGTAAAATTGCTAGGCGCGGTACCCAATAAAGATACGCCGGCTATCTATCAGCAGGCCAAAGTGTTTATTAGTTTCAGCGCTACCGGCAGCTTAGATAAAACAGTCTTGGAAGCTATGGCCTGCAATCTGCCGGTGGTTACCACCAATGAAGCTTTTAAAAATATCTTAACGGTTGAAAACTATAGTTTAAATTTTGAGGATGCCGAGCAGAAGGTTATCAGTTTTTTAGAGCAGGACAATAAATTCAATTATCGCGAGATTGTCGTCCGCGACCATAGTTTAAAAAATTTAATCGCCAGCATCATAAAAGAATTAAGTTGACATAAATAAAAATTTAACACTGCGGTCTATGCCGCAGTCTACCTTTTAAGGGGGTCGTAGGGGGATATCCCCCTACGCGCGTAAGCGCTCTGGTGGTACA
>LCCP01000025.1 GCA_000997945.1 Parcubacteria group bacterium GW2011_GWC2_42_12 | reverse complement strand
GTTTTAACCTGGGCAGAAACTAATTATGACTTTCAGATTTTAGCCGACGGCTACCAGGAAAAAAATCAAGCCGAGGTGGCCGTGCCGTTTAACTCGCAGATGACTTTGAATTTTGACCTGGAACCGCTGGTAACCGAGTTTGAGCCGGTGATCTTAGTACCTGGGATTATGGGGAGCTGGAAGGTTGATGGCGAGTGGAAGTTAGACCCGATTCTTCGTACTTATGATAATCTATGGCAAGCCATGAAAAATGCCGGTTATATAGAAGGCGAAACCTTGTTTGCCTTTCCCTATGAATGGCGCCAAGACAATACTTTAACTGCTTTTCAGCTAAAACAGAAAATTGATGAAGTAAAAAGCATTTGTAATTGCAGTAAAGTTGACATTGTCGGGCATAGCATGGGAGGACTGGTGGCGCGGACTTATGCGGAAAGCAATTATTACGATGGCGACATTGATCAATTAGTATTTTTAGGCACGCCCCATAAGGGGTCGCCGAAGAGTTATTATACTTGGGAAGCGGGAGAAGGTTTTGATGCTCCTCTTGAAAAAATAGTAAAATTATATTTTTCGCAGGAAGCACGCACCATGGGATACAGTTCGTTGTTTGAATATATTCAAAATAATATAGTATCAGTTGAACAATTATTGCCGGACTATGCCTATTTACAAAATTTAGGTGAAACCAGTTTTAGGGTTTACGATAAAAATAGTTACCCGAATAATTATCCGTATAATACTTTTTTAGAGAATCTTAATTTGGCAGATAAGATCAATCAGTTCGCCGGTAGTGGCATAAGAATAATGAATTTTATCGGCGATACGGGCAACAATACCATTAATGCCATTAGATTAAGCTCGGGCGAGCAATATTGGCCGATGTGGAAGCATGGTTACGCGGAAGAATCAATTAGACTAACCGGTGATGGCACGGTGCCGGAGATCAGTTCGTCGCTATTTATTCCCACGAAGATTGATAACGCGGATCACATGGCTCTGCCGACCAAGGCGCAAAAGCAGGTGATAGAATATCTGACGAGTAGTTTGCCGGCTTTAGAAATAACCGATGTTCAGGAGCCGGAAAAAATAATAGTGGTTAGAATTTTTTCTCCGGCCGATTTCGTGATAATCGCGCCGAACGGCGAGAGATTAGGCAAGGACTTTTTAAGCGGTCAAGCGGTTAACGAAATAAACGGCGCGTTTTATTCCGGCTTTGACTCTGACGCTGAGTTCGCGGTAATTCCCGATCCTCTGGACGGCGAGTACAAAATTGAGCTAAAAGGCACGAGCCAGGGAGAATATAAGTTAAGCGCCAGTTTGATTGATGAAAATAATCAAGCTGATCAGGAGTTTAGCGGCAGCATCGCGTCGGAACAGCAAAGAGATTTTAATATAAATTATTCGGCCGTATCTGAAAATCCGCTGGGCGAATTAGAGCCGGTTGATACCGTTGCTCCGGTTGTGGTTATCAGCAAGCCGATAGAGGGTGAGAAATATTTACACAGCAATAACTTAATTGTGAATTACACGGCGACCGATGATTTTTCCGGTGTAGCCACAACTACCATAACGATTGATGGCCAGTCAGTCGCCACGACCACGATTGATTTATTTGATTATATTTTAGGCCAGCATAGTTTAGTTATTCAGGCGATTGATAAGGCCGGCAATCAAGCGCAAGCGTTAATTAATTTAGAAATTATCGCCAATATTGATAGCACAATTAGCGATATTCAAGAAATATATGAACGCGGTTGGCTAAAGGGAAAATTATATAAGCCGCTATTGATCAGCGCTTTTAGACTCTTGGATATTGAGGCCAAATATTTTAACAAAGAGCAAGATTTAATTGAAAAGTTAATTAAAAAGACGCAAGATGACAGAAAATTGACAGATAAACAAAAACAGAAGTTAATTGAGCAGTATAATAAAAAGTTGAATAATTTAAAAGACAATAGAGCCAGGGCTATTGATCGCAGTCTGGATATAATAGAGAAATTGTTAAACACGGCCAAGAGGCAAAACCAGCTAAATCAGCCAGGATATGATATAATAATAAATGACATTAATTATCTAAGAGAAAATTTATGAATCAAAAATTAAAAAACGCTTTGATTATTTTATCCATCTATGTCGGTTCTGTTGTTTTGGCGTTGATATTGGCTCCAGTAGGAGGTGCTTTGCATAATTCTTTTTGGCCGTCTCGAGGATGTTGGTTTTGGGGGCTTTGCGACCAGGGGAGTAGTGTTGAGGGGTTCATTTATTTTTATATTTTCTTTTTGGCTATTCTTACATTTTCATTGTTAAAACAAAAAACTGCTTGGGTAGTTTATATAATTGGTACAATATTATTCTGGGTTGGAAGTATTATAATTATTGCCACGGAAAATTTGAAGTATTTAAAAAATGAAGAAATCGGCAGTTTGATAATAATGATCTGCATGCTTGTTATCGGTTGGCTATTAGCTCAAGGAGGGTTGTTGGTTTATAAGAAAATGAGAAAATAGTAAATACAGCAAAGACAAAAAACACCGTAGGAGGGCGGTGTTTTTTGTTTATAGTGATTGAATTATCAAATATCTCTGATATAATGGAATTATGAAAACAAAACCATATTACAAATATAGCGATTTTACCTTATATCACGGCAATAGCCTCGATATATTAGCGGAAATTCCAGAAAATTCTGTGGATATGATTTTTGCCGATCCGCCATATTTACTTTCAAACGGCGGATTTACTTGTCATGCCGGACAAATGGTCAGTGTTAACAAGGGTCAGTGGGATGTTAGTAATGGACTGGAAAAAGATTTTAAATTTAATCTTTCTTGGATAGAAGCATGCAAGCGCGTACTAAAACCAGGCGGCACAATATGGATAAGTGGAACATATCATTCAATATATCAATGTGGCTTTGCTTTGCAGGTAAAATTTATTAAAATATTTGAGCATGTTATTAAATTTCAACACAACTTTAGTTACACAGTATAAAAGCCAATCTCAAGCGATAAGAGTGATGACTGAGGATTGGGTAAAAAATGAAATTTTCTGTCCTAATTGTGGTAGTGTTGTTAAAGATTTTGAAAATAATAAACCTGTTGCTGATTTTTATTGTGAAAATTGCCGTGAAGAGTATGAATTGAAAAGCAAGAAGAATGATATGGGCAAAAAAATTGTTGACGGAGATTATGGCAAAATGATTGAGAGGTTAAACAGCACAAATAATCCAAGCTTTTTCTTTTTAAATTATGATTTACGAACTTATAAAGTGCAAAATTTCGTAGTTATTCCGAAGCATTTTTTTGTTCCTGAAATTATTGAAAAAAGAAAACCACTATCAGAAAACGCAAGACGAGCAGGCTGGATTGGTTGTAATATTTTACTTCAAAGTATCCCGCAAAGCGGAAAAATCTTTTACATAAAAAATGGAACGCCTGAAAATAAAGGAGATGTTTTAAAAAATTGGCAAAAAACATTATTTCTAAGAGAATCTGGCAATGTTGATTTAAGAGGTTGGATTTTAGATGTTATGAATTGTATTGATAAATTAAACAAAAAAGATTTTACGCTTGATGAAATTTATGGTTTTGAAAATATTTTAAGTGAAAAACATCCTGAGAACAAACATGTTAAAGATAAAATCAGACAACAATTACAATTTTTAAGAGATAAAGGCTATTTGAAATTTTTAGATAGAGGAAAATATAAATTAACTTAAAATTATGGAAATTAAACTTTTACCATTTTTTGCAAAAATTATTTTATTTATAAATCCATTCAATCGGCTCAAAATAATGTGCCTTGGATATAGCGAAGATTTTGAAAATTTTACTGAACTTGTCTGGCAAGATGATAAATATTTGGACTTTACAAATAGAAAATCATATCCACAATTTCAATTATGGTATGTCTGATTTTTTTGCGCCGTAAAGTGGAATGGTAAAAATTCTAATGACGGGCAACTTATCAAAGTTGCAAGCCTCGACTTCAGCGAAGATGATGATCTAATTAAAGAGATAAAAATAGATTACGACTATATCAGGGGTAAGCTTATTAAAAAAGGTTTTAGCGCCTTGACTGGGAAAGATGGGAAATGGATGCAAGCTCGTACAAAAGGCATTGGAGGAATTAATCCTCGGACAGGCGAGCGTAGACCGATTACAAGAGCTTTTTATGCTCGTAAAGAGTTGGTTAAAAAAATATTTGAAATAGCAAGGTGAAGTTAATAGTATCAAATGTTAATGAAATGTATTATTTAAGTAGTATTAAGACTCTATGTCCACCCAACCTATACAACCCACCGGCTGCTGCGAACCGTTTAATCCCGAGCCGTGGCAGGTAAAAGAAATTACCTGGCAGGACAAAATTTTTGTTAAAGACCAGGTCGCGAGTTTTTTCCATATTCCCCTGAATATGGGAAAGAAAATTGTTAAGAATCTGGCCTTGATTGAAAAGGCCGGAGCTAAAGCTAATTATCAGCTAATGTTTTTAGACGAGAAATCACTTTGGGGAGCGGATATTTATATTGATGTGGCTCGCGATGTGCCCGGAGCCGAGATGGTTAAACTTTCCGGAACCTTTTTAACTAAAGTTTTTGAGGGGCCGTATAAGGACGCGGGTAAGCGGGCGCGCGAAATGGCCGAGTATGTAAGGGGTAAAGGCCGAGAAATGAAAAAATTATATTTTTCCTATACGACTTGCCCTAAGTGCGCGAGAGTATATGGCAAGAATTATGTGGTACTGTTCGCGCAGGTAGGTTAAAGAATAAGTAAAAAAATTAAAATTATTGACTTTCGTATTTTGTTCGTGTATAATATAGATATTAATTTATCTATGTTTTAAATTTTTATCAGAGCGGAAAAGATTGAAAATAAAATAAGATTAAATCCCCCCGCCCGCCTCGCAAGCAAGGCGTTGCGGGCGCGGCCCAGCCCCCTTTGTTAACGGGGGTGAAAATGTTAAACTAAAGGTATGACAGACCCTATTGAACGTCAAATAGCGCCGGAAGAGGCGGCTGACGATAAAACTCTGGATTTTACTTTAAGGCCGAAAAAGATTTCGGAATTTATTGGTCAGGAGAATATCAAAAATAACCTAAGAATCTTCCTGGAAGCGGCGCAAAAACGCCAAGAGCCGGTGGAGCATGTTTTATTATACGGCCCGCCCGGGTTAGGCAAGACTACCTTGGCTCATGTTATCGGCAATGAGTTAGGAGCTAATGTTAGAGTAACTTCAGGTCCAGCCATAGAAAAATCCGGCGACTTGGCCGCGATTCTTACCAATCTGGGCAAGGGTGATATTCTATTTATTGACGAAATCCACCGTTTAAATAAAACCATTGAAGAAATACTCTATCCGGCCATGGAAGATTACGCTTTAGATATCATTATCGGCAAAGGGCCGTCAGCCAGGACTTTGCGCCTTGATTTACCGCATTTTACCATCATCGGCGCCACCACCAAAATAAGTCTCTTGTCCGCGCCTTTGCGCGACCGCTTTGGCATGACTTATCATTTGGATTTTTATGAGCCGCAAGACATCAAGAAAATTATTGAGAGAAGCGCCGGAATTTTAAAAATTAAATTGCCGAGCGAGCCGGCTGACGAAATCGCCAAGCGCTCGCGCCGCACGCCCAGAGTCGCTAACCGGCTGCTAAAGCGCGTGCGCGATTATTGCCAGGTAGAAGGCGACGGCGAAATAAATTTGGCTTATTGCCGCCACGCTTTTAAGTTATTGGAAGTAGACGAGTTAGGGCTGGATTGGGTGGATCGGAAAATTTTAGAAGTGATTATTGATAAATTCGGCGGCGGTCCGGTCGGACTTTCCGCTATTGCCGCCTCTACGGCCGAGGATATCGCCACCGTTGAAGAAGTTTATGAGCCCTATTTAATGCAGCTTGGCTTTTTAGACCGCACGCCCCGCGGCCGTGTGGCCACGGAGACGGCGTATAAGCATTTGGGCAAGAAGAAGAGTGGACAGGAGAAATTAGTATAAAATATTAAAATACTATAATTGTCATTCCCAGAGGAATTTAATTTATCTTGTCATTGCGGGCTTGACCCGCAATCTAACGGATAATCCACGAGATCCTGAATCAAGTTCAGGACGACAAGTCAAAATAGGAGATTGCCTGCCCGCAATGCTTCGCTTGCGAGGCGGGTGGGCTTCGTCGCTGGCGCTCCTCGCAATGACAAATAAAAATATGACCATCCCTCTAGTCGCTTTTCTCTATTTATATCTACT
The DNA here is from genome assembly GCA_000997945.1 of Parcubacteria group bacterium GW2011_GWC2_42_12. Classification (GTDB taxonomy): domain Bacteria; phylum Patescibacteriota; class Patescibacteriia; order Patescibacteriales; family GWC2-42-12; genus GWC2-42-12. The sequence goes on along the minus strand of LCCP01000025.1, from coordinate 5,706 downwards.
GTTTATTTTGCTTTGGCTGATTTTCAGCATCATCGCGCTTTATCATATTATCAGATATGGCCAGATTAGTTTTTTTAGCGTTATGGTTACCATGGCTTATTTAATGGCGACCATGGCTGTTTTATTTTTATCTTACGAATATTTGAGTCAGATTGATTGGGAGGTCGGTTTAACGGTTCTTCAAGGCGGCTTCCAATTTTTTGGCTCGAGCAGTTTCTGATATGTTAAATTATAATCTACCCGGCCGGTTGCCCGGCGAAAAAATCATTAAAGTTATCAGAAAAGACGGTTTTATTTTATTTACAAAAATAGTTTTAACCGCGGCCCTAGTCATTATGCCGGCGCTGGCTCTCTTTATGATCTTAAGTCTTTTTCCTAACCTGCTGGCCGGCCCGATTTCTTACCCGTTGATTGTTTTGGCCGTTAGCGGCTATAGTTTATTTATTTGTTTATTTTTCTTTTTTTCTTTTATTGATTATTATTTGGATATTTGGCTAATTACCAGCGAAAGGATAATTGACGTTAGGCAGGAAGGTTTTTTTTCGCGCACGGTCGCCGAGTTGAAATTATTTCAAGTCCAGGATGTGGCTAGCGAACTTAAGGGATTCTGGCAATTCGTTTTTAAATTCGGCGATGTTTATGTGCAAACCGCCGGCGAAGCGCAAAGGTTTTCCTTTAGTACTATACCTCATCCGGAGAAAGTCAGAGATATCATTATTAGATTAGTTGAACAGAGCAAGGAGCATCATAAATTGCATAATTAGTTATACCCTGGTTTATCAATATATGAAATTAAAAGACTTTGACTACGATTTGCCGAAAAATTTAATCGCGCAAGAGCCCATGAAACCGCGAGATCATTCGCGGCTTTTGGTTTTAGATAAGCTAAGCGGTAAAATTAAGCATCAGCGTTTTTATAATATTGTAAATTATTTGCGTCAGGGCGATGTTTTAGTTTTAAATAATACTAAGGTTATGCCGGCGAGGTTAATTGGTAAAAAAGCCGATACCGGCGGCAAGGTGGAGGTGTTTTTGTTGAAGAAGAACCCCCCTAACTCACTTTATCAAGGGGGCAGTCTGGATTCCCGCCTACGCCTACGCGGGAATGACAAAGATAATTTGTTAAAGGGGGCAGGAGAAACTTGGCAATGTTTGATCGGCGGCAAGAAGAGAAAAGAAGACTTGCGCGTTGAATTTTCCGGCGGACTAAGGGCAAAAATTTTAAAGAATAATAATGACGGCGCCTGGCAGGTTCAATTTAATAAAAGCGGGGCGAGTTTTCTGAAAATAGTAAAAAAAATTGGCCGAGTGCCACTGCCGCCATATATTAAGAGGCCAAAAAACAAGAAAGCAAAAAAACAAGAAAGCAAGAATTATCAAACCGTGTACGCGGATGATAAAAAATTTGGCTCGGTGGCCGCGCCGACCGCCGGTTTCCATTTTACGCCGGCGCTTTTAAAAAAAATAAAAAATAAGGGCGTGCGAATTGCCTATGTAACTTTACGGATTGGTTTAGGAACATTCGCTCCGGTGAAAGTTGATGATATTACCAAGCATCAGATGCACGCTGAATGGCTGGAAGTTAGTAAAAAAACTTTGGCAAACATTGTTAAAGCTAAAAGCGAGGGCGGGAGAATAATCGCCGTGGGCACGACCTCGGCCAGGACACTGGAAAGCGTGTTTAAAAATTATTCCAATTTTTGTCATTGCGAGGAGCAACGGCGACGAAGCAATCTCATGTACTCGGCGCTTGACCAGAGATTGCTTCGTCGCCCCGAGTACGGAACTTCTCGCTATGACAGAAATTATTCTGGTTGGACCAATATATTTATTTATCCTCCATTTAAATTTAAAGCGGTTGACGCGCTGATAACTAATTTTCATTTGCCAAAATCAACGTTGCTTATGTTGGTATCCGCTTTTGCCTGCACTGAGCGAAGTCGAAGTGCCGGTAGAAAGAAAATATTAAATACTTACCGAGAAGCGATCAAGAAGAAATATCGCTTTTACAGCTACGGCGATGCCATGCTGATTATTTAACTTGACTTTAGCCAAGTTTTTAAGTTATAATAAAGTTAAATTATTAATTAATAGAATGATGTCAGCCCGAGACTGATCCGCCATTGGCGGAAATTCATGAATCATGGAAACTAACCCCATAATTCGTAATTCGTAATTCGTAATTCAATTTATGTCCGTACCAGCTAAACGAAGATCAAGAAGCGAGGTCCGCCGCGGCCGCTCGCATCAGGCCTTGAAAAAGGTAAAATTAAACAAATGCCCGAAATGCGGCAAAGCCCTATTGCCTCATCACGCTTGCCCATTCTGCGGTTTTTATAACGGCCGCGAAGTTATTAAGATAAAGAGCAAGATTAAGAAAGAGAAGAAATAACAGCTTCTCATCATGCTGGAGTCCGCCAGAGGCGGATAAACTCCGCGATAGCATCTTATTATATTATTTGTGATATAACCACAAGATTTTATCGCCTTCGACTCCAGAATGACAAATTAAAATTATGTCTAATCGTCATTTGGCCAGAACTATCGCCATGCAAACTTTATTTTCCTGGGATTTTAATGGTAAGCAGGAAAAAAATTTGAGTAATTTGATTGAACAGAATTTTAAGCAATTCGCCCCTAAGTTTGATGATCATGGCTTTGTTAAATCCATAATTAACGGGGTGATAAAAAATGAAGCCGAGATTGATAGATATATAATTAAGTATGCCACGGAATGGCCGCTGGATCAGATTACCATCGTGGATCGCAATATTCTGCGCATCGGCGTTTATGAATTGGTGTTTGATAAAGATATTCCGGCTAAAGTGGCGATTAACGAAGCGATTGAAATTGCCAAAGCTTTCGGCGGCGAATCTTCCGGAAAATTTGTCAACGGCGTGCTGGGCGCGATTTATAAAGACGCGGCGCCGGCTTTTAAAAAAGAAGTTAAACCGGTAGACATTAACGCTGTTGCCTAGAATTATTAATAATCAAATAATTTGAGAAGTGAAAAAAAATTTATGTCATTGCGAGCGACTGAAAGAAGCGAAGCAATCCCACGAATGAGTTGTTTAAATCAAAATAGAATATTGGGATAATACACATTGTACGATTGTACGTGAGATTGCTTCGTCGCTGTTGCTCCTCGCAATGACAATTTTCGGAACCTTTTCAGTTCTCATACTAAATTCATGAAAGACTTTTCTCAATTAGAAGAAGTGATTGGCGTCAAATTCAAAGATATCAATTTTCTCAAGCAAGCGGTCGTCCATCGGTCGTATATTAACGAGCATCCTGACTTTGAATTAAAACATAACGAGCGCTTGGAATTTTTGGGTGATGCGGTTCTAGAAATCATCGTTACCGAAACTCTGTTTCATGATTACTCGGATACGCCCGAAGGCGATTTGACCAACTGGCGCGCCAGTTTGGTTAATTATAAGATGCTGGCCACGGTGGCCAACGAACTGGGCATAGAAAAATATTTGTATTTATCCAAGGGCGAGTCTAAAGATAATAATTCCAAAGCCAGGCAATATATTTTAGCCAATGCCATGGAGGCCATCATCGGCGCGATTTATTTGGACCAGGGCGTTAAGCCGGCCAAGAAGTTTGTTAAAACCTTTATCCTTTCCAAGTTGGATAATATTTTAACTAATAAGCTTTATCTTGATCCTAAATCAAAGTTTCAGGAAAAAGCTCAAGAGCTTTACGGCGCCACGCCTTATTATAAAGTTTTGAGCGAGTCCGGGCCGGATCATGCCAAAAATTTCGTGGTCGGCCTTTATTTGAATGAAGAGCAGATTTCCCAGGGCGAGGGGACATCAAAACAGGAAGCGCAAGTCGCGGCCGCGGCCGAGGGACTCGTTAATAAGAATTGGTAAATAAAAAAGGTTCTGCCTGGCTGAGTTATATCACTCGCCACAAAAAATTTAAGGCTTTAGTAAAAATTTCTAACAAAATTTCTGTGGTAATAAGACAAAGAAATGTTTGTAGAGAAATTTTTACTAAAGCTGATCTTAAATTTTTTTATGTTCGCGATATAACTCAGCCAGGCAGAACCTAAGAGGCGTAATTTATAAACTATTTTACAATCCCCAGGCGACTTGTGGCGACTTATCTAACGGGTCTTCAGTCTCGTAAGTAATTTTGAACTTTTGCCCGTCGCTCCAGTATTTAAAGACATATTGATCAGTATCTAACGGATCATGAGGCATTTCCGGAACATAAATGTTAGCCGGCGATTCCAAAACATTTTTAATTAGTTGCCAGCCCGCGACCGTCGGTTCCGCGCTGTTAGAAATCGGATACTGATTATGGTCATCATAATAGATGTTCAGGGCGGTTTGCACTTGATGAACATTCCCCTTACGTTGCGCATCGCGCGCTAGAGGTAAGATATCATCAATCTGCGCTCCGGCTAAAGTAGCCACAGAACCGATAATACTGGTCGCGATCATCAGCTCGGTTAAGCTAAAGCCCCTATTATTCTTCAGTTTTTTGGCCAATTTCTTTAGAAAAGCTTTAATTTTAGTCATAAAATAACAATTATTAATTAATATAATATTGTAGCATATTTAATAATTTTTGTCAATAATATGACCATACAAGAAATTTTTAAACTAGCGGCTGAAAAAAATGCTTCAGATGTTCACTTGGTAGCTAACGCCGCCGTTCTCTTAAGAATTGATGGCGAATTAGTTGAGATAGAACCAAAGAAGATATTATCTGCCGAAGAAATAGAGAAAATGATTCTTTCACTTTTGACCGAAGAGCAAAAGCAGAGATTTATTAATGATAAAGAGCTGGATTTCAGTTATGAAAATAAAGATGAAACCAGATTCAGGGTAAATCTACTCTATGATAGAGGCAATATGGGTTTAGTAGCCAGAGTCATCACCGAAGTAATTCCTACCTTGGAAGATTTGGGCATGCCAAAAGTGGTTTATGATTTGGCGAATTTGCAGCAGGGTTTAATTTTAGTTACCGGTCCAACCGGTTGCGGTAAATCAACTACCCTAGCCGCCATGATTAATTATATTAATCAAAATAGGAATTGCAGTATCATTACTTTAGAAGATCCGATTGAATTTATGTTTGAGCATAATAGGAGTACGATTACGCAGAGGCAATTGGGTACTGACATGGTCTCTTTCGGCCAAGGGCTAAAGCATGTTCTAAGGCAAGACCCGAATGTCATCATGGTTGGCGAAATGCGCGACCTAGAAACTATCGGCGCCACCATAACTTTGGCCGAAACCGGCCACTTGGTTTTAGCCACTTTGCATACTTATAGCGCGGCGCAAACTATTGACCGCATTATAGATATTTTTCCGCCCTATCAGCAGACTCAAGTTAGAATGCAACTATCCGTGACCTTGGCCGCCGTTATCTCGCAGAGATTGGTTAACAAGATAAAAGGCGGTCGGATGGCGGCCCGAGAAATACTTATTAATACTCCGGCCGTGTCTAATTTAATCAGAGAAAATAAAATCGCCCAAATTAAAACCGTGATTGAAACCAGCTCTAAGGACGGCATGGTGAGTTTGGATCATGATTTAAAGAAACTTTATGATACGAAAATCATCAGCAAAGAAACCGCCCAGGCTCATATGAATAATCCGGAGTTGCTGGAAAAGTTTAGGATTATTTAGAGGATTGATATGAAGATAGTAGAAAAAAATATAACTCTAGATGAATTTAAGG
>LCCP01000024.1 GCA_000997945.1 Parcubacteria group bacterium GW2011_GWC2_42_12 | reverse complement strand
TCGGGGGGGGGGTATAATATAAGCAATAATACATTTAAGCAAACGCCCAATTAAAATTTTGGGCTTTGCGGCGAAAATTATGAAAAAAATTTTGTTATTTTGTTCGCTGGCCGTTTTTGTTTTTTGTTTGGCAGCCAGCGTCCAGGCGGCGGTTAATGTCAATGTTGATTTTCCCGCCGATGGCAAACTGAATTATCAGACAACCAAACCCATTACTTGGACATATAGCGGTACAGTAGCTGTGCCTAGATTTAATATTTCAATTTTTGCCGGCGCGGAGACCAGGCTTATCGCCACGCGAGTTTTGTGCAACACTCCAAAAGATGGTACCGGTTGCGCTTTCTCCTGGAAAGTTGGCAGTCTTCAGAGCGGCCGCTTTGTGATGGGGACAGAATATCATATTAAAGTTTGCGTTGTAGGCAGTACAGACTCGTTAGACTGTGCTAATAGCGCAACCGCCTTCAAAATTATACCGCCGGAGTTAAAAAATTCGCAGGAAGTTTTGAAATTATTTAAAGATGCCATGGGCAACCGCTATAATAACTTAAATTCCAACGCCAAGTCCGGCGCGCAAGGCGTGTATGACTGCATAATAAAAGAGTATGCCGTTGTTCCGGCCACTACTCCGCCCACTACCGCTCCTAAGATTACAAAGACAATGGTTAATACCGAGACTGTTGACGGTAAGAAAATATATGAGTTAACCGATCCGGCAGATATATTAGTTTGGTTTAAAGGTAAATTCAAGAATATTGCCGCAAACGACCCTAACGGCGTAATTTTAAACAATCGGGATAAAGAGGGAATTCAATCTGCTATGAATAACAGATTTGATGATCTTTGCTCAAAAAATTGGATTACCACTATGAATGGCCTGATGCAAACATATAAAACTAAAGTTATTAATGGCACTAGAGTAGTTGATAGTTTTCAGAAAACCCGAGACAATACAATAAGAAACTGCAATAATGATTATAATAAAAAGGTGTCTTGCGTAAAAGGCGTGGAATGTAAAGATAATAAAAGAGGCGCTCGCATTCAATACAGCACCATGAATAATATTCCTATCACTGACGGTATGACAGCGAAAAGCAACCAATACAATAACTCAACTATAAGGTATATTGAACAGGAACAGTATGCGAATCAGAGGGATCTATGCATTGCTGCCGCTTACGAAAAGTTCAATGATGATAAAAAGACAGAATGGGACAAACTCATAACTACTGGCGCTGACAGCGCGATGGTATCCTGTTTAGGAGATAAAAAAAATTGGTAGGAGTTCAAGGGTAAGGTAAAGGGTATTGAAATTAGCAACCGTAATAACGGCGAATATGTAATTAAGGGTGTTGGTTTTTTTTGCCGTTTATGGTAAAATATAATAAAGGTTGATAACTCTTTATATTTAACAGACACTAATATAATGGATTTAATTTATTTTGATTCATGGGTATTGGTGTTTATATAGATGGGAGGTGAAACATGAGACAAAAATTTATGAAACCAGTGATGGTTTTAGCCATGGCCATGTTAATTCTAACAACGGCTTTTGTAGTTGCTCTGCCGGTTCAAGCCGTTACTACCGGTTGGGGAGATGCAGCAAATAGTGCGGATGAAGCCGGCATAGCCAGCACAATTGAGTTGGGTAATAAAGACCCGCGTGCTATGGTGGCTTCGGTTATTAATGTGCTATTAAGCTTCTTAGGCATTATCGCCGTAGTGATAATTTTGATCGGCGGTTTCAAATGGATGACGGCCGGAGGCAATGAAGAAAAGACCGGCGAAGCCAAGAAGTTAATTACGGCCGGCGTGATCGGTTTGGTGATTATTCTGGCCTCTTGGGCCATCGCGACCTTTGTTTTGAATCAACTGATTGCTGCTACAATTTAATAATTCTTAATACCGGTATTAAGAAAAGCGCGTCCTCAAATCCTTGGGGGCCGCTGCTCTGAACGGGAGCTTAGTTCGCGTCTAGAGTAGCGGAATACTTAAATTGTCATTGCGAGTCTGCCAGCAGGCAGACGAAGCAATCTCTGGTTAGAAAGAAAAACAAATATAAAGAAAAGCCTTGATTAACAAACTAAATTCTGTTTGGAGAGATTTGTCTTTAGATTGGTAAGGCGTTTTTAACCAGAGATTGCCGCGCCGCCTTGAGTACAAGGGCGGCTCGCAATGACAGATAATTTCTATGTCTTTAACTTCAAAATATAAAATAATTCTCTCCGGCCTAATCATGGTTTTATTATTTTTAATGGCCGGACAGGCGGTTTTAGCTGGTACGGGAGTTGATAACGCCTTGGGCGGCTTGGATAATACGGCGAAAAAAGGCGGCATAAAAGCCAGTCAGACCAATCTGCCAACTATTATCGGCGGCGTGGTGGGCGCGGTTTTAGCTTTGGTGGGGGTGATTTTTTTTCTTTTAATACTCTATGCGGGCTTTAACTGGATGATGGCGCAGGGCCAGGAAGAGAAGATAACCAAGGCCAAGGAAACAATTTTTGGCGCCGTTCTGGGGTTGCTGGTTATTTTAGGCGCTTATGCCATTACTACTTTGGCTGCTCGGCTTTTTAGTGAAGCGCTGGGCATGCCCAAGTAGTGAATCTCGTTTATGAAAAAGCTTTATATATTTATCATACTAATCGCACTTTTCGCTTTTATTATTTCGGCTATGCCGATTTCAGCCAGCCAATTCACTAATGGTTTGACAAACACCGCTGATGTGGCCGGCTATCCCGCGGCCGGAGCGGCCAACCCGGCTAATTTCTTGGCTAAGCTCTTAGGTAGCACCCTAACGCCGATTTTTTTAGCCGTGACCGGTATAATCATCTTCATTTACGCCGGCTATACTTTAATGACGGCGCGGGGCGATGAGCAAAAAGTAGAAAAAGCCAAAGATTTAATTAAAAATACCGTAATGGCTCTAATCGTGGCCTATTCGGCTTTTGCCATTCTTAAATTAATTATACCTCTATGGAAACTCGCTACCACCGGATCAATGACAGGATTATAGTTAGATTATTTTTAGTTTTGTTTTTATTGGCGGTTTTTTCGACATTTTTTGTTGTTCCGGCATTGGCCGATGAACCCAGGCCATATGAAGGTACCACCCTGCCAGAATCACGCAACAATTTGAATTTAAAAGATGCTTTTGATTCCAATAGCGGCAAACCGTTAAACGCCGTAGCGGTTCAAGGTGGGGGCTTTGATACCAGCGTTACTTTTGAAATTATAGTCAGTACGGTTTTAACCATGGCGCTGGGGTTGATGGGAGCAATTTTTTTGGTCTTAGCGATTTACGCCGGCTATAATTGGATGATGGCCGGAGGCAATGAAGAGAGGGTGGAAAAATCCAAGCAGACTTTGACCAACGCTATTATCGGATTGATAATTGTTTTGGCCGCTTATGCCATGGTTAGGATTATTGTTGCGGTTGTTGGCGGCGTAGTTTTTAAAACCACATGATAAAAAAATATAAAAAATTAATGTTAGCTGTTGGTTTAATGGTTGCCCTGGCAGTGCCGCAGATGATCTTAGCCGAGCCAAATTTCCCGGCGCTTCAAACCATAGATAACATCGCCAGCGATAAAGGGCCGTATGTTAAAATTACCGATAATAATGCCTTAAATGTTATTATTGGCACGGTTATCAGTATCGGTTTGGGTTTAATCGGCATAATCTTTTTGGTTTTAATGATTTATGCCGGCTATAACTGGATGACGGCCAGCGGCGATGAAGAAAAAGTCAGCAAAGCCAAGACTATTATTATTCAATCTGTTATTGGTATTATAATCGTTGTCGGCGCTTATGCGGCTTGGCGGTTCATTTTTGTTCGATTATTATACTAGGAAATTATTCTAATCTTTATGCGTTTTAAGAGATTCATTAAAATAGGAATTTTAGCCGCCGTTATTTTATTAGCTATGTTCTCGGCAGTAAATTTTTCCAGCGCTGGAAATTTTTTAAAAGATAATGTGCTGGATAATATAAGTAAAGATGCTCAGAATGTTGGCGTAACCGCTGGCTATAATCTAGATAGTCCAGACGACAAAGCGTTAATTTTAGTCCAAACCGTGATAAATATTTTTTTAAGCATTATCGGCGTCCTACTCTTAGTTTATATACTATACGCCGGTTATAATTGGCTGACGGCCCAGGGCGAAGAAGAAAAAGTGACCAAAGCCAAAGATACCTTAAAGCGCGCCATCGTTGGCGCGATTATAATTGTCGCCGCTTACGCTATCAGCATTTTCGTTATGTCCGGGATAGAACAAGGGACTTTAAAGGGAGCGGGCGGCGGATCTCCAAATATATATCAACCAGGAGGTTAATATTTTTAATAATATAAAACGGGAGTGTATGAAAAAAATATTTAAACATGTTTTAGTTTCAGTTTGTTTAATAACGCTGCTGGTTTTGCCGGTTTTAGCTTTGGCCGAGAGCTCGGCTACTAATAATTTAAAAACTGTTGGTACAGTTGGCAACGCGCCTTATCAGCCCATAGGTCAAAATAATGACTTAGCCAGTATTATTGGCATTGTGATTCAGGCGTTTTTAGGGCTCTTGGGCGTGTTATTTTTAGTCTATATGTTATATGCGGGCTATAATTGGTTGATCGCGCAAGGCGATGAAGAGAAAGTAACTAAAGCTAAGGACACGATCCAGCGGGCAATTGTTGGCCTGATTATTACCATTGGCGCTTATGCCGTAAGTTATTGGGTGTTTGATAGGTTGCTCGTCGGAACAGGTATAATAAATTAGTTATGTCCAAAAAATATCTAAAATTCCCCCCTTCGCTAAAGCTACGGAGGATAAGTATTTTTAGCGGATTATTGGTAATCATTGTTTTTTTTAATTTTTTATTTTTTTCATCGCTCTGTAATGCTAGCACGCAAACGAATTTACGAAATCAGATGAATACGGCCGGCACCAAGGCCTGGGGCACTGTACCGAGCGGGCAAAATAGTTTGGCCGGCATTATACAAGTCGTGGTCAGCGCCTTTTTGGGCCTCTTAGGCATAATTTTTATAGTCTTAATTATTTATTCGGGTTTTAATTGGATGACGGCCGGCGGCGATGAGGAAAAAGTGACTTTAGCAAAACAAACCTTAACTCGGGCGGTTATTGGTTTAATTATCATTATCGCGGCTTATTCAATCACCTATTTTGTGTTTAGCAGTTTACCCGGGGGCGGGGGAAATTCAGCAGGGGGAGGTTAGTTATATTATTTTAGTGTTTTGTTGATATAAAAAGAAAGCGTGCCCGTAGGTACGCTTTTTGAGTTTTCTCCGGAGCTTGCTACCACTCCGAGAAAAACATCCAGTGGACTTGCCTCCCAAAGAAGGTTTTTACCACCGGTTCAGATTTGAAAGTGAGCCATCCCACCTTCTCCCCTCCGTAGAAGATTTCTCCCTGGTATTGCCCGGGCAGCAGATATTTTTCAATTTGCTGGCCTGGCCCGAGATATTCGATGCCTGTTTCCGGACCGATGTATTTGAACAGCAGCCGGCGATAGGTGCTCATATTGGCGATGACGCCAAGGTATCCCTGCGACACTCCGTTGGTCACCAGCGTTTGTACTGGCGTGGCCTGTAGCTTGGCGAGAGCCAGTTTGTCTTGTTTTGTGCGAGCGACTTCTTCGCCGCCGGCCCAGCCCTTCCACTCTCCCTGGTCGTATTGGCGTTCGCTCTTGTAGAGCGCACAGCCGCTGACGAGAGCGAGTAATCCAACCATTATTGCCAGAACTGTGATTTTGTTTTTCATGATTTTGTTTTCGCTTAGATGTTTTGTTTTGGAAAGAAAAGGGGCGCCGGCATTGTTGTGCTCAAGCGCCCCCGCGAGCCCTCGCCTTGTTACGGGCGGAAGATGACTACGGCGTGATACGATCCCACGCCGTCGAGAGTGTGGCATGGGTTCTTGTACACCTCCAGCCGACGGCTGGTTTGTTCCGATGGATTTTTGTCAGTCCAGTAGGTGTACGTATACACCCCGGGGATGATGTTGTACACCCGGTTGGTGCCTCCCGCACCTAACTCAACTGTGAATGTGTCCCCATTGTTGTTTCTGATGCTAAGGGTGATCACATCGCTGGTTTTGTTCCCGAGAAGACAGGGAACGCCTCCAACCATCCCGGTCCACTTGGTTGTGTCGAACGACACGGTCTGGGGAGTGGCGTTACCGCCCTGGCTGGTCGGCCCGGCGTTGAGAAACAGATATTGTGGACCTGTGGCCGGAATGACTGGTGCTGGCGCTGGAGTTGCAGGGGCGACCTGGACCGGAGGCCTGGTCGGCTGCTTGTGGCCGCGGAAAGTACCGCACCCTGTGCCGATGATGGCAACCATTAGGGTTGCCCCAATTACTGTGATGTTTGTTTTCATTTGTTGTTCCGTTTCTGTTGTTCTGTGTTTTGTTGTTAACCAAACTGACCGCATGAAGGATTACTTAGCTGTTATCGTTTACATAGTATTACTTTATGGCCGCCGGTAGGTGGTTGTTTATGATAACTAGAGAAAAATAGTCCTTTATTCGGTCAGTTTGGGAAAGAATTTTTAAAAGGAGCGATTTAATATAGTAGCATAAAGCTTATAAAAAAGCAAGTCATCTTGGTTCTTAATAGGCGGCTAAAAGCTTAAATTATGTTATATTTATCTAATGTTAGGTAAAATTTAACTATTTAATTAGACGGTTATTTTCAAAGGTTGACCGCAGGCCGTTTCTATGATAAGCTTATAGTATCAGACAAGAAAATCCCTATCTAATAATCCTCAAGAGGACAGGATAGGGATTTTTATATAGTAAACTATTTAAAATTGGCCAATATGGATCCGTTGAAGAGAAATCATAGAAAAATTATCTCTCTAAAGCAAGCCAAGAAAATTATTATTCTTCTGGTTTTTGTTTTATTTTTTGATTTTTTGTTATTTCCCCTGCCGGCCATGGCCAATCAAGCGGTTGAGGTAGCTGATGTCAGTCAGGATCAAGGAACTATTATTAGCGGAGAAGGCGACATAAATCAGGAAGTATTATTAAGCATCGCGGAATTTAATGGAAAATTACCGGCCAACGATAATGTAGGCATAAAATGGTCAGAACATCTCATTATTACCGCCTATAATTCAGAGGTTGGCCAAACCGATGATTCGCCTTGCCTTACTGCCAATAATTTCAATGTTTGCGACTATGGCGTGGAAGATACGATCGCGGCTAACTTTTTGCCCTTTGGCGCTAAAGTTAAGATTCCGGAGTTATTTGGCAACAGAGTCTTTGTCGTGCGCGACCGAATGAATAGACGGTTTTCCAACCGAGTTGATGTTTGGATGATAGAAAGGCCTGACGCTGTGAATTTTGGCGTTAAAATAGCCAAAATAGAGGTTCTAAAGTAAATAGCGCTTGATTCTGGTTGTTTATAGAACTCGCCTCTTTGAGGTGTTTTTTGTTTATGGGCTGAATTCATATTTATGATGGCCGCCATGGGCTTGTTTTAAGCGATAATGTTTGATATATTTAATTAAGATAAACTGGAAATTAAGTAAATATTAGGCCTGGTAGCCAAGCGGTAAGGCGAGAGTCTGCAAAACTCTTATACGTGGGTTCAATTCCCGCCCAGGCCTCTGAATTTAAGTTATTTATGTCTAGGATAATGTGGACTTTACTTTTTTAGTAATTTCCATGGCAGAATTATAGATAACAGCCAAAGTCCACGCTATCGTGGACTTAAATATTAGGAAATCTGTGGATAACTAGTGGATTGTGTGGATAAAATCACGACTTAAGTCTACATTTCTGTGGACTTAAGTTTTATTTTATCGTTTTGTTAGAATAAAATTGTTTAATATTAGTAATTTATATATAATTAGCCCGATTATTGACATTATTAATTTTTGGTGGTATATTTACATTAGGACATTAATAATATTTTCATGAAAATATTTCCGAAATTGTATTTGGGAGATATTTTCAATTTTCTACCAGCTTAACTGCCAGAGTTCACATGGCAATTAAAAAAACAAAAACAAAATAAAGGTAGGTCTCCATAAAAAAATCGGAGGTTTACCAATAGCCAGTAGAAAATCGCTTTTTTCAAGTGAACAATAAAAGCCAGAACCTCGAGGACTAGGGATTTTCTTATCTATCCAGCGGATGGAGACGAAATGAATCCTTGGGGATGCGGCTCAGTTTACGGCCTATATATTAATTTTATATTAAAAAGGGGCCCGTTCTGGGCCGCTTTTAAATTTGGAGAAAAGCTTGCCAAATGGCTTTAATTGCGGTATATTATAGATGTAAGGGGCTATCGCCGAATACGGCATTCGGCGATAGCCCCTCATATTTCTGCTATTCAGGAATATATTTTAATTTAAAGAACTATATGGATAAAAAGGTAATAGCCAAAATTAAGAAAGGCCTGCTGGCCAGAAAAAGACAAATTGAGGAAGATCTGAAAAGTTTTACTAAGAGTGATGCCCATGAAAAAGATGAACATCATGCTAAGTTTCCCAATTATGGCGACAAGAGCGATGAGAATGTGCAAGAGATTGATGAGTATACCACCAACTTAGCTACGGAGAAGATATTGGAAAGCACGCTTAGGGATATTGACAATACCCTGGGAAGAATTAGTAAAGGCACTTATGGCATTTGCAAGTATTGTAAAAAAGAAATCGGCGAAAAGCGCTTGTTGGCTAGGCCAGTGGCCAATACTTGCGTTGACTGTAAAATTAAGTTGCAGAAAATGGCTTAAATTACCATGCGGATTTTAAACGGAATAAAAAAAATAATAGCAATTTATATGGCTATTATTTTTTTTGTCAGTTTGGACCGTTGCTTAAAAGTTCTAGCGCCGGCTAATCAAGATCAACAATTTAATTTAATTGGAGAAATTTTAAAATTTAATTATCAAGCCAATTATAATATTGCTTTCTCTTTGCCGTTGGCCGGCCAAGTCTTAGTCATTTTATTGATTTTAATTATTTTGGCCTTGGTGTCGTTAGGCTTGTTTTATTGGTTTAAGCATAAATATGATAGATTGGCCCCGTTATGTTTAATAATCCTAGGCGCCGGCAGCAATCTATTAGATCGGCTTAAATATGGCTATGTCATAGATTATTTGGATTTGAAATATTTTACAGTTTTTAATTTGGCCGATGCCATGATCGTAACCGGCGTTATTTTATTGATAATTATTTTGAATAAAAAAAGCGCTTGATTGGCGCTCTAGTTTATAGTAGTTTGTGGGTTGTCGTATGCGGGGTTTGTTTTTTCGCTTAAGACGAAATTTGGGCGATTTTTTTCAAAAATCGCTACAATTTCGTATGCGCTCAAAAACAAAACCCGCATACGACATACAACCTTAATTAAAATTTAATAATTCGCGAGTTATCTTTGTAAATAATGGTAATGAATTTTGTCTTCCGGGGCAAGATTCTTTTTATTTTATCCGCCCATTCAATTACGGTAACCGTATCCGGGCGATTGAAGTATTCCTTGGCGCCGATGGTGATCAGGTCGTTAGCTGATTTAACTCGGTAAGCGTCAAGATGGGCTAATAATTTAATTTGTTTGTGCTTAGTGACCGGATAAATTTTCATTAAAACAAAAGTTGGGCTAGTGATATTTTTTTTGACGCCTAGGCCGGCGGCTAAACCTTTAGTAAAAATAGTTTTGCCGGTGCCCAAATTACCGATCAGGCCGAGCGTTTCGCCACCGGTTAATTGCTTGGAAAATTTTTTAGCGAAGTTAAAAGTTTGTTTTTTTGAAACGGAAGAAAATTTCATGTGGACAATGTAGGATTCGGACCTACGACCCCCTCGGTGTAAACGAGGTGCTCTAACCAGCTGAGCTAATTGTCCGCGTCTGGTGCCGAGGACAGGACTCGAACCTGCAAGGGGTTGCCCCCGCCAGCACCTCAAGCTGGTGCGTCTACCAGTTTCGCCACCTCGGCCGGAATTTAGGCAAGTTTTATTTCTTTAAGTTTCTTATTATAATTGCGCAGATAATAAAGTTTGGCGCGCCTAACCTTAACTTGTTTTTTGATTTCAATTTTCGTTAGAGATGGTAAATTCAAAGGGAAGATTTTTTCCACGCCCACGCCGTCGGAGATCTTTCTGACCGTTATCGTGCCGCCGGTTTCATTACCGTGTTTTTTGGCGATAATCATGCCTTCATAGTATTGAACCCTTTCCTTTTCCTCGCCTTTAGCGTTAAGTTCTTTAATTTTTTGATAAACTCTGACGGTCATGCCGGGTTTTAAGTCTTTAGGATCAATTTTTGTCGCGGTTGTTTCTTTCGCCATATGATTTTCAGTATTTAAAAATAGAACAGCTAGAGTTCTATTTTAAATATAGTCAATATTTAATAATGATATAATATTATAATAATTATTAGGTTTTGTCAACTTTCTTTCGCTAACCCCTTTTTTATTATTTTAATCACTTCTTTAATGGCTTGGTTGAGTTTTCCTTGACGATTTATGACGATAAAACTATAAAAATGCGACTCATTTTTTATTTCGCTGGCGGCGTTTTTTAAACGTCGTTTTAATTCGGTCGGTTTAATATTAAGATCTCGGGCAATTAGCCTTTTTTTAATGCTAATTAGAGAATCTGGTTTAATAAAAATAGTGATCGCTTGATAATTTTTTTTGTAATATTTAGCGCCGACCGCATCAGGGTTAATAATGACATTATAACCATCTTTGAGTTTTTTTTCTAAATCGAATTTATAACTGCCATAATATGCTCGGCGGTTTTTGACATAAGTATGTTCAATAATATTTCCTTTGGCAATTTCCGCTTTAAATTTACTTTTACTAAGAAAATAATAATCAACTCCAGACTTTTCGTTGTTTCTGGGTTTTCTGGTAGTGGCCGTTACTAATCGTTTAAACGAAGGAAAACGGCGAATTATTTCATTAGTAATTGTGCTTTCACCTCCACCAGTTGGGGCGGCGATCACAACTATCTTGCCTAGCTTCTTCATATTTATTTAACGATTTTCAAGATATTTTTTAACTCTTCGGTTAAGCTAATTTTAAAATCTTTTTGCTTGTTTGCCAGGTCGGTAAAAGATAGATGGTCGGCGATCAAAAAGACTCGGTTTAGATTTAATTTTTTGTTTTGGCGCTTGGTTTTAGCCGTGCCATAGATTTTATCGCCCACCACCGGATGACCGTAAGCGGCTAGATGAACCCTGATTTGATGGGTGCGGCCGGTTTTAATTTTTATTTTCAATAAAGTATAATTTATCAGCCGGGTTATAACCCGGAATTCTGTTTCAGCCGAGCGGCCATGGTTTGTCAGCTCGCCTTTTGTTGTTAGCGGCAGAGCGGCCATTTTATAACCAGCGCTGGATCGTTGAATTGGAAAATTTATAGTGCTCGCGTCCCTTTGAATTTGACCATGAACTAGGGCCGTATATTCTTTAATTATGGTTCGGCTTTGAAATTGTTTTTTAAGATGATTAAAGCTCCCTTGGGTTTTAGCTATAACCATCAGTCCGCTGACTTCTTTATCCAGACGATGAACTATGCCAGGGCGATCTGGATCATCACCGATAGTTTTTATTTTCGGGTACTTGGTTTTAAGCCAATCGGCTAAAGTATCGCCAGCCGTTCCATGTACGATTAAACCGGCCGGTTTATTTATTATTAGCAGTTCAGCGGTTTCATCAATAATCTCAATTTTTGGCTCTGGCGCGGTTTTAGGGATTGCCTTTTGGCTGCGCTGATTTTTTTTCGCCAGAATTTTTTGGACATTAATTATATCGCTAGACTTTAGCCAGGCATGAGCTAGGGTGGGCAGGCCGTTGATTTTAATGACATTTTTTTCAATCAGCTTTTGGATTTGACTGCGGGAGAGCTGATTTTTCCCCCAGATTGTTTGGCTGCTGGCCAGAAATTTGTCTAGCCTTAAGCCGGCGGTTTTTTTGGTAATTTTTATGATCATATAATAATTCTCTACTTAATTATTTAGTATTGCCGGACAAAGATTTTGGTTTTGAGCGCATACGAAATTGTAGCGATTTTTTTAAAAAATCGCCCAAATTTCGTCTTAAGCGAAAAACCAAAATCTTTGTCCGGCAATTCCTATTTTACTTTAAAGGCCTGCTCTAATTCCGTTACCATTCTGGCAAAGGTAAAAAGTTGATTGGCGCGCTCCAACCCCTTTTTGCCAAGATGCGCGCGCAGTTTTTTATCTTGGTGTAGTTTAATAATTTGGCGCGCCAGCATTTCGCTGTTGTCCGATTCAATCAAGGAACCGGTTTTGTTTTCCACGACCAGATCTTCCAGCCCGATATTTCTCGGGCCGAGCACCGGCAGACCGGCGGCCATGGCCTCTAAGATGTTGCCGTAATCGTCAAGTTTTAGAGAATCGCTCGCGGCCAAGAAAATATCAAAGCCGCGCAACCATTTTTTCAGTTGTTCCTGTTCTCCAACCAGCCAGACTAAATTCTCAATTCCCATTCTTTTCGCGAGCCAAGAGAGATTTTTTCTTTCTTGGCCTTCGCCGATGACGATCAGTTGAAGATTAGGTATTACCGGCAGGCAAATTTTTATGGCCTGAAAGATAGTCTCAATTTTTTGTTGGTGGTTTAAGGTGGCGATGGCGCCGACGGTAAAATATTTACGGTGAAAATTTGCTTGGCCCAAGACCGCTAATTTATTAAAAATATTTTCTTGATATTGGTTTAGTTTTGTGCCGGGAGAGATTATCTTAATTTTATTTTCGTTATGACCGAGCCGGGTTAGCTGCAATTTAGCATAATTGTTGAAAGCGATTGTTTGGGCAAATTGGCAATTTATTTTATATAACCAAAGTAAAAATTTATTAATTTGCCGATAGTTTAAATCCGGAGCTTCAAGCCATAAGACCTTTATTCCCAGGAGTTTAGCTGGGCCGGTGACAATAATTTTTTCGTTAAGATTCAGACAGACAATCAAGTCAACTTGGCGTCTAATTTTTAAGTTAATTAAAGAACTTAAAAGTTTAAGTTGGGTTGATGATAGAATGGCCAAGAAGCTTATTATGTTTAACCGGTTTTTTAGATCTGGCCCGAGAAAAATTTTTTTAGCCGGCCAAAATTTTTTTTTAAATTGGTTGATTAGCGCCGGCTTAGACGACCATAAGCTAAAGGAAAAGTTTTTTTTCTCCAATTCTTTAAAAATAGCCGTGAGCAGGGAATTTTTATCGGTTGCCGAGTTAATGATTAAGGCTTTTATGGGCATAGCTACTCATTAGTTATTAAATTTTTTAGATCCGCCCGGCTGATGCCTTTAAACAAGTATAAGCAAACGAAATAAATTAGGCAAGCGAGCGGGATTATTAATAGTAAATTTAGCCGATTAAGCGATAAATAAGTAAAAAATGCCATAACGCCAGAGGCCAGGATTGATTTAAATAAAATATTTAGATTTAGTTTGAATTGACTGTATCTCATGACTATATATAAAGAGAATACGGCGATAGCCAGTTCGCTGTAAACCGTTACCCAAGCGGCTCCGTAATAAGAATATGATGGAATAAAGATTAAATAGCCAGCCAGCGCCGTCAGGGCGGTAAAAAGATAGGCGCCGATCACCTTTTTTTGTTTATCTAAAGCGATTACCGCGTGGGCCAGCAAACAGCCGATGAAAATGAAACCAACCGCTAAGATTAAAATTTTTAAGATGCCGCCGGCCGCCGCGAAATTATTACCGGCCACCATGATGATTAAGGGCTTAGCCACCAGTTCGGCGCCAATGATTAAAGGTATGGCCAGCAGGAACATAACATCAAGAGATTTCTGCAGGACTTTATTAAATTGTTTAGTGTCGCTACTGGCGTAAGCTAGACTTAAGATTGGCAGGATTAATCCGGCGAACATAAATGGTAAAGAGGTCAAAACATCAATTATTTTATAGGCCGCGCCGTAAAGGCCGACCTCGTTTTGGCTTTTAAGCAAAGATAGAATTAATATGTCAGCGCGAAGATAGATTAAGTTAAAAGCGATAGTCAGCCCTAGGGGCCATGATTTTTTAATAATTTCGCGCCAGACAGTTAAGTCAATTTGCCATTTTATTTTAATAAAACGGCGAGCGAACCAATAATGCATGATGAAGCTAACGGCACTGGATAAGACCGTGGCTACCATGATAGTTAAGAGGCCTAGATTGAGCCAAGCCGTTAAAATAATACCGCCCAAAAGAATCGTCCGGCTAATAACTTCGGCGGCCGAAACCACGGTCATGGTTAAATTTTTCTGGAAAAAACCGACCAAGATCTGGTTTAAAGCAATAAAGAAGAAGGATAAGCTAGTTATGGCCACGCCAATTTTTATAATCGGTTCGTAAGGAAAGAAAAAGACTATGAGCGGCGTCAGGCCGAGAAAAATGACGGCGGAGATTAGGCGCAAGCTGAAAAGATTATTTAAGAGCGTGGCTTGGTCGGCCTGCGGCTGGCTGATCATTCGCGAGGTTATTAAAGTTAAACCGAAATCAGCCATAATGCCGAAAAATGACAGAAAAGTTATAATCGTGGTGTATTGGCCGAAACCGGCCTCGCGCAGGTATCTGGCCATGATAGCAATGGCGATTAATCCTAGGATGGTAGAAACAATTTTACCAATTATTTGAATCAGGGTGTTATAGGCGACTCGGGCGGACAATTTCATAATCTTTTTGCTTGATTTGTTAATTTTAGCTATAATCAATATAGAATTAAGCTGATTAATTATCTAATTAAATTATAGCAAAATAATATGCTTATGACTAAGAGAATTATTAACCCCATTAGATGCTTGTTATCTAACGGGGCAAAGTATAGTTTAACCGTTATAGGCCTATCCGTAATTTTAGTTCTAGCTCCGCTGGCGGTTGACTTTTCGTCTACTAGCCAGGCCCAAGCAGGAACCTGGTGGGACAAGGCCCAGCAGGGCGGGCTTAACCAAGTAGGCCAAGCTTATGGCGGCGCTGCGGAACCCCGCAGTATTACCGTCATAGTGATTGATGCCATTAGAATTGTTTTAGGTTTTCTAGGCATAATCGCCATGATTATAGTTCTCTATGCCGGTTTTAAATGGATGCTGTCCGGCGGCAGCGAAGAAAAAGTCGGCGAAGCCAAGAAGATGCTGATCGCCGGTATCATTGGTTTAGTGTTGATTCTATCCGCCTATATTATAGCCAATTTCGTGATTAATCAAATTCACAGCGCGACCACCGGTGATCAGATTTTATTTCCATAAGACATTTATAATTACATAATGCAGTAATTTATGAAAAAAAAAATGTTTAAAAAAATTATGGCTCTAGCCGCGTTTTTATTAGCGGTTAATTGCGTTTTTTCCGCTCTACCGGCTTTAGCAGCCGTGGATGACGCGAATATCTATTGGGGCGGCTCGCAGGGGAAACAACTTGTCGTGGATAATTCCGGTTTGCCTTCCAACCCCAGCGTTAACGATCCGCGCCGGTTTATCGCTGAAATTATTAGAATAGTCCTGGGGTTTTTAGGGATTATAGCCGTGATTATAGTTCTTTACGCCGGTTTTAAATGGATGCTGTCCGGCGGCAGCGAAGAAAAGATCGGCGAGGCCAAGAAGATGCTGATCGCCGGCGTTATCGGCCTAATAATTATCCTTTCCGCTTTTATTATAGCCAGTTTTGTGATCAGCGCGATTATTGGCGCCGCTAATTGAAACCCGCAATCACTTCATCATTGGGATAAATATGTTTAGAAATTTTAAACGGATTAAAATATTTTTTGTCGTTTTAATTTTGTTTTTATTTGCCATTTTTTTAGCCAGCCGCGGGCATGTCTATAAGAAGGCCGAGCTGGAATATGGCGTAACTTTTTCCAAAAAACAAGCCCAGAACTTAGGTTTTAATTGGCGAGAAGTCTATTTATCAGTGTTTGACGATTTAGGAGTGAAAAAAATTCGCTTGCCGGCTTATTGGGATGAAGTTGAAAGCCAAGAAGGGAGTTTTTTCTGGGAAGATTTGGATTGGCAGATAAACGAGGCCACCAAGCGGCAGGCCAAAGTAATTTTGGCGGTTGGGGCTCGTCTACCGCGCTGGCCCGAGTGCCATCTGCCGGATTGGACCAGGGGCAGACTGAAAGCGCAAATTGAAAATAAAACTTTGGATTATATAACTAAAGTTATTGAGCGATATAAGGGTAATAAGCAGATTACGGCTTGGCAGATTGAGAACGAGCCATTTTTATCGCATTTCGGCGATTGTCCGAAATTTGATAAAAAATTTTTAGATCAAGAAATTATTTTAGCGCGTTCGATTGACTCTCGATCGGTGGTTATAACCGATTCTGGTGAATTGTCTATTTGGCTGGGGGCGGCGAGAAGAGCCGATATTTTCGGCACTACCATGTATCTGGATACTTATTCTAAATTTTTTAAAAGCTACATTCATTACCCAATCGCTCCTGGCTTTTTTCGCTTTAAAAAGAACTTGGTTCGGTTTTTCGCCAAGCCCAAGGATTGGATAGTTATAGAATTACAAGCCGAACCCTGGGGTCCGAAGCCGTATCAAAAATTAAGCCAAACCGACCGCGATCGCACCATGAACCTCGAGAAATTTAAAAATATTATTGAATTCAGCCGCCAAGCCGGTTTTCGCGAATTTTACCTTTGGGGCGCGGAATGGTGGTATTGGGAATTACAGCAAGGCCGGCCCGAGGCTTGGAATTATGCCAGGACTTTATTTAAATAAACATATTTGTCATTGCGAGCGAAGCGAAGCAATCTCACGAACGGCAAAAATAATCATAATAAAATTGTGGCGAAATTTAATAAGATAAGACATGCGTGAGATTGCTTCGTCGCAAAGCTCCTCGCGATGACAGTAAACGATTATGAATAAAGTAACTAAAAATTATACCATCGGCGTGGATATCGGCGGCACAAAAATGAGCGCGGTTTTGTTTGACGGCGCCAAAGTAGCGGCCGACTATCTTTTAGCCACGCCCAAGGATAACTTGGAGCATTTTATGATCATGCTTAAAGCCCTGATCGAGCCGCTCCAGGATCGAGCCAATAAAGATCAGGCCATAATTAGGGGTATTGGCGTCGGCGTGGCCGCTGAATTGGATTATCAGGAGAATAAAATTTTAGAAGCGCCGAACATTCCGTTTTTAAACGGGCAGAAACTGCCGGTAAATTTAGCGGCCCGGCTGGGCGTTGAGGTAATAAAGATGGAGAATGACGCGCATTGTTTTTTACTGGCAGAAATGAAATTAGGAGCCGGGAAAAAGTTCAATAATGTTCTGGGCGTAATTATCGGTACCGGCATTGGCGGTGGCTGGTGGTTAAACAATCAGATTTATTTAGGCAGTCATGGGGGAGTGAGAGGTCCGGGCTGGTCAATAGTTGATTATAAAGCCGGCCTTAGATTGGAAGAGGCCTATCATAAGTTAGCGCAGAATAATCCGGCGACCTTAGCCGAGGAAGCTTATCGGGGCGATATTTTAGCCGAAAAATCTTATCAGGAATTCGGCCATTACCTTGGCGTGACTTTAGCCAATATCGTAAATATTATTGATCCAGAGTTAATCATTATCGGCGGCGGCGTGGTTGAATCAAGCAATTTGTTTATCTCCACCACCAAGAAGATCATGCGCCAATATATTAAGCATGACGAAACCAAGAAGATTAGAATAGTTAGGGGCAAGTTAGGAGTGAACGCCGGAGCGATCGGCGCGGCGTTGTTAGTCTCGTAGTGATTGCCTCCCCTTAATAAAGATATTCGCTCAATGAGGCGATAGATTTGCTCTTAACTTAAGGACATGTTAGATTATTGGTATGATAAAACATCAAATCTATCAACAAATTAAAAAAATAACCTGCCAAATAGTAAAAGAGCATCAGCCGGAGAAAATTATCCTTTTCGGCTCGTATGCTTGGGGAGAACCGAGCCATGATAGTGATGTGGATTTGTTGGTGGTGAAAGAGACGGAAAACACCAGGGAAACAGCTAAAGAAATTGATGGTTCAATTTTTCCCCGTCCATTTCCTATTGATTTAATTGTTTATACTCCGGCCAAATTAAAAAGAGAGCTTAACCTTGAAGAACCTTTCGTATCAAAAATAACCAAAGAGGGCAAAGTTTTATTTGAAAATTTATGAAGGCAGAGAATAAAAAAATTATAGTCGCCAGGTGGGTTAGGAAAGCCGGAGAGGATGAGCTTAACATCCGTTCAATTTTGAAGCATCGGGATGGGGCGCCGAGCGGAGCTTGCTTTTTGTCCCAGCAAATGGCGGAAAAATATTTGAAAGCTATGTTGATATTCTATGATTTGGAATTAATGAAAATTCATGATCTTATAAAGTTGATTTCACTTTTAGAAAATAATGCGCCTGGTATCAAAGCAATAGGCGAAGCAGCCGCTTTATTAAATCAATACTATATTGAGACTCGTTACGCCGGGGATTATCCTGAATTTTCCTGGAAAGATGCCGAAGCGGCTTCGGCCGCGGCCGACAAGATTAAAGAATATGTTTTGGAAAAAATAAAAGTGAAAAAATAAAATCAATTAAAATTAGGTGATACCTAAAAACCTCCTGGCGGAGGTTTTTGCGTTATGAGTTGGAAATTATTAATTAAGAGACTGTTATTTGCCGATAGTTTCGATCACGAATCTGACCAGCGCGTAGGAAGTGAAAATAAGGGCAATGCCCAGAGCCGCCCACATCACGGTATTTTTTCCTTTTTTAACTAGCTCTTCGTTGCCGCCCGACAGCATCCAGGTGAGCCCACCGTAAATAAACATGACTAAAGCCAGCGAGCCGATGATGCCCATGGCGTAGTTGATAATTTTGCCGAGTAAGACGGGAATATCGTCGCTTTTTTGGTTGCCGGTTAGGGGGTTGGTGAGTT
>LCCP01000023.1 GCA_000997945.1 Parcubacteria group bacterium GW2011_GWC2_42_12 | reverse complement strand
GTGGAGATGGTAATGGCGCCGGTTGATCCGCTAGTGATGAGCGGGTAGGTGGCGGCCAGGGAGGCCACGCCGTTCTGGATGGAGGAAGTGGCCACCCAGCGCGTGCCATCACCGGTCGTCATCAAAACATAACCGGCAGTGCCCGCGCCAGTGGTGTCGTTATATAGGCCGCCGGTCAGATAAAGATTGCCGCTAATAGCTAATTGCTGGCTCGGCGAACTGGTCCCGATGCCGAGGTTGCCGTAGATATACGTATTATGCGCGATAATGCCGTTAGCCACGAAATTATGCGTGCCTTCAACTTCAATGTCATAGACTTGCTCGGCCGGCAGAAGTTCTATCTTGGCGATTTTAACAAATTTAATATCGCTATTTTTTATTTGATATGCTATACTGTTTTCAGATGTCAAGTCAGAGCTAATCGAATCATTTCGAAACTCCAAAGAGTCCGCTTCAAAGGCGGATTTTTTGTTTACATTTTGCTCCGCGCTTGCTATACTGGAATCAAAATTATGAACGATCTCGCTCTCGATGCCATTATGGGGGTAATCTTGCTGGTTATTTTCGGCCTGATCTTTTTCCGCCATCCCAAAAATTCCTAACTCTTCTTCAGCAACCGCGATTTCATCGCCGGCGGAAAGTTCAGCGACACGAACCCATTGAGAAATATTTGACAAATTATTTTCATCAGTGCTATAATTATCATCGCTATTATTAATTTCATTATTTATGTCCAAAATAAAATCTTCAACTAAATTAACTTCCGCTACGGCTAAGCTTGGGCATTTCTCCAAATTAGCGCCCAAATTATTGCCAAAATCATCCCGGGCGGTAGTCGGATATGACCGGCTTAATCGTCCAGCTTGGTTTTTATTTGACTTGCCGGCTTTTTGGGAATTAATTTGCCGGCTAGACGAAACCATGTTTAAAGAATTACCCGAAAAAAAATATGAATCAGTTTCTTTAGGAAAATTAATTGACTCATTAGAAGAACATTGGCCGTTTTCTAATGAATTCCGAGTGGCGATGAAAACTGAATATGAGCAGGCGCTGTCAGAAGCACGGCAAGGCAAAGTCAAAACCGCTTCTTTATGAAACATTCTTTCTTTTTCACCAATCAAGCTCGCCGCGATTTGGCCAAATTGCCCAGCCGCCTTGTCAAACGGATTAAAAGTAAAATCAGATTTTATCTCTCCGCTCCCAATCCTCTGGTTTTTGCCAAGCCCCTGGTCAATTTGCCGCCCGCCACTCATCGCTTCCGCGTTAGTAATTTGAAAATTAAATTTTTCCGCCAAAACAATGCCTTCTATATTACCGGTATTGGTTGGCGAGACAGCATTTATCGCTGAACTTTTTACCAAATACGGATGGTTAGCGGTCGTCCGAATTGTCCGGCCATCTTCAGTGGTAATTTTGTAAATTGGCTTCACGCCCATGTCTAAAAGTCCTTTAATTTTTGCCGGCACCAATTTGCCGGTTTTTTCGTTGAGCGACAGCACATATTCTCCGCCCTTGATGTCTTTAATTTGGACTTTTTCTATCTGGTAATCTTGGCTATCATTAACCTGCTTGACAGGATTATTATATGTGCTATATTGACTATACTGGTTATCAGACGGTGGAACTCCATCAGTAAGCGGACCGACAAAAACATCTTCGCCAAAAACGGAGGTGTTTTTATTTTGTTCTGAATTATTTTCTGTGTTATCATTAAAATCGCGGCGGTTACTGGAGAGTAAAGCGCCTGTGGAGGCGCCGCTGTCTGATAACCAGCCGGTCAGCTTAACCGCTGATGGGGTTCGACTCCCCTGATCTCCGCCGCGCTCAAAAACCATTTCCGATTCTTCGGAAGTGGTTTTTTGATCAACTGGAACAACGACAGATAAGAGCGTGTCGCCGGTCACACACTGCCCCGTGTTATTGACGGTTAATAAACTCTGGCCGGTGGAAGAGGCCACATCAAAAATATTCTGTCCGGCCGCGCCTTGAATTGACAGTTTTGCCAGCGGACTCGTCGTGCCGATGCCGAGGTTGCCGAGTATATAGGTATTATGCGCGATAATGCCGTTAGCCACGAAATTATGCGTGCCTTCAACTTCAATGTCATAGACCTGCTCGGCCGGCAAATATTCAATTTTAATTATTTTATCCCAAACACTCTGGCCGCTTTTCTCGTCTGAAACTGCTATCTCCTGATTAACTTTAAGACCTTTTACTTTAGTCCAGGAGCCTGTCTCGGCCGTAACCGATATGCCTCTTGACAAATTATTTTGATATGCTATACTGGAATCAAATCGTCCCTTTTGCGGAAGCTGAATCCAGGTAACCACTCCTGGTGTAAGCCTCTGGGGGGCGTTTTTTATTATATCTAAAATCTGCTTACGGTCGACTACTGAATCTGCTTTTAATTCTTTAATATAGGTATAATAGGCGGCATCGTGAGCTGGCGACTTCTTGCCAATGGACATAAAATTAATTTCCAAACCAGGCATGGCCGCTAAAATTAACTTTTTCATCCGGCTTTCATAACCAGTATACTCATTATCTATCGCTAATTCTCTAACCTTAATCCCAGCTTGTTTTAGACCCTTAATAGCTAAAGCCACCAGCGCGGCAAAACCCAAAGTAGCATAATAACGGATGGCGCCGGCTTGACGAAAGACTTCATAGAGAGCTCGTTTTTCATGGCCGCTCACCACCACGGTAAATAAATTTTCCCTATTAGCCACGGCCACTACCGTGCGGCGATTTAATTCTTCCATTCTGCCCGATTGGTCAATTTCAAAACGGAAAAATTTCTGCTGTCTTGGCGCTACCTCTGTTTTAATATAATACGGATGATTTTCCGTCGTCCGAATCGTCTTCCCGCTCGCGGTGGTAATTTTATAAATCGGCTTGATGCCCATGTCCATTAAAGCGTTAACTCTGGACGCGACTAATTTACCAGTAGACTCATCCATGGTTAATATTTCATCGCCCGGCATAATGTCTTTTATTTCCACATCTTCCCATTCATCTTCGTCCCCATCTCCTCCTTTGTCATTCCCGCGGCGGCGGGAATCCAAATTTTGTAATTTCTTCTTCCTCCTCCGTCTGCGCCTTAATTTTGTATCTCCGGTCACACACTGCCCCGTGTTATTGACGGTTAATAAACTCTGGCCGGTGGAAGAGGCCACGTCAAAAATATTCTGTCCGGCCGTGCCTTGAATTGACAGTTTTGCCAGCGGACTCGTCGTGCCGATGCCGACATTGCCGTTTGTTGTTGCAAAATACGCTGAACCTGTTGAACCAATTTGAGTAGTAGAAGCATTGCCGGTTACAGTTAAAAGTTTAGTCGTATCATTCCAGAGATAACTACCGGAACTGGTAATGGTGTTGGCATCAGAAAAGTAAGCTATTTGATTGGCTGCTCCATTGCCCCGGCCTTGAATGCCGATCGTTGAAGTCGCGGTCCAGGCAGGCAGTCCATTGGCTGAAGTAAGAACATAACCGGCGGTGCCGATACCGAGTTTAGCCAGAGCATTGGTGGTATTAGAGTAGAGAATATCACCAGCGGTGTATGTTGATTGACTCGTGCCTCCATAAATAGCGCCGATGGTTGTACTGGCCAAATCCCATTTGTTGTTAAAACTAGTCCAATCGGTCGAAGACAGAAAACCGTTAACCGAGCCATTGGCTTTTTGACCATTGGTGTAGTCCAGCGCCACATTGCCGGAGGAATAGTCAAAATCACTGGCCGTGAAAGTGGTAGTGGCCGTCCAGGTGGGGACGCCGCCGGCCAGAGCTAAAATATAGCCGTCCGTGGTGTTAGTTAAACCAGAGATGGCGTTGGTATTGGCAAAATAGGTTAATTGATTAGTTGAACCAGAGTAGAGAGAGGAAGTGGCGATGGTTAAATTGCCGGAGCCGCCGCCAACCAGAGCGCCGAGCGAGGAACCGCTATAGGACAGCCCCAATCCCAAGGTAGCTGAAGTAGTGGCCACGGTTGAGAGCGCTCCGCTTCCAGCGCCGTAGAGGAGCTGGCTTGAAGTGAACGAGGTCTGCCCCGTGCCGCCGCCGGCCACGGTTAGGGTGCCGGTGATGGTGGGCGGAGCAAAAGTGAACGAAGCGCCAGAATTAGTGATGGAGTTAGAGATGGTCAAACCGTTGAAGGTTGAAGCTGTTGAAGTGGCAAAAGTGATGGCGCCAAGCTGGGCCGTACCATAGGTTTGGGCGATGGAAGCCACACCGTTTTGGATAGAAGTAGTAGCCACCCAGGTCGGTACGCCGCCGGCCAGAGTTAAGACATAGCCGTTAGTGGTGTTGGTGATTTGCGAGAGGTTATTGGCTGAAGTGGTGTAGAGCAAAGTATTGGCGCCGCCGAAAGTATTAACTCCAGTACCGCCGTAAAAAGTGGACAGAGTGGAAGTAGAGGAAACTAAACCGTTAATGGCCTGGAGCGGACCGGTCAGCTGGCCGATGTAGAGTTGGCTGGTAGAGGCCGTGCCGTTAACTTCCAGTTTGTAGTTGGGGTTGGTGGTGCCGATGCCGACGTTGCCGTTTTCCAAAATCGTCAGCAAACTGGAAGAAGCGCTGTTGACAAAATTAACCAGTTGGTTGGTTCCAATGTCCGATCCCCAGACGGTCAGCTTAGAATATGGCGTGGAGGTGCCGATGCCGACATTACCGTTATTTAAAACTATCAACCTAGTGCTGGATCCGGTCTTTAAAACCACATTGCCGGTACCGACATTAAGCCGGTCGGCGGTGACGATAGCGTCGCCATCACTTGAAACCGAACCAGCATCGCCTAAGCCGGCGGTGTAGAGAGAAGTACCGTCCGAAAAATAAAGCCGGCCAGCGCCAGCAATCCGGATATCGCCTTGAATATCTAAAAGATAGGCCGGTGTTGAAGTCCCAATGCCAACTTTGCCATTTTCCAAAACCGTAAATATTGTGGTAGAGGCGCTATTGACAAAATTAACCAGTTGGTTGGTTCCATCGCTTGCGCCCCAGACAGTTAGTTTGGCGTAGGGCGAAGTCGTGCCGATGCCGACATAGTTAGCCGGACTTAATATAATATTTCCCGAAGTCGTGGTTTGCAAAGTTAAATCGGCCGAAGCGTTAGACAGCAAACTGATATTGCTGATTTGGGTAACGGTGCTTAATGTAGTATTCAAACTGATAACCGTTCCACTTATGGTTAGCCCGCTACCGGCCGTATAAGTCGTGCCGCCACCACCACCGCCTAAAACTATGGTTGAACTCTTAGAGTTGGACCAAACCGGCGCGCCGTTGACAATTGATAAAACTTGCCCCTCCTGCCCGATCGCCAACCTAGTTAAGCTATCGCCCGAATCATAATAAAGCATATCGCCCTTAGCATATGATCCTAAGCCGGTGCCGCCGAATTTTATGTTAATCATATTGGCCGCGAGAGTTGTAGTCCCGGACGATTGATTGGTCTTGCCGCCCGCGAAGGCCGAGATAAAATCAGTAACTTCAGCCGGCATAAGAGAGTAGTCAAGCCGACCGGCATTTTTGCCAGCGCTATTAAGCGCCGGTATGTTGCCGGCTTGGCTGCCAACGACTCTGTTGCCCAGGCGAGCAGCATTGATGGCGTTGAAAGCATAAAACGGCGCGGGCATTTTTTTTCTAGGAGTCATTTCGCTGTCAGCGGCGATGCGGATGCCAAGATAATATTGGTCGCTCGATAACATAGTTAAGAGAGGCAGATCCTTGGTCTGCCCGAGGAAAGTTCTTAAGGCGCCGTTCTGAACCGTTACTCTTTGAGTTTCTTCCCAGACTTTATTGTTCTGGTCAGTATTGGAAGGATAAGCGTCAGCGGTAGTTCGATTTTTATTATAAAGAGCGAAGCGGACATCATACTCTCCATCCGCTATTTTACCTTGCTTGTCAGTAACCAGCGCCAGGATTTCCATACTCCGAGCCGTCGCCGGCGGCAGGCTAACTGTTTGAACTGAAGTCTGCGAGGCGTCGGCGCCAACGGCAATCCTGGCTGGCGTGAGTGGTTTGAGCTCCGCGGGCGCGATTTCAGTTTCGCCGGCGACCTGGCCGGCTGAATCCCGGTAATTATCCAGACCAACCAATGCCAATATCTTGTTCCTGAAGCGAGTTGCCGGTTCTAAGTAGTATTGCGCCGGTAAGATATTATCGGCGATATGCTTAGCTTGATTAAAAGCAAACTGCCAACTAGCTGACGCCCGATCTATGCCCTGGCCTAAGCTGGCGACTGCTTTGACCGAGTGAGATTCCAAAACTCGAGATAAGCCATACTGTAAGTCACGCGCTGAATTGACTTTAAGCGCGCGTGCTAAATTTACTTTGAGGGCTTGCGCTGAATTTAAAAAAGCCGCTTGAACTTGCTTAAGCTTTAATTCTTGAGGCGCGAACTGAATTAGGCCGATGATGGCCAGGCCAACCACCAACGCGGTGGCCGAAGTTTTAAAAACTAAAAATAGGAATTTTTTTAATTTGCCGGCAATGGACTGTCTAATATCAACCCCAGCGGTTTTGACCGGCGCTATTTCTTTTTCTAGTTCTTTAAGGCCGGCGGTCAGCTCGATAGCCGCTGCCAATTTCTTTTCTCCCTGGCGAAGATCATTCCCCCAGGCGCCAGCTAATTTATTTTCCGGCGCCGCTAAGTCGAGTATGTTTTTTTCAGCGGCTGTGCTCGGCGCCTCGGCAGCCGGCACTAATTGCTTATCTAAAATTTCCGCCAAACTTTTTACCTCCGCTACTGCCGCTGCTTCCGGCCAGGCCGGTTGACCGAGCCAAGCGGCGGAAGATAAATCTTCCAACTTGACAAATTCGTCTGGTGGCGTGACTTTAGCGTCCAGCTTCTCAACAATGACTTGCTCCACTAAATTATTAATCTGACTTTTTAAGTCGCTAGCGGCCAGTTGCTCTAAACTGGTTTTTGGCTTCTTAGAATCTCTAGCATGCAAATCCAAATATTCTTGAAACCACTCTAAGGTGGAGTAATATTTATTACTGATTTTTTTGGCCTTTAATTTTTTTCTCTGCACCAAAATAGAAATATAGCCAAAACTATAAGAGCTTGTCTCGGCTAGCCGGCGCAAAGGCACTAACTTTTTGTTTTCATTCTGGGGAGTTCGACGCATGGGGATGTGTCAAATATTTGAGTCCAAAATTTAATTAAAATTTTTGCTTATTTTTATCTTTAAATTCATTTAATTTTAGTTTAAATAGGATTATTGTCTTATCAAATTAAATGCTTATCAAACGATTATCAAATGCTTATCAAATTTATAACTATATTATACCATAAAATCCCGTTTAAATGTACTATTTTTATGAGGCAATAAATTTCTCTGTTTCAAACATTTTAAAACATAAAAGCCCACTAAAATTCAAGATCATGAATTGTCTAGCCAAGACTTGGTTTTGCGCTTATTTTAGTTCAAATATAAGATTATCATTATCTTATAAAATATTTATAACGATTTTTTAACTTAATTTAAATTTATAAAACAAAAAACCGCCTAGTTTTAGGCAGTTTTCTCTAGCCATGGATTATGGCGTCTTATCCACAGTTTCGCTATTGTCATCCCCGCCCTCTGGCTGGCCTGGTAAAAGAATTAAAGAGTTAAATTCGGTCATAACTTCATCCAATAAAGCTCCTGAAATCAGTCATTGATTTTCTGACCAAACCTCTATCTAATAACAACGCAAAATAATTAATATAACAAAAATCCATCTTATTGCCAGATGGATTTAATCCTTAAATTTAAGTGACTGATTGGACTAAGCTTAATTGAATTTTCGTGCGAGGACTGTTTGAGGCCCTGCGAAGCTGGCCGAGTTCCGCAGTAGAAAATTTAATTAAGCTTAGTCCAATCTTATTGCGGCCCCTAACTAAAAAACTATCTTTCCAAAGCCCAGCCAAAAACTTTCTGCGCGGCATTGCCTAAAACATCTATTAACGAGATACTGTCCGCTCCGGTATAAAAAACATACTGTTCGGAATATATCGTAGTTTGATTAAGATCGGTAGCGCTCAAAGAATATCTATAAACCGAGTCTGGATCCAACGCCGGAATTACTAGGATATGGTTAAAGCCCAAATAAGTATCTTTAAAAACTCTTTTGTCTTTCTCTCCGCTCTTAAAATATTCTACTTCAACGTAAGCCCGCTTGCTGGTTTGGCAGCTAATCACCACTCTAATTTCGGTCTTATCACTTTCTTTAGTAGAATAAAGCTCGCTGACTACATTACTCAGCGTGAACATTTCGCTCTCGCCTAAATCAAAAACGTTGGTGCCTGACCCTTCAAGATTGATTTGCAGCAGAGCAAAATTCTCGCTCTCGGCAATGGCTTTAGCTCTCTTAGCCGCCACGGTCGTAGTCGCGAGCATAATATTCTGATTAACATTAATCGTACTGGCCGGCTCTTTGACATCAATCTTGCCTCCATAAATATTCGGTTTAGGCCATAAAAACATTACCAATAAAAAAACTAAGCCGAGTAAAAGCAACAAAATGATAATAATCCAGGCCATAATCCGCCGGTTGCGCTTTTCTTTAGCTTCTGCTAAAGCCGCTTCTTTCGTCAAAGTCTCATTTTTGGGAGATCCCGCCTCTGCTGGAGGCGAAACTTCGTTGTCAGCCGGTTCCATGGCCATATTAAAATTATTTATAATACTAAATGTTTACTTAGCAGTTGGCTGGGATTAGTAATTTTTAAAGTGAGGACTGTTTGAGGCCCTGCGCAGCTGGCCGAGTTCCGCAACGAAAAAATTACTAATCCCAGCCAACTGCCCTATAAATTTTTTCTAAATATGCGCTTTTATTATTTATATCTTAAAGCTTCCAACGGGTCGGTTTTACTGGCTTCCCGCGCCGGAATTAAGCCGGTAAAAAACCCCACTAAGGTAGCAACCGCTAAAATGGAAAGTAAAAACCAGCCGGGAAAATAAAAAAGAGAAATCGCGTAGCCGCCCATTCTTTGAGCGAAAAAATTAAATAACAGATTAAAAATAATTCCGCCGCTAAGCCCGAGCGCTAGGCCAATTATCCCGCCTAAAAAACCCATAATCGTTGATTCAAAAACAAACATCCAGAGAATATCATGATCAGAGGCGCCGATTGATTTCATGATGCCAATTTCTTCCGTTCTTTCTAAGAGCGTTACTACCATGGTATTAAACATGCCGATGGCGCTGACGATTAAAGCAATCGCCCCAAAAAAACCAAGAATTATCCTGACTACCTGAAAAGTTTTTTCCGCCTGGTTAATAATATCAGTCAAAGCTGAAACCATAAAACCCTGGCCGGCGATCCGGCTTCTTAAATCATCCAGCGCTTGGCTAGAAACTGATTTAACCTTGAGCCGGCTGTAAGCAAAAACCGAAAAAAAATCATTTAAACTTTTTTGATTGACATAAACCATAACATCTTTTTTATCGACCAAACCGATTATTTTATAATCCGCCTCGCCTTTTTCTTCCAAATTGCCGTCGTTCTTGGCAAAAGATATGGTTATGTTTTCCCCCAGCATGGCATCTGGAGTTTTCTCAAAAACTTTGGCTAAAGCGCTAGAGATAATCGCCCCGCCGGTGTTATGGCTGCTAAACTTTTCTCCCTGAAGCACTTTTAATCCTTCGAGATTTAAAAAATTCTCATCAACGGCGACAATCTTCGCCTCCGCCACCAGGCCGCGATACTTCAATCGCCCGACGATTTCCAAAACTGGACTAATAAAATCCGCGCCAGGAATTCTCTTGATGTTCAGCATGTCCTCCGGACTGATGTCTTTCTTAAATTCACTAGGATAAACGTCTAAAGTTAGCAAAGCGTCAGCCGTGGTGATAGTTTCTAAGAGAGTCTTTTGGATGCCGAATCCTAAAGCGACTAAAAATAAAATTGCCCCAATGCCCACGCCCATGCCTAAAATTGTTAAGAATGTCCTAGAGGTTCTGACTTTAAACATTCTGGTGGAAAATTTTAATAAATTCCAAAATCCCATTTTTTATTTGGCTATGGGGGCGAAGATATTTGTTTTTCGCTTACGACGAAATTTGGGCGATTTTTTTTGAAGAAAAATCGCTACAATTTCGTATGCGCTCAAAATAAATATCTTCGCCCCCACAAGCTATTTTAATAAATATTTTCTAAGAACTAAATGATTAATAACGCAACAACAACAACAACTCTATCTCTTTGGAAATTTTTTCAACTACCCTTCTATTAAAACCCAATCCCCGCTCTTTTATCGGCAGATCAAGCAATTTTTTAAATTCATCTCTGCCAATATGGTTGCCCAGCCGGTCAAAAATTATTTTTGATAACTTATTCAATGTCGCTTCATCCAGCTTTAATTCCAGCCGAGAGTTAACATAACCGGCCAACTCCCAGGCGCTTTGTTCCTTATTGGCAAAATCTATTTTGCCCGCCTGATAAACGAGCTGCTTGGCATTATCGGAAAATCTTTTCGCCAAACGCTTATCCCAGCCGGCTCCGCCTTCTTCTATCGGTAAATCCAACTGTTCAAAAAAATTATGGAAACTATCCTTAAAATACAAAAAACTTTCTAATTTTTTTACGGCTTTTTCAATTTGATCGTTAGTCATGGAAAAAAACAAGTGGGAAAAGATCTGCTGTGCCTTAAACGGCACCAGCAAATTGCCGATCCGATCGGACGACAAGCCTTTGAATGACCGCATTAAAAGCCGCAAACTAGTTGGTATATACTCGCCGCCGACATAGCTCCGCTGCACCAAATCTTCCCTGACTTTGCCTTCCCTAAAAATATAACTGTCCACGTCAGGATCTCTTTTGTGTTTCAATTCTATTCTGACTATTTTCCCATCTATCATATGCACGATTTTATTGCCATATTGCAAATGAATTGGATCGTGCGTGACTAAAATAACGGTTTTTTTTTCCACCTCATTAAGCTCCCTGAAAATAGTCATAACCACATGCGCGGATTTAGAATCCAGGTTGCCGACCGGTTCATCCGCTAAAATAATTTCTGGATTATTGATTAAAGATCTAATGACGGCGACGCGCTGCTTTTGCCCGCCGGAAAGCTCGGCGGGAAATTTAGCGGCTTGTTCTAAAATATTATAACGTTTAAGCAGCTCAATCGCCCCGGCTTTAATATCTTTTATCATCTGGCCGGCAAAAATTTTAGGCAAACAAATATTTTCCAAGATGTTCAAAGAGCTAATCAAATAAAATGACTGAAAAATCATGCCTATTTTTTGGCGATGAAACCAGGCAGTTTGCCGATTGTTATAAGCGCCGATGTCTTCCTGATCCACTAAGACTCGACCGCTGGTCGGTTTTTGCAGGCCGGCGATGGAATATAAAAGAGTTGATTTACCGCAACCTGAAGGGCCAAAAATAATCACATATTCTTGAGGAAATATTTCTAAACTTACGCCATCCAACGCCCTGATCTCGTTTAATTTACCTTGATTATAAATTACGTTCAAATCTTTTATGACAACATTAGGCGGCAACTGAGCCGTTAGCTTAAGCGTTGCGTCGGGCGCCGCGAGCGCCGTGTTAGAGATAATATTTTGAGGCTGATTCTCCATTTTGTATTTTTTCCCTTTCATCGCGCTTGGCGGGACTACGGAGGACAAATATTTTTTTAAAAAATAAAAAACTAAACCATCAGACTGATATTTATAGCCTTACCTCATAAAAATTATACAACTTTAGAGAGTTTTTGTAAACTTATTATAAAAGAAATTAGATTGTCTTGGCGATAAAATTTGATATTAAGTATCAAGTATTTTGCGATTTTTTCCCATAAACCAGGCCCAAAACCAGCCAAAAAAACAACCCGCCAAAATGCAAACTAACCAGCCAATGGTCAAGCGACAGCAAAACAATCAACGTAATTAAAGTTGCCGTCCGACTGTCATGGCGAGAGCCCAGCCCCAGTTTAAGAAACTGGGGCTGGGGACGAAGCAATCTCACAAACAAGTAAATTACCGCCCCAACAAAAAATATCAATCCCCCTATTCCAATCTCTGCCCAGACTAACAAAAACGCGTTATGTGCCGGCTGATAATAATAACTGTCTTGGTCGGGAATAATTTTATTACGCAAGGCCAAAGTATAATTGCCCGGGCCAACGCCGAGCAGCCAATTATTCTTTATGATCCGCCAAGATTCTTGATACGACGCCAGCCGTTCAAAATTTGATTTATTCTCCAGTCGGCCTTCTGGCTGAAAAGAATCAGCGAGAGAATCCCCATAACTAAGATTGTCTCCGCCAACGGCTTTTGCAATTTTAAATTTCCGCGCCCTACCGCCAAGATGACCATCACTATCAAGCCAGCGGCTAGCGCCAGCCAGGCGCTGCGGGAAAAAGAAAAAAACAACCCGGCCGTAAATACTAACAACAGAAACCAATCGACATATTTAAAAATTTTATCATTGAAAATTATTTGAAAATTGCTTGTCCTCCGCAACCCTGGCGAAGAGAGGGGAATTGCTTGTCCTGCCTCGGGCGGAAAAAATTGCTTGTCCTCCGCAGCTTTAGCGAAGGAGGGAAAATTACTTACTCGTTCCCTAACAACAATTTGTTCTATCAATAAAAGTGTTCCAATTGCCAACATGCCACCCAATATATTCGGATGATCCAGCCCCCCATACGCTCTTAGCCATCGTTCGCCGACGCCGTCCGCGCCCACCGCCTCAATTACCGACGCGCCTAAATCAGCTCCCCGATGCCAAGCCAACCCCAGCCATTTATTAGCGAAGGTGGCTTGGCTTAAAAACTGCCAAATCCCTAAACCGGCCGATAGAAACGCGCCAGCGCCTATGGCGTAGACTAACTTTAACCGATCATAATTAGCGCTCGCGACCAGCCAAAATAAACCCAAGCCAAGAATCAGCCAGCCAAACTTATATAATGCCAATAGCTTATCGGCCGCGCCAACGGACGACACCGCCGAAACCAAAACTAATCCTCCGATAAACCACCAAATCGGTTCTTTAAATTTTGTTTGAAAATTTACAAATTGAAAATTGCTTGAAAATTGCTTGTCCTGCCTCGGGCAGGGAAAATTGCTTGTCCTCCGCAGCTTCGGCGAAGGGGGGGAAATTAAAAATTTACAAACAATAAACAATAGCAAAAGTGAAGCCAATACTATATCCGTCGCATATAAACTATATGTTCCATACTCCCACGGCCCATGATTAAGCTGGCCGGCTTTGATAATCCAGCGCGTTTGCAGGGGCAGAAGAAAAACCAGGAGATACAAACCGTAGGCGATTGTTTTGTTTAGATATTTCATATGTACACTTGTCATTGTGAGGAGCAAACACAGATCCCTCGCTACTGCTCGGGACAAGCTTCGCAATCTCAACATATACCTATATCTCATTAAATCTCGTCACCATCAAATTATAACTATCTCTTACCGTTCGTGAGATTGTCATGGCTACGCCAGATCTCGCGTAGCGACGACCGCGCTCCCTCCGCGCCCGCTAACGCCTAAGCGTAGCGATGGCGGGCGGGTCGGTCGCTCGCAATGACATACTACAACAAGCCATCCATTTTCTCCAGATATTTCTCTCTATATTCCTCTCTTCTGTCATTGGCATGCAATTTAATGATCTGGCCGTTCATTACCACGCGCGTGTCCAAATTTTTAAGTCCTCGCAGTTCCTCCGGCAATAGTTTAAGCTGCTGTTTTTTGAACCAGGACTCCAACCCACCAATAAATAGATCAATCATCTCGCCATAAAACTCCGGCCGGGCTGAACCGCCATTACGGCGCGGCGAAACTAACCGGCTCTGCCAGTTAGGCAAATAGTCTCTTAACCAGCTATTGGCTAAAATAAACTTTTCATAGACTCCCGGCGGATCGTAGATGGGCGTTAAATTAGCCAACCAATGGATAAAATAAATATCCGCCTTATTAGCCCCCTTTAATAAAGGGGGTAAGGGGGATTTTATTTGCCCCCCTGACAGGAGGGGGTGAGGGGAGTTATTCAGCATCAGCCCGCTTAAATCCATCTGCTCAACACTCACAAAAAAACTTAAGCAAATTTTGTCCCGACTCCGGCCTTGGCTAGGTCTTAAACCAAGAACTTTCGCTACCAGAACACAAAAAAACCTGGTCAGCCAGATTCTCTTGGCTTGAGTAACGATGAATAAATCAATATCGCTCTCTTCCCTTAGATTATGCGCGCCCATTAAATTGCCCATGGCTACCATTTTTAGCCAAGGAATAAATTTGTAAATTTTCATGAGCGCGAGAGCGCGCTTAAATTTTCTGTCCGTGGCCGTATAGCGAGCCAAACGCGTTTCCACCGTAAGGCCGCGTCCGGCCAAAAAATAAAAACCATTCCTGCTTTCAAGTACCTCTACACCCTGTTCTAAAGCGTCAACCACTTCCATCAACTGGTTTTTCTTCGACAGATTCTGCCATATCTCAAAGCTAGTCAGGGCATAATCAAACATATCAAAATAGGCAACCGTTCTCACGATTGCCTCCTTTAGACTTAAAAAATTTTCCGAATAAATATCTTTAAATCTCATGTTAATATTTCAACAAATAATTATGG
Source organism: Parcubacteria group bacterium GW2011_GWC2_42_12 (assembly GCA_000997945.1). Lineage (GTDB taxonomy): Bacteria > Patescibacteriota > Patescibacteriia > Patescibacteriales > GWC2-42-12 > GWC2-42-12. The sequence continues at coordinate 4,990 of LCCP01000023.1, read as the reverse complement.
AGGCGGCGGGTCGGAACTAGTGATTTTTGAAGTGAGGACTGTTTGAGCTTAGGGCAAAAAACCTATTCCAAATTCGGCTTATCAAGCAAAACCGGCTCAATCTTTTTCTCCCCTGCGGTAATTTTCACCACATCTTTATCAATCTTGGCGAATTCTTTATAGGCATTGTTATAATGGCTCACCGTCGTGGACATGCTGACGCCCAACTTTCTCATAAAATCATCATAACTTAAAATATGCCGGCCTAATTTCTGCACATTTTGCAGTATGTCTTTGGCGCTCTCTTCAATTTGCAAAGCCCTTAAACCCTGTAAAACCGTCTGCAAATAAGCCAAAAACGAGGTTGGCGAAACGATGATGACATGCCTTTCCTTAAAAGCGTATTCAATTAAATCGCGGGTATTAACCTGCACGGCGCCGACTTTATTAATTAGCAAATCATAATAAATCGCTTCGGAAGGAATAAACATAAAAGCGAAATCCATGGTCTTTTCCGCCGGCTTAATATATTTAGAGGTTTCATCAATGCGCGTCTTTAAATCCATCTTAAACAATTTTTCCAATTTCTCTTTCGCCGCCGCGTCGCTGGTATTTAAAATCTTTTCATAATTTTCCAAAGAAAATTTTGAATCCACCGGAATAATCTTATCTTTAACGAAGACCACGGCGTCAACGATGGTGCCGTCCTTAAAAGCATACTGCATCTGGTAGGAATTGGGCGGCAAAACGTTCTTTAAGGTTTCTTCTAAAAAATATTCGCCTAAAACGCCTCTTTGCTTTGGGTTTTTTAAAATGTCCTGCAGGTTCTGTAGCTGGGCGGAAAAATTCACTACCTGCTTGTTAGTTTCATCCAGCTTGGTTAATTTCTCCGTGACATCGGAAATAATTTTCGCGGTCTGGGAAAACTGCACTTGGTTAGAGCGATGGGTTTCGGCTAACTTGCCGTCCATGGCTTGCCTTAATTCGCGATTCTGATCAGCCAGTTGTCCGAGACGATCCATCATGGCCGCTAATTTTTCCCCGTCACCAGTGTCTTTTCGCTTAGTTAAAAGAAAAATCACCAGCCCCAAGCCGATAATTAAAATTACAAAAAACAAAATAAATAAAGAGTTGGTCATAAAAATAAACAGAAATTATATTATTACCCTACCACCTTTCTGTCCGTCTGGCAAAGGGGGCAGGGAAATTTGTCATTGCGAGGGAGCGAGAGCGACCGAAGCAATCTCACGAATGTTGAACTAGTAAATAATAGACTTTCTAGCTAAACACCAAATACCTGAGATTGCTTCGCTCCCTGCGGTCGCTCGCAATGACATTACAAAAGCGATCTTGACTTTTAGCTAATAATATACTAAGCTTTGGCCAGCAATCAATTAGGAACGCTTCCTCAACACAACGCTGATGAAGGTTGCTAAAACAATGGCTAACCCAGCCCTATCCTGATTGATTTAGGAGAAAGTTAACCTCGTGCAAAAGAAAACATCCAGAAAGCCGTCCGCCTTCACGCTGATGGAAATCATAATCATCGTCGCCATCATCGGCCTCTTGGCCGCCATCGCCATCCCGAACTTCGTTCGGGCCAAGCAAACGAGAGATAAGAACAGGTGCGTCCTGAACCTCAGGACCATCGAGGCCGCCAAGGCGGCTTTCTCCAAAGAAAGCAAGAAGCCGGATGCATATCAAGTGTCGGCCGACGATCTCTACAAGTACGGCGCGACCAACCGCATGGGCGAAGACCTGAAGTGCCCGGCCGGCGACATGTACGACTTGGGTACGATTACTACCAAGCTCGCTACCTGCCCTGTCGTGGGGCACGAACTCCCGAAGTAACCCTTACCAACGGTGGGCCGAAGTCCACTCCGAGCCAGAGAGACATCCCCTCCTGGCTCTATTTTTATCCATAAATCTTGCTGGATGAGCGCAGACTTGCCAAAACCGATTTTTTACCCTATAATGAATTGCATTGTTTTAACTCTCGCACTCTGTCATTGCGAGAAGCTCGTACTCGGGCGACGAAGCCTGCCTACCGGTAGGCAGGCAATCTCACAAACTTGGTATTCCAGCAAAAAAATAATCACTCATCAGCTCGACATTCGTGAGATTGCTTCGTTTCACTCGCAATGACAAAAAATTTATGTCCAACTCCATAAAAATCAAGGGCGCGCGCGTCCACAATTTAAAAAATATTGACGTGGAAATTCCGCGCGATAAATTAGTAGTCATCACCGGCCTGTCCGGCTCGGGCAAATCGTCTTTGGCCTTTGACACCATTTACGCCGAAGGCCAACGCCGCTATGTTGAATCCCTATCCGCCTACGCCCGGCAGTTTATCGGCGTCATGGATAAACCGGATGTTGATTCCATTGACGGACTGTCGCCGGCTATTTCCATTGATCAGAAATCCACTACTCATAACCCGCGCTCCACCGTTGGCACCATCACAGAGATCTATGATTACCTGCGCCTGCTCTACGCCCGCGTCGGCCAGCCACATTGCCCTCTCTGCAGCGAAAAAATTAAGCCCCTGGCCCTGGATGAAATTATCAGCCAAATCACAGCTAATTTTTTAAACCAAGATGTCATTATCCTGGCCCCAATAATTAAAGATAAAAAAGGCGAACATAAAGCCGTCTACGGCGGCATAGAGAAAGCCGGCTACTCGCGCTTGCGTTTTGACAAGGTAATTTACACTTTGCCCGAAGCCGAAGATTTGCCGGTTGATAAACAAAAAAAACATAGTCTAGAAATCGTCATTGACCGCGTTAAAATAACCAAGGACAAAGAAGACTTGGCGCGGCTTAACGAAAGCGTGGAAAAAGCCCTGGAATTGGGCAATGGCTTAGTAACGATTTTCGCAACTACCCCCTTTAATAAAGGGGGTAAGGGGGATTTAATTCTCCCCCCTGACAAGGGGGGATTAAGGGGGGTTATGTCTCCGCATCACAAAACCCCCTCTAGCTCCCCCTTATCAGGGGGAGAACAAACCGAAACCACCTACTCCAAACTTCTGGCCTGCGCCAAATGTGGCTTAAGTTTGCCGGAACTGGAACCGCGCAACTTTTCTTTTAATTCGCCTCATGGCGCTTGCCCCGACTGCTCCGGCTTGGGCACAAAATTAGAAATTGACCCTAAGCTGATTATCAACCCCAATTTAACCATCGCTCAAGGCGCCATCCGCGCCTGGGCTCATAGCGCGGTCGCCGGACAGGGCTGGTTAATGCGCATCCTCGGCACGGTGGCTCAAGCGCATGGCTTTGACTTAAATACGCCGGTCAAAGATTTAACCAAAGAACAATTAAACATCGTGCTCTACGGTTCGGGCGGAAAAAATTACAATGTTGATTACCAGAGCGACCGTTTTTCCGGCGAACTGACTACCGAATTTGAAGGCGTGATTCCCAATCTGGAAAAGCGCTTTGCCCAAACCGAATCCGATTATGTGCGGAAAGAGATTGAGCAATACATGCGCGTCTTAATTTGTCCGACTTGCTTAGGCAAACGTTTAAAACCGGAAATTTTAGCCGTTACCGTGGCCGGCCAATCAATTTACGGCGTCTCGGCTAAACCCATCGACCAAGCTAAAAAATTCTTCGCTGATTTATTAAATTCCTCCATTTTAACCGCGCGCGAAAAAAAAATTTCCTTGCGACTGATAAAAGAAATCGGCGTCCGGCTGGAATTTTTATCTAATGTTGGCTTAGATTATTTAACTTTAGCCAGGTCGGCCAACACCCTATCCGGCGGCGAAGCCCAGCGCATCCGGCTGGCCACGCAAATCGGTTCGTCCTTAATGGGCGTAATCTATATCTTAGACGAACCGTCTATCGGCTTGCATCAGCGAGATAACGACAAATTGATCGGCACGCTTAAGAAACTCCGCGACCTTGGTAACACCGTCATCGTGGTTGAGCATGACGAAGCTACTATGATCTCTGCCGACTGGTTGATCGATGTCGGCCCGGGCGCTGGCGATCATGGCGGCCAACTCGTGGCTCAAGGCACGCCTGAACAAGTAAAGAAAAATCCTAAATCTTTAACCGGCCAATACTTAAGCGGCAAAAAATCCATCCCGGCGCCGGCTAAGTACCGGCCTGGCAATGGCAAGTCTCTTAAAATCATTGGCGCGAGCGAACACAACCTAAAAAATATAGATGCGGAATTTCCTTTGGGCAAATTTATCGCCATCACCGGCGTTTCCGGTTCGGGTAAATCCACGCTACTAACCGATATTTTAGCCAAAATTTTAAATCAACGTCTTTACCGAGCTAAAACCGCTGCCGGCAAGCATGAAAAAATTCAAGGATTAGAACATATTGATAAAGTTATAGATATTGATCAGTCGCCGATCGGCCGCACGCCGCGCTCTAACCCCGCCACCTACACCGGCGCTTTTACCCCGATCCGCGATTTATTCGCCTCCCTGCCCGAAGCCAAGATCCGCGGTTACCGAGCCGGCCGCTTTTCTTTTAACGTGCCGGGCGGACGCTGCGAGGGCTGCGGCGGCGACGGCACGATTAAAATTGAAATGCAATTCTTGCCGGATATTTATGTTACCTGCGACGTCTGCCAGGGCAAGAGATATAATAAAGAAATCCTGGAAATCCATTACGGCGACAAACGGCTGGGCGGCAAAGGCAAGAATATTTCCGAAGTTTTAGACATGACCATAGAAGAAGCTATGGGTTTATTTAAAAACATTCCGGCCATTTACCAGAAACTGGCCACCCTGAATGAAGTGGGTTTAAGCTATGTAAAATTAGGCCAATCAGCCACCACTCTGTCCGGCGGCGAAGCCCAAAGAGTGAAATTAGCCACCGAATTATCCCGCCGCGCCACCGGCAAAACTCTTTATATTTTAGACGAACCCACCACCGGTCTGCATTTTGCTGATATCCATAAACTCCTTCATGTTCTGAACCAGCTGGTTGATAAAGGCAACACGGTTTTAATCATTGAGCATAACCTTGATGTCATTAAATCAGTGGACTGG
>LCCP01000022.1 GCA_000997945.1 Parcubacteria group bacterium GW2011_GWC2_42_12 | reverse complement strand
AGGACATCTTGGTTTTAGGTTAATAATTAGGAGGCTTAATTATTTTACCTTAACTTAGGTGTCCTTTTGGATTAATTTAGCTTGGGAGCAGAATGTAGGAATATTAGCTTGACATAAAACAATAAATTAAGTTAATATAAAACATTGCAGTGAGTGCTGCAGTCTAGACAAACACAAACGGAAACAAACATCAAAGAAAGAACAGAAATCATGAGCTCACCAAGACCGTTAAACATCGGATTAGTCGGTGGAGGCCGAGGCGCTTTCATCGTTCACCCGCACCACAGAGCCATCAACATGGATGGCACCCGCCGCGTCGTGGCTGGCGCACTCTTCCCTGATCCCAAGATCGCCCTGGAAGAAGCCAAAAACTGGCCTTACCCGATCAGGGGCTACGGCTCCTACGACGACATGATCAGTGCCAACGCGACGCTGTCCCCAGAAGATCGGCTCGACTATGTGCTGATCGTCACGCCGAACAATGTACACTTTGATCCGGCCATGAAAGCCATGAAGGCCGGCATCGCGGTGTTCTGCGAGAAGCCACTCTGCCTGAACCTCAAGGAAGCGCATACCCTTGTGGAAACCGCGCGCGAGCTGAACATTCCCTTCGGCGTGGCCCACACCTACCTCGGCCATTGGACCAGCCGCCTGGCGCGCTACATCGTTCGCAGGGGCTTGCTCGGCAAAGTTCGCTGGGTGGACTCCTACTACATCCAGGGCTGGCTCGCCACCAAGCTCGAAGCCACCGGCCATCAACAGGCGTCGTGGCGCGTGGACCCGAAGCAAGCCGGAGGTTCTGGTTGCGGCGGCGACATCGGCACGCATGCCCTCATGCAGCTTCGCTATGTCACCGGTCTGGATGTCACGCAGCTTTCGGCGCAGATGGAAACCTTCGTCGAAGGCCGCATGTTGGACGACCACCTCACGGTATACTGCAAACTCTCCAACGGCGGCAAAGCCCTGGTGCGCGCCTCGCAGATTTGCATCGGCCACAAGAACGACCTGGGTATCGCCATCTCCGGCACCAAGGGCACGCTGGAGTGGAAACAGGAAGACCCCGAACGCCTGACCATCTACCTTGCTGACCAACCCGACCGGGTTTATTGGCGCGGGGCGGTCACGCCGGGCGATGGTTTCTTGCCCAAGGACATACCGGCCGACCTCCTGGCCGAACCGACGATTCCTGCGGGTCATCCGGAAGCGTTCCACGACGCCTTCGCCCGTCTGCATCGCTCGTTCGAAGCCGATGTGCGCAAGTGGAAGGCCGGGCAGGAAGTTCAGTGCCGTGCAACCGACTACCTTGAGAAAGATGTGGCCGCCTCCCAAACTCCAGGACAAGTCGCCTGTGATGGCAGCAAGTACGCCAGCGTGGCAGACGGCTGGATGGGCATCGCCTTCATCCAAACCTGCGTCAAGAGCAAAGGTGCCTGGACGGACATGCCCAAGTTGACACCCAAGCAACCCGTTCAGGCCGCGGCCTGAACCAACAACGGAGGATAACAAAAACGCCAGCCCAAAAAGGGGCTAGCGAAAACTCAAACCCGGCGAGTGGTCATACGCTTGCCGGGCTTTTTATTATAAATAACTGCAATTTTTCTAAAAAAAGAAGCCACCGGTGATATCATGGCGCTTGTTGTTGCGCTGCGACACAAACACGGTAGCCTGGAAAAACGGTCGGAGAGGGAGGAGATTACATCATCCAGTACGGAACAACCCTATACTGGGTCGGTGCTTGATGCTCTCGGCTCACTGACAATGCACAATGCACAATGAGCATTTTACCCCCTCTCCGGGGCAGGAAAAACAGCGGACAACCGACAGAAAGGTGGCGCAACCTCACGATGGTCTCTCCCCCTCAGGGGACGAGGAACCGACCGCTACAAAACGCCTCCTGGCGATAAGCGAGCATCCTCAAACCACATACTGCTCACTTCGCAAGTCTGCCGGTGTCCGCTTAAATCAAAAGTACGGATCAAACAATATATAAACTACTCTATTATTACATTTTTGTCAAGAGCGGCCTGTTTTATGAAACTAACCAGCTAATCTAAGCCAATTCTTGATTCGGCTCTGTCTTTAGCTTCTGCCAAGGCACAAAGTCTTTTCTCTTAGCGCGAAAATAGCCAGCGGCGGCGATCATGGCCGCGTTATCCGTGCAATAGGTAAATTGCGGAATTATCAGATTAGCGCCAGCTAGTTGCTCTGCGACTGCTTTTCCCAGCTGACTTCTTAACTCCAAATTAGCTGCCACGCCGCCGGACAACATAACGGTCTGGCAATTTAACGCCTTAGCGGCTTTAACGGTTTTGGCGACTAGCACTTCAACCGCTGCTCTCTGAAATTCAGCCGCGTATTCGGAAACTCTTTCCTGCCAGTCTTTATTCCTTTCTAACTGATAGAACAAAGCCGTCTTTAGGCCGGAAAAAGAAAAATCAAAATTAGCCGAATCCATCATGGGCCGCGGTAATTTTATGCGTCCAGTTCCAGCATCCGAACCGGTAAATCTTTCCGCTTCTCGGGCGACGGCCGGTCCGCCAGGATAACCCAGACCTAAAAGTTGCGCCGCCTTATCAAACGCCTCTCCGGCCGCGTCATCGCGCGTTTCACCCAAAACTTTATACTGACCATGCCCGCTCATCAGCACCAACATCGTATGACCGCCAGAAACAGTTAAAATAACTGCAGGAAATTTAATCGTCCTTTGCCGCCCCCCTGACGAGGGGGGTAAGGGGGGTTTTATAAAATTGGCATAAATATGGCCTTCAATATGATTAATGGCCACCACTGGCGCGCGCCAAACATACGCTAATGTCTTGGCCGTCTCCACGCCGACCAACAGCGAGGTTACTAACCCCGGACCAACCGTCACCGCAATGGCTTCCACCCGCCTGACAAAGAGGGAATTAAAGGGAGTTAAATTCGCCTTTTCCAGCGCCTCATTAATCACCGGTAAAATATTTAAAACATGTTCGCGCGCCGCGATTTCCGGCACCACGCCGCCGTATTTTTTATGAATCTCAATTTGCGAGGCCACCACATTAGACAGTACTTCTACCTTATCGCCAGCGCCGCGGACAACCGCGGCCGCGGTTTCATCGCAAGAAGTTTCAATACCTAATATAATCATAAATAAAAAATTATTAGTCGGAGGAGGATATAGGTTTTAGTTTTGAGTGGCGCCGCGGTGCTTTCCTCGGAGCCGAAATAACTGATCAGAGGTGAAATTGTAGCGATTTTTTAAAAAATCGCCCAAATTTCATCGGCCTTTAGCATTCGCGAAAGCGGGCGGAAAAACTAAAACCTATATCCGACTATACTTAAATCGATTGAAAATCAATACCATCTTAACTCAAAACTACCAAAAAAACAAGCATCACTTGACAATTATTAGATCTGGGTTATACTTAACTCTATACCCCAACCACAGGTATGGGTATACCGCAGCCCGCATAATTCTTAATTCATTATTCATATTTAAATCTATGACCCCGCAAAAAGCCAAGGCCTTAATTGGCTTTAAGAAAACCAAAGGGCTAATGGAAAACATTATTAAAATGGTTGAGACCGACGAATACTGCATAAATGTCATGCAGCAAAATTTGGCGGCTATCGGGCTCCTGCGCAGCGCTCATGAAATGCTCATGGAAGGTCATCTAAACAGCTGCTTTAAATCTGCCTTTGAAACCAAAAATGTAAAAAAACAAAAACAAATGACTGACGAAATTTTAAAAGTAACTAAATTATTCAACAAATAACTTTAAATATATGATGTACTATAATTATCCATTCTTCGGTGGCGGCATGATTATTTTCATGATTATTTTCTGGGGGTTAGTCATTGTTGGCTTAATCGCTCTAATCAATCAGTTGACCAAACAAAACAGAACTGACTGGCCTAACGAAAAATCCGCTCTGGATATTTTAAAAGAACGGTATGTTAAGGGCGAAATTGACCAAAAAGAATTTGCGGACAAAAAGAAAGATTTAGCCAAAACTTAACATCTTTACACTAATTACAAAAACATATATAATGTAAATACTTCCGGCATATATTATGATAAAGCATATTTCTAAAATTTATCAGCGCGCCGCCTTTATAATGCTGGTTATTATCATTTCCGGCCTGCTTAATATTTGCTTATTCGCTTTTCAGGTCAAGGCCGCGACTGCGCCGATCCAACCGCTTAAATTCAATTTTGCTTATGACGGCGCTGGCAATTGCGTTGCCGAACCTATACCCGAAGCCAGACCAACCATTAATCGCCCAGCCGCGCCCATGCCTGAATGCTGTTTAGCGCAAAATCGCAACTTTAACACCATAATCAATACTGCTAATGATAAATCAGCGCCGACTTTTACTAATCTAATAATTTCACCGTTCGACGCCCCAAATTTTAAAAATAATTCTACTCATTATACTTCGCGATTAACTTATCCTCCGCCAGAGGGCTTAGCCCTGGCTTCAATCGTCATTAGAGAATGAAGTTTAATTAACTCACCCGCCGCTTATACATAAGCGGGGAGTGAACCTCCGGACAAAAGATTTTTAGCATTGGAAAATGTTAATTTCACCGGCGGCTTTTTAATTAAATTAACACTCTCTCTATATATGACTAATACTCAAAAATTTATTATCCCCATCAAGGGCATGCACTGCAAATCCTGTGAAATTTTAGTTGAAGAACAATTGCTGGAAGTTAAACACATTAAAAAAGCAGTGGTTGATCATCGCCGGGACATTGCGGAAATTTATTATCATGGCGTCAGTCCCGATCTTAACGCTATCAATCAAGCCATAGAAAAAGCCGGCTATAGCGTAGGCAAAGAAGAAAAACGGGGCTGGTTTAGCAAAAATAAAAGTGATTACCAAGAGCTGGGCATGGCCGCGCTGTTCCTGCTTGGCCTCTACTTCATACTTAACGGTCTGGGATTAACCAGTCTGAATATCCTGCCTTCTGGCGACGGCGGTGTCACCGTGTCGTTAATCTTGCTCATCGGCTTAACCGCGGGTTTTTCCACTTGCATGGCTTTAGTCGGCGGTTTGGTTTTAGGCCTATCCGCCAGGCATAATGAACTTCACCCTGAAGCCACGGCAGTGGAAAAATTCCGGCCGCATTTATTCTTTAATTTAGGGCGAGTTATCGGCTATGCCTTTCTCGGCGGACTTCTGGGCTTATTGGGCTCCGCTATCCAACTATCCGCTTTTTCTTTAGGCATTTTAACCATTGTAGTCGGCTTGGTTATGCTCGTTATGGGATTGCAGCTTGTAGAAATTTTCCCTTGGGCGCATAAATTAAAACTTACCCTGCCTAAAGGCCTAAGCCGCGTTTTAGGCATTGGCGGCCATCAAAAAGAATACAGCCATAAAAATTCGGCCATATTAGGCGCGTCAACCTTCTTTCTGCCTTGCGGCTTTACTCAAGCCATGCAAGTTATAGCCATAAGCACCGGCAGCTTCTTTTATGGTGGAATAGTTATGGGATTGTTTGCCTTGGGCACAGTCCCCGGGCTTTTAGCCGTCGGCGGCTTGACCGCGACGGTTAGAGGCGCTTTCGCGCGAAAATTCTTTAAGTTTGCCGGCCTGGTAGTCTTACTTTTCGCCTTGTTTAATATTTCCAATGGCCTGGGCTTAACCGGTTGGAATTTGGCTTATGGCCAAACCGAAAGTATAAACCTCAATGATCCGAATGTCACTTTAGAAAACGGCACACAGGTTGTCAGAATGAAACAATTGGCCAACGGCTACTCGCCCAATAGTTTTACCATTAAACAAGGCGTTCCGGTTAAATGGGTGATTGACTCCCAGTCCCAGTTTTCTTGCGCTTCCAGTATTGTCATGCCTAAATATAACATCAGAAAATACTTAAGCCAAGGTGAAAATATTATTGAATTCACGCCCAAAGAAATCGGCCGTATCCCTTTTTCCTGCTCCATGGGTATGTACACCGGCGTTTTTAATGTAGTTGATAAAAACGGCAAAGCGCCGGCAACGATTAATTTAAATTCAACGCCAACCGCCAACGCTAGCGCCGGGGGTTGCGGTAGAGGTGGAACAGCGACGGCCAGCGCCGGCGGTTGCGGCGGCGGTAGCGCGGCTAGCGGCGCATCAGCCGGTAGCTGTGGCGGAGACGCCAGCGGCGGCGGCGGAGGTGGTTGCGGCTGTGGCGGAGGAGCGCAGATTAAAAAGGATTCTACCGAAACCATTGCTCAAGTTCTAAAAGACACCCAAATAATTAACGCCACTTATACGGCCAATAATTATTTACAGCCAAATTCCTTTAAAGTTAAGGCCGGTGCAAAGGTAAAATTGACTATTGATGTTAAAGACGATGGCCGGGGCTGCGGCTATGCCATCATGATTCCTGGTTTATATGATAATGCTATTCCGCTTCAGACCGGCCAGCCCATTACCATGGAATTCACGCCATCAGACAAAGGCAATTATGAAATAACCTGTGGCATGAATATGATAACCTTTGGCGCCATAATCGTAGAATAATCCAAAAGAAATTAATAAACATAACTAACAATCATATGAAAATACAATTCAAAATAACCAACATGAGCTGTGGCGCTTGCGCTCGAGTTAATGAAAAATTTTTAGTGAAAGCCAGGGGAGTCTTAAGCGCCAAGGTTGACTATAAGAGCGGCTTAGCCGCGGTGGAATTTGACGAAAAGACCATCAGCCAAAAACAAATTAAGGAGATAATAACTAAAAACGGCTATGGCGTAATCTAAAACATATGAAAAAACATCTTGAATTGAAAATAACCGGCATGCACTGCGCTTCCTGCGAAAAAATAATTGCCATGGAACTTGGTGATTTACCTGGAGCGGAAAATATAAAAATAGACTGGGCCGCGGGCAAGGGCGAGCTTGATTTAGATATAGAGGCCAACCAAGAGGCGGAAGTTGTAGAAGCCATAAAAAGGGCTGGCTACCAAGCGGAAATTATCAATTCCTCCCCCCTGACAAAGGGGGTTGGGGAGGTTAATTTAAACTCCACCACTCCTCCTTTAGAAAAAGAGCAAAGCAACAACGGTCTGCCGACCATAAAACCAGTATCGGCCGGCAAACCGCTAAAAATAAAACTAGAAACCAGCGTGCAGGCCGAAGGCCGGGTCTTAACCGGCCAGGACGGCTTGCCTTATTTTGAAGGCAAAATAACCAACGATAAAAAAGCGGAATTTGATGTGCCTGAAGATGAACATAGTTCACAAACTTTTATTGATCAGCTGGTTAAATCGGCTAATCTGTCCAACTTGTTTGATAAAATTATGGGTACGGAAAAAAAATCAGTTTTAGTCGCCGAGCCAAACCAACTAACGGCCAAACCAACCGCCGCTCCGGAGGTAAAAGAATTAAGCTCGAGCAAAAGAATCAGTTTATCGCTTTCCGGCATGCACTGCGCTTCTTGCGCCAATATAATTGAGCGCTCGCTTAAAAAAATTCCTGGCGTTAAAGAAGGCAACGTTAACTTCGCGGCGGAAAAAGCTTCCGTCTTGTTTGACGAAACTAAAACCAGCGTGGCCGACTTAATCGCGGCCGTAAAAGCCGCCGGTTATAAAGCGCAAATGGTTGACAGCAAAGATACGGGGTTTGAAGCCAGAAAAAGACAGGCAGAAATAACCGGCTACTTTAAAAAATTTACTATCAGCATGATCTTAAGCTTGCCCATGCTTTATTTCATGCTCTTGGATTTCTTTAAGTGGCTGCCGGGCGCTAACGCTCTGCCACCTTATTTCGGCATTATTTCTCTGATTCTAACCACGCCGGTTCAGTTCATTATCGGCTGGGGTTTCTATAAAGGCATGTGGTCGTCCCTAAAAATGAAAACCTTTAACATGGACAGTTTAATCGCCATTGGCACTTCCACGGCCTATCTTTACAGCTTGATTTACTTCATCATCTACTTAAGCCAAACCAGTTCGTTTATCGGTTTAATGGGCGAAAAAATTCCCGAGCTCTATTTTGAAACCGCCGCCTTTTTGATTACTTTCGTCACCTTAGGCAAATGGTTGGAAGTCAGGGCTAAGGGCAAAACTTCTGATTCTATAAAAAAATTAATGGGCCTTCAGCCAAAAACCGCGCGCGTTAGCCGAAACGGCGTGGTTAAAGATATTCCGGTTGATGAAGTGGTTAAAGGCGATATTATTGTCGTGCGGCCGGGCGAAAAAATTCCGGTTGACGGTAAAATCATTAAAGGCGACTCGGCCGTGGACGAAGCCATGCTGACCGGTGAAAGCATTCCGGCGGAAAAGCACGCCGGAGATATGGTCTTCGGCGCTACTATCAACAAAAACGGCAGTTTTGAATTTGAAGCCACGCGCGTGGGCGCGGAAACCGCTCTGGCGCAAATTATCCGCGTAGTTGAAGAGGCCCAAGGATCAAAAGCGCCGATCCAAGCGTTTGCCGATGCCATTTCCGCCCGCTTTGTGCCCATTGTCATCGCGATCGCGGTTATGACTTTCGCCACTTGGTTTTTTCTCTTAGGCGCGAATTTAGCTTTTGCTTTAATGGCTTTTACGGCCGTTATCGTTATAGCTTGTCCTTGCGCTCTAGGGCTAGCCACGCCGACCGCGATTATGGTTGGCACCGGTAAAGGAGCGGAATACGGCATCTTAGTTAAAGGCGGCGAACCATTAGAAGCGGCTTGCAAAATTAAAGCCATTATCTTTGATAAAACCGGCACCTTAACTAAGGGTAAGCCGGAAGTCACTGATATTTTAACTTTTGCCGAATCGGATGAAGAAGATGTTATCGCGGTCGCGGCCAGTTTAGAAAAATTGTCCGAACATCCTCTAGCCGAAGCCATCTATAACTATAGCCAGGAAGAAAATATCAATTTAAGCGAAGTCAAAAATTTTCAGGCCATACCCGGCCACGGCGTGGTAGGCGAAACGAGCGGCCAAAAATATTTTTTCGGCAATGCCAAAATGATAACCGAAGTTGCTAAATTGGATCTGGAAAAAATCAGAAGAAAAATACATAAATTGGAAGAGCAGGGTAAAACTGTTATGACATTAGCCACGGACAAAGAAATCATCGGCGCCGTGGCCGTAGCCGATACGGTTAAAGAAACTTCTAAAGAAGCCGTAGCTAAACTTACTAAGATGGGCCTTGCAGTCTATATGATTACCGGCGATAATGAGTGCACGGCTAAAGCCATCGCGCGAGAAATCGGCATTACTAATGTGCTGGCCGAAGTTCTGCCCGAAGACAAAGCTAATGAAGTTAAAAAATTGCAAGCCGGCGGCCAGAAAGTCGGCATGGTGGGCGACGGCATCAATGACGCGCCGGCCCTAGCGCAAGCCGATTTAGGCATCGCTATGGGTTCGGGCACGGATGTAGCCATGGAAACCGGCGGTATTGTCATCGTGAAAAACGACTTGAACGATGTAATCAGCGCTATTCAACTATCTAAAGAAACTATGGCTAAAATAAAACAGAATATGTTTTTCGCTTTGTTCTATAATGTTATCGGCATTCCGATTGCGGCCAGAGTCTTCGCTTTCGCCGGCTTAATCTTAAAACCCGAACTAGCCGGCCTGGCCATGGCCTTAAGTTCAATTTCCGTGGTCACCAATTCTTTATCGCTAAAATATTTCCGACCGGGGGAAAAAAATTACTTATCCATAACGGCGCCAATAATTATGGTAGTGCTTTTCAGTTTTATCTTCTTTGAATTCGCTCGATTGAGTTCGGCGGGCATGAAATAATTTAGTTCTTAACATAAACTCTATGAGGTTAAACATGAAAAAGTTTTCTCTTTTGTCCGCGGCTGCCGCGGGCGCGGTTTACTCGGCCTGTACCTTGTTCGTGATTCTTTGGCCGGGGTTTTCCACCAAGCTGATGGGCTGGCTATTTCATCTTTCCAGCCCGGAAGCTGTTTTCGGCACCATGCGAGTTACTGCGACCGGCTATATCGGCGGCCTTTTAGAAGTGGTAGTCTACATGTATGTCATGGCCTGGATCTTCGCCTGGGTATTCAACCGAACGGTTAAACACCAATAATCAAGTCTGGCATAAAAAAACTCCCGAAATTCTCCGGAAGTTTTTTTATTTTTACCATATCCGAGTATCATTTAAAAATTTCATATCATAAAAAACCTATGATTACAGCTAAAAGTAAAAAAAGAGCGGTTGAACACTTGCTCAACCGCCTGAAAGACTTGGTTTGAAAAGTTCGACTCATGGTCGCGCGTAGCACCGCTGTTCCAACCGTTCGGCCAAAGCCGGCATCAACGGCTGGGGAGCGACGCGCAACAAATTGCCATCCCATGTTGCCCCTACATCCCCAGGACTACCGAAGAGTAGCCCATGGTTGATCCATGTAAAATGAGCGCCGGGTTGGCACAGAATCACAGGATACTCGACCTCAGTCGCCCGCCTGGCGCCACCCCTCTTCAATTGCCTGGCGCATGATCCTATCCCCCACCCGATAACAGTCGCCTCCTTATCCCAAGAGAAAGTAACTATTCCGCCTTTCCGGGGATGCACATTGAGCAGGCAAATACAACTACTCGATAACGAGCAAGACCGCCGCAGAAAGTAAATACGATTGCCTAAATCATCGTACAGAGAAGGATCCAGGCGAAGTTGATTGCTCCGAGGAGGATCCGGACAAAACAGTTCGTATCTTTCTTTTTGCCAGTCATAGGCCTTGGCGGGCGAGAAATCTCTCCTTGTCAAACGCAGGTAATGCGCGCCTGCGGATGTTTCTCCTTTCGGACCGTTGAAAAAACCGAAGCAGTTTTCCCCTGGTAACATGACCGGAATTGCGATTGATACTTCCGACTCGGTGATCTTAAATACTCTCATTTGGTTTTGTTTAGTTTTTTTTGTTTTCAGAATCAGCTGTTTGCCTTCTCTTCGCGCCGCCAAGCGCGGGAGTGATCCGTCAACAAAAGTTTTTTGGCCTATGCCGAAATCCATAATATCATAATTGTTAATGCCTGGCAAATCTGGGAATTTGCAAAAGTTGACTAAATCAATTTTTTACACTATAATTTTTTTAGTCCTACATAAGGGCTTTTATTATAAATATCTCATAAATTGGCCTTCTATGGCCCCATCGTCTAATGGTTAGGACACCAGCTTTTCAAGCTGAGAATCGGGGTTCGATTCCCCGTGGGGCTACCAAAATAAAAATTCTCGATTTCTGTCGGGAATTTTTATTTTGGTATTGGTTTTCGACTTGCCCGCCAAATCCGCTAACTGGCGAAATAGGCTGGCTCCCCGTTTATTTTTATAAGTTTAATTTTTGTGATATAATAATTGTAGAACATAGGATAAGGAAAAATTATGTCTAAAATCAGTGAAAAAAAATATAAAGAAGTTATCTTATATCTTGCCGAAAAGCTTGGCGGCGAGATAAAGGGCAAGAAAAAATTGGCGAAATTATTATATTTCGTTGATTTTGATTTTTTTGAAAAATTTGAAAAATCATTGACCGGCGATGTTTATAAGGCCTTACCTATGGGTCCATTTCCCGTAACTATGGAAAAGATACTGACCGAAATGGCTAAAGAAGAAAAAATAAGCATTATATTTAAAAAGGAAAGAGCCGATTATAACTCCACGGAAATTTATAAAGCTAAAGAAAAAATGGCAGGAAGTTTTTCTAAAGAAGAACAACAAATTTTAGATAGAGTAATTTTGAAATATGGCCACTTGTCGGGGAAGCAACTGGAGGATTTATCTCATGCGGAAGCGCCGTATATCGGAACAGCGCCCAATCAAGAGATTGCCTACGAATTGGCTTTCTATCGCGGCACTAACTTAGATAATGATGCTTAATTTTATTTTCCATCCTCATTTTGAAAAAGAAGCCGCCAGTTTAAAACGGCGGTTTCCTTTTTTTGACGCCGGCTTAGAATCATTTAAACGAATCTGCGAAGTTCATTTTGATCCAATAAATCCTAGGCAGGTAATCGCTCCGGCAAAGTTACATAGAATAAAATGTTTTAACAATTTCACTATTTGGAAAATAGAGCTGGCGGTGAAGAATTTGCGCTCCAACCAATTTCCCAGAATTTGGTTCGCTGTCCGTGGAGCGACGATTGCGTTTTTGTGTGTTGCTACTCACATTGATAATCATAATGATAACACGATGAATCAGGAAGCTGAAGCATTGGTTAGCTCAATTTTTAGTTAGCGGCGGCGCGCTGGCGAATAGCCAGCACGAAAAAATACGGCGGGGCGAATAAAAGGGCCGAACTTTGGGGGTTATAGGGGGCTCGCCCCCTATACCATATTCCCCCTAAAAATTATTTTTAAAATAGATTCGCGCTTCGTTGTATAACCATACTGTATTAAACACAATCATTATGCTAATAAGCAAAAACATAAAAACCTGGTCGAGTTTTAAAAAATCCCTCCGCTAACCCTAATTACCCGAGGACAGTGTTTTTTAAAACTCGCCCTTCGGGACATTTTTTATTTAATTAACTTATTCCTATGTTTAATGAAAAAATAAACTTCAAAATAATCATCGCCCTAACCATATATTTAGTTTCCTTATTCGCTTCTAACACTCTGGGGCTTAAGCTGATGCCGTTTCTCTTCGGCACCCATCTGTCGGTCGCGGTCTTTTTCTTTCCTTTTGTTTTTTTAACCACCGATGTTATCGGGCAAGTCTATGGCAAGCCAATGGCTAAAAATTTTGTTTGGGCCGGCTTTTTATCCATTCTAATATTTTTAATCTACTCGGTTATCTCCATAATTGCGCCTTGGTCTCGAGATAATTTCCTGGCCAAAGAATGGTTTGACACGATTTTCGCCGTTTCTTTCCGCATGTCCATTGCTTCGCTCCTGGCCTATGTTATCGGCGAATATCAGGATGTTTTGTCATTCTTCTTTTTCAGAAACAAACTAAAAATTAAAGCTTTTTGGTTAAGATCTAATTTATCAAACCTCTGGTCGCAGTTAATTGATACTCTGATCTTTATGTTTGTGGCCTTTCTGGGTATCTATTCAGTTAAAACTATCCTGCTCATAAGTCTACCCTGGTGGCTATATAAGGTCGCTATGGGCTTCTTATATACCCCTTTGTCTTATTTAGGAATTTATTTACTCCAACATGAAAATCCAAACCATAAAAACCAAGATTTTTAAGCCCAAGGGAAAACTCCTGCCGTTTATTGCCAGCTATCTGCCAAAAGTTAAAGAAAAAACTATTTTGGTCGTTACTTCAAAGATAGTGGCTTTAGCCGAGGGCAGATTAGTAAAAAAAATTGACGAAAATACTAAACTGGAAATTATTAAACGGGAAAGCGACTTCGTTTTACCCACTAAATATGTCTATTTAACCATT
>LCCP01000021.1 GCA_000997945.1 Parcubacteria group bacterium GW2011_GWC2_42_12 | reverse complement strand
ATATGGCGCATAAGAAAGCTGGCGGCTCCACAGTCTACGGCCGCGATTCAAGAAGCAAACGGTTAGGCGTTAAAATTCAAGATGGCGGCTACGCCAAGGTGGGTTCCATTATAATCCGCCAGCGCGGCACTAAGTACCGGCCGGGCAAGAATGTAAAGAAAGGCAAAGACGATACCCTATTCTCTATGGTAGCCGGATTGGTCACTTTCACCACCAAGAAATTCAAAAACTACACCGGTAAACTGGTGACCGCTAAAACCGTCAATGTTATTCCGCAGAAGTAGAGAATTAATCTTTTATATAAAAAACACGCTGCTCTCGAAGCCGCGTGCTTTTTTATTATCAGATATTATTTCCCTTTAAAAATCGGCTCTTTATTTTCTTAAAACCCTCTTCTCTAAAAATTCCACTCGTTTTTGCAATTCAACCAGCTCAAAACGATAAGCCACATTGGACATTTTTAACTCAAGTTTTTCGTGGTCGTCTTTTATTTCTTTAAAACCCTTCATCATTTCGCTCTTAATTTCTCTAACTTCTCCTTTAATTCCTTTAATTTCTCCGCCAACATTATCAAATTCTCCTTTTATTATCCCGGCCAGTTCGTCAATTGTCATGTTTCTTGCCATATTTATAATTGAAAATTAATTATTATATTTATATTATACTTCTTTGCTTTTGCCATGTCAAATGTCCTATTTCCCCTTCCCACATACTCTTATAAACTCCACAAACAAAGGATGCGGATCCAGCGGACGAGAAATATATTCGGGATGAAATTGCGTGCCGATAAAGAAAGGATGCTTAGTGATTTCTATGGCTTCCACGATCTTTCCGTCCGGCGAAGTACCGGCCACCTTAAAGCCGGCTTTTTCATATTGCTCGCGATACTTATTATTAAACTCGTATCTATGCCTGTGGCGCTCCGAGATAGTCCCCTTCCTGCCTAATTTAGCGTAAGCCGCGGCTAAATGCGTGCCAGGAACGATTTTACATGGCCAGCCGCCCAATCTAATCGTACCGCCGTATTGCTTCTTGGCGACTAACTCTTTCTGCCCCGGCATAATATGAATTACCGGGTAAGCGGTTTTAGAATCAACTTCCTCGCTATTAGCTCCTTTAAAGCCCAAGACATCGCGACCGAATTCAATCACGGCCATCTGCATGCCGTAGCATAAGCCGAAATAAGGCACATTATTCTCGCGCGCGTATTTAATGGTTTTAATCTTACCCTCGGCGCCGCGCGATCCCCAGCCCTGGGGCACGATAATGCCGTCCAGTTTCTTTAAAATCTTAACACCTTGTTTCTCCACATCTTCGGCGTTAAGCCAGTGTAAAATCGGCTTAACATGATTGGCCGCGCCGGCGTGCTTAATGGCTTCAATCACGGAAATATAGGAATCGGTTAAACAGAAATCTCCGGTGGCAAAATACTTGCCGACTATGCCAATATTAACAATTTTCTTGGCGGCTTTAATTCTCTTAATCATTTTACGCCAATCAATTAAATCTTTTTTCTTGCGCGGCCAGCCGAATTTTTCTAAAATTCTCTCGCCCAAATTATCTTTTTCAAAATTAATTGGTACTTCATAAATTGATTTTATGTCCGGCGCGCTAATGACATCGCTTTCCTGGATATTGCAAAAAACCGCTAGTTTCCGGCGACGCGGCGCGTCTATGCTGGCAACCGAGCGAGCAATGATAAAATCCGGCTGAATCCCGGCGGAATTCAATGACCTAACCGCGTGCTGGGTTGGTTTAGTTTTCATCTCGCCGATGATTGACGGTACTGGCAGATAGGACACCATAATAAATAGAACATTGGCCGGCTCGGCTAAGCGCATCATTCTGGCCGCTTCTAAAAAAAGCAGATTTTCGTACTCGCCGACCGTGCCGCCGATTTCAATAAGCATTATCTCGGCCTGATCTTTTTCCGCAGCCTGCTTTATTCTTTTGATAACTTCATTAGGAATATCAGGCACCACCTGCACGCAACGGCCGCCGTATTCAAGATTGCGCTCTTTAGCTATAACCGCGGAATAAATTCGGCCGGTAGTCAGGTAGTTCTCCCGATGGATATTTTTGTTTAAAAATCTTTCATAATTGCCCACATCCTGATCGGTTTCGTCGCCGTCTTCGGTAACGAAAACTTCGCCATGCTCCACCGGATTCATGGTGCCGGCGTCAACATTGATGTAGGGATCAATCTTTATGGCGCTGGTATTATAGCCCCGGGAAACTAAAATTCGGCCGATAGAAGCGCAAGTAATGCCCTTGCCCACGCCGGACATGACACCGCCGACGACAAAAATGTATTTTACCGCCTTGCCTGTTTTTTTGTTTGTCATATGAATTTGCCCCCTTTAACAAAGGGGGTTAGGGGGATTTATACTTTCTTTCACATTTATAAATCCCCGCTCCTCCCTTCGGTCGGAGCCGCCCCTTTATTAAAGGGGCTATATTTTATTTCTTATTCAATATCTCTACCGCTTTATCCATTTGCGGGTCCTTATTTTTCTCATAATCATCCGCGGTTAAATCAACTTCAATGTCGGGCGCGATCCCCTGTCCGTTAATATTATAACCAGCTGGCGTTAACCACTTAGCCACGGTAATTTTCACCGAAGAACTGTCTTGAAGATCTTCTAAAGTTTGCACCGAGCCCTTGCCAAAAGTCTTTTTGCCAATGATGGTGGCTTGCTTATAATCCTTTAAGGCGCCGGCCACGATTTCGGAAGCCGAGGCGCTACCCTGATTAACTAAAACAACGGTCGGAAAATCTTTTAATCTGGCTCGGCCGCGATTTAAGTATTCATTCTTTTTCTCCGGACTAAATTGTTCGGTCACGATTATGCCTTTGTCAATCCATTCGCTGGCCACATCAATAGCCGTTTCCAGGTAACCGCCCGGGTTATTCCTTAAATCCAAGATTAATCCCTTAGGATTGGCCGCCACCGCCTTCTGGACGGCTTGCTTAAACAGGGTCGAGGTATCATCATTAAAGTTAGTTATAATAACAACAAAGATGCCATCATCGCGCATCTCTGTTCTAACGCTTTTAACTAAAATAACTTGCCTGATAATTTTAAAATCTTTGGGCTGTTCAAAGCCGTCTCTAAAAATAGTTAGCGTAACTTCGGTTCCTTTGGGACCGCGAATTTTACTGACCGCTTCATCAACCGCCAAACCGGCGGTTGACTGGCCGTCAATAGCGTAAATCTTATCGCCTGATTTAAGACCGGCTTTTTCCGCCGGCATATCGGCCAGCGGCGCGATAATAGTTATAACTTCATTCTTCTTACCGATCTCCGCGCCAATGCCTTCAAAAGTTCCGGCCAGGTCGCTCGCAAATTCCTGAGCCAGTTTCGGCTCCATAAACACCGTGTAAGGATCGCCGGCCGACTCGACTAAACCCTTAAGCGCGCCGTAGAATAATTTTTTATCATCTAATTTGTCTTTATCAACATACTTTTCCTTAAGCAAATCCCAGACATTCCAAAATAAATTAAAATCCACATCCTGCGTTAATTTATTGGCTGGCGCGGTCACATATTTATTATAGATCTTACCGGCATAATTCGCTTCTTTAATGCTGGCTGATTTTATCAGTTCATTCCTTCGCGCCGCCAGCATACCAGCGGCGAAAGCGATAGACAATATAATCAGACATAATAAAATAACGCCCAAGATTCTGAATTTACGGCGTTTCTTTATCGACGGCATGTCAGTTGAAGGAACAATATTATACATAGCAAATAACAGTTAATATTTACTTTTTAATCTTACCATAAGTAAATCTATTTTGCCAAATTTAACGAGCTTGACTGGATTAAGCTAAATTGATAGTATGGGAGCGGAGGAAAAACAAGGGAATAACTGAAAAATTCAACCAATAAGGAGCTATGACTGAAATCCAAACAGCAAGTAATGCCGAACTGGCAGATCGAAGGCCTTCTAAAGGCGAGTACTTTTACCATGATGGCATCGAACGCTACAGCGCACACAACACACGCCCGATGTGTTTTGCCTGCGGCAACAAAACCGAACGAATCTATAGCAGCTGCTGGTATATCAATGCCATCGTGCAATGCGTAGCAGCCAAACAACGCATCATTTCAATGTTCAGGCCAGGGACTTGCTATGATTCTGACCTGTGCAACGACGGAGGCGCACGTATCATTGTGAGCGTTTGCGAAGAGCACAAACGCCATGCCGAAATCCTTTGTCATCTGACGGCAGATGGGGTCATTACTGCCAATATTATCTCACGCGCCGTAAAAGCGCTGATCAGTCGCCCTGAGTTCAATCAACTTGTGGCAGAAGCAGCGCATGCCATCTGGAGTCGCAACGAACAGGACAGAAAGCACCACAATTGGTGCGACGCCTGGGGCCTGTTTCTCAAGGGAAGAGGCCGCATCCCCTCTCTGGCAGAGAGAACGGAACGGGCGAGATGCCTGTGGCAAGAAAGAAAGGAGAACCAATCGCTGGAGGACTGGCTCGCGGCGGAGAAAGAAGTGTCAGCTCTTTACACCGTTGACGCGCAATGAAGCGCTGTGGCGGTTCCCCGATACAACCGCGTCCGAGATCAAGATTTCGGACGCTTTTTTATTGAGTAAGGCCTTGAAAAAATACCCGATTCAAGCTATGATAATTTTATCTTGTCATTCCCGCGCAGGCGGGAATCCAGGAGGAAGTAGCATAAACTTCTTTCCTCCTCACCCATTAATTAATTTAAAACTTTTATATTATGTGATGTTTAAAGGAAAAAACATGTTTTTACTACCAACCTCTGGATTCCCGACAGCCTGCGGCTTCGGGAATGACAAAAAAAGTAAAAATTTTAAACTCACTACAAATCTTAAATTCCAATTTTATGTCCAACTTCATAATTAACGGCGGCCATAAACTCCGCGGCACGATTAAAACCAATTCGGCTAAAAATTCCGCCGTAGCCATACTTTGCGCTACTCCCATGATTAAAGGAAAAACCATTCTTTCGGCCGTGCCGCGGATAGAAGAAGTCAATCGCATCATCGAAATTTTAACCTCTATCGGCCTAAAAGTAACCTGGCTTCCTGACAATAAACTGAAAATTATCAACTCCGGCCGACTTGCGCTGGAAACCATCAATCGCGAGTCTTATAAAAAAACCCGATCGGTCATTCTTTTAATCGGTGCTCTAGCATCCGTGTTTAAAAAATTTTCTCTGCCGAAGATCGGCGGCTGCGAATTAGGCGGTCGAACGATCAACCCGCATATCATTGCTCTAGGCCATCTGGGCATCGAAGTAAAGAAAGTCAACCAGCGATTCTATGTTAACCGAGGTAAGGCCAAGGGTGCTAAATTTACTATGTATGAATCCGGCGATACGGCTAGCGAAAACGCCATCCTGGCCGCCGTCTTGCTCCCCGGCGTAACCGAAATAAATCTCTGCTCATCAAATTATATGGTTCAGGACTTATGCTACTTTCTAGTTCAGGCCGGGGCGAAAATTAAAGGTATCGGCACGACTAAACTCCAAATTATAGGAGTAAAAAAACTCCAGCCAATAAACTATCCCATCATGCCCGACCCGATAGAAGCTATGGCTTTTATCTCTATCGCCGTCACCACCGGTTCAAAACTTAAAATCACGCATTGTCCGATAGAATTTTTAAGCTTAGAATTGGAAAAATTGCGGCTCATGGGCCAAACCATGAAAATCAGCCAACCCTATAAATCCGCCAACGGCCGATTCTCTTTGGTTGATATAGAGATCGTGCCTGCCAAATTAAACGCCCTGCCTGATAAAATTTACGGACGCCCTTTTCCAGGTTTAAATATTGATAATTTGCCCTTGTTCGTACCAATTTTAACTCAAACTAACGGCCAAACTCTGGTGCATGACTGGGTTTATGAAAATCGAGCCATCTATTATACCGAATTAAATAAACTGGGGGCGAATGTTATGCTCCATGATCCTCATCGCGTCACCGTTACCGGACCGACTAAATTAAGACCGGCGGAAATAATCTGCCCCCCGGCTCTACGGCCGGCCATTAATTTACTGATCTGCATGCTGGCGGCCAAGGGCAAATCAATTCTCTATAATTCATATTCAATCGACCGCGGCTACGAAAATATCTGCGGACGACTGAATAAGCTGGGCGCGGATATCAAACGGATTAACCAAAATAACCTATGACATTAAAAGTCAGAAGAATGCTTAGTCTGATATTTATCTTGTTATTCTTAATCATCGCTCCCGCCATCATACTCTACGCCGCAGGCTTTAAATTGAGTAAAAACGGCTTGGCTATCCAAAAAACCGGCATGTTTATCATTGACTCTAACCCGCGAGGCGCCAAAATATTTATCAATGGCCAAGTCCAAAAAAAATTCATAAATATTCTATTTAATAAAAACCGTTTCATTACTACGCCGGCAAAAATCAAAAATCTCTTGCCCGGAGAGTATGATCTCTCTCTTGAACTTGACGGCTACTGGGGTTGGCAAAAAAAATTAACTGTCAATCCTGGAACTTCTACCTTCGTTGAGAATATTTATTTATTTAAAAATAGCCTGCCGGTGCAAATTCTGCCGGCCAATCTTGAATCTATTAATCTATCGGCCGGTGATAATCGGGCCTTAATCTTGTCTGCCGACCAGCTTACTTTCTTTAATCTCGCCGACAAAACCAGCCAGACTGTCAAGCAAAACGACTTTAAAGGAAAGAATATCGCTTGGTCCGCAGACGGTCAAAAACTGGTAATTGATCATTATCTTTATAATTTAGACGATTTAAAGGTTAAAATTAACTTAAACCAAGCGCCCGCTAGCTTTAATTATAAATGGCGGGATAATATCTTATATTGGCAGGATAAAACTTCAATCTATCAACTAGACAGCGCCGATCTGCCAAGCAAAATAATTGGTAACAGAGAGATTAGCGATTTTTTGATTAAAGACCGCTATTTATATTTAATCAATCAAGCCAAGACAACGGCTAATTTGCTAGAAGTTATAGACATGACTTCAAGGGAACAGATTAAAAGTATCGGTTTACCGACCTCGGCCAATTATTCTTTTATCAACCCGAGCCACGGTTTGCTTAATCTTTACGATAATAATCACCAGATCCTTTATCTGATTAATCCCCTGGCTGATTATTATTCACCTTTAACGGAGATCATAAATAATGTCAGAACCGCTTCTTGGATCAGCGATAGTAATTTACTCTACATCAATGATTTTGAAATCTGGCTTTACAATTTGGAGACAAAAAATAAAACTTTGCTAACCAGAATCAGCCAAACCATTAATAGCGCCGTCATGCACCCCAACAGAAATTATATTATATATTCTACCGATCAAACCATCAACGCCATCGAACTGGACGAAGGGAGGGGAAAAAATACCGCCGAATTAGTAAAATTTGATTTGATTAACTCTCTGATCTTAAACGGCAAAGGCAATGTTCTTTATTTCTCCGGGAAAATCGGCCAAACGGAAGGCCTATATAAACTATTAATCCAGTAATTTAATTACATATCGGTTGTTAGATGAAGATGCTGGTTTTGAGCGCATATGAAATTGTAGCGATTTTTTCAAAAAATCGCCCAAATTTCATCGTAAGCGAAAAACCAACATCTTCATCTAACATATTTTCTATCCAAAAATCACCAATACTAAAAACAGCCATCGCTAGATGACTGTTTTCTTGTGCTCTTGCCTATTTCAGTTGCCAAATCCACTTATCCAATTCGTCGCGGTCTGATTTATCTATTAAATAGATATTATCGCTCTCGCCTTTTTTAGCATAATATAATCCGTCCCGATTATTACCAATCATTAAAACATTATCAATGGCCTCGCCCGCAGCTTCTACAATAATCAAATGCTTTTCCAACCCGGTATTTTCAAATGTCTGTTCGGGAATTTCCACCGCTTTTAAATTGGACATAATTTGCGCTATTTTATCAATCTTTCCCTTATTCACCGTAAATTTTTCGGGTAAAATCCCGCCCCATTTATCGTCCTTAAATTCTACGGTAAATTCGCGATTTGGGTATTGAAACCGAATTTTCTTTATCTTTTCTTCGGCGGTGGAAAAAATCGTTAAATCTCGCCATTCCGCTTGCTCGAAAGCGCCCCTTAAATCGAGCTTAACTGAATAAGTGGCTCGCGATTCCGAGGTTGATATAAAAGAGCTGTCATAGTCGCCAGCTCCGTCACCAACGATAAAATCAACAATTTTTTTGTCGGCTTGATAAACTTTCACCGTTAAACCAGTATTGTCCGTTTTAAATTCATTTTTTCTTCCCAGATTATTGCTAATCAATTCAAGCTCTGAAGTCTTCGCCGCGTTTAAGCTCTCCAAAATTTTAGCCATAATCGCCGAATTAACATAAAAATCTTTAGAATTATTGTATTTCCATTTTTCTCCCAATTTAGATAATACGGTTATTTCGCCGCCTGAAATAACTTCAATTTTATTAATTTTATTTATGTCAATCTTGGCTAGAATATTCTTCGGTTTGCCTAAATTATTCTGCCATTTCTTAAGCGGCCCCTGATAAAAAAAGGCCAAAGCTATCAACATAACCAAGACTATTCCTAATGTTAAAGTTTTTTTTGACATATAAATATTAATTTAAAATGTAAATCTCAAAATGTAAAATGACAGTTAAAAATGCAAAATTTAAAATTTTTCAGATCGCATTTTAAGTTTTTCCATTACATAAGCGCCGGCTCTCTTAACAAGTTCGCGACAAATATTTTCAGCGTTATTATGGGAAGGATTTTCAAAAACCTCCAGATAATTCTTCTTTTTCATATCTTCCGCCACTATTTCTATTTCCCAACTGTTAGCGCCGCCAGATTGCTTGCCGTGATGTCTTAATCCGTCTTGCACTTTTAGTTTTATTTTTCTTCCTGAATATCTGTTTTCTTTTTCATACTCCAGCCCTTTAGCTCCAAACCAAATTGCGTCACCATAAATACGATCTAAGCCTGCTATGTCCTTAGTATCGTAAGAAATATAATAATGCCCATCATGAATATCGCTATCTTTACTGATTTTAAACAGTCTTAACTCTTCAAATTTAACTTCGGTCGGCAATTCTTTGGCTTTTAAGTAGGCTTTAACATGCGCGGCGTGGTCATTATCCTTTGGCGGTTCTTTTACAAAGGCAATTTCAACCTCAACGCCGAACTGTTCAAAATAAGACTTAAAAATATAATCAGAAAGTCTTTTTAAATCTTTTTCTGGACACAAAGCAACCATTTCTTCTAGACGCATGTCTGATAATCGCGTATAACCTAATGGAGCGGACTCGAGAATAGTAATTGCTTCTTCTCTCTTTTTGTTGTCATCAAGTATTTCTTTCATTTTTTAATTTTAAATTTTTTATTGTTATTCATAGTATTAAACTCTGGATTCCGGCTCGCCTGCCTGCCGGTAGGCAGGTAGGCCGGAATGACGCTATGAGACATTTTACACTTTGCATTGTCATTTTACACTTTGATTTTTGCACTTTACATTTTTATATTTCATCCTCAATTCTCGTCCTTCTCCTTAAAAAATATCTGGCTAAGCCGAATAATATAACGATGACGGTTAGCCCAAAGATATTGGCGTATCTAATCCCCGCTTTAACCGATTCGGTTATTTCTTTAAGCGGCCGTTCAGTTATGCCTTTGGAGCGGATGGCGATTAAATCATCGCCTAGAGCCAGACTATCAACTACATTCTGAAAAAAAACTAAGTTATCCGGATAATTTCTTAAAAAATTGTCACTGATAAAATCACTGTCGCCGACTAAGACTAAATGGCCAGATCCGGCGCTTGGTTGATTAAAAACACTGTTAAACTTGCCGGTTGCGGCCACGGCCAAATTAAATTTCTGCCTGATGCCATTCTTTATCTCCGCTTGCGGCGATAACTGAAAATTGTCGGCTACGGCCATGGCTCGATCCGAACTCTCGGCCAAAAAGGAGATCTTCAAATCTTTTGTTTTGTTTGAATCTAAGTCGATTGAAGACGCCCAGGGCAAAACCAAACTTTCCAGCCGAGCTACAGCAACATTATTCTGATCAAAACCCGGCTTTACGACTTTGGGCCAATACGGATAATTAGTTGAAAAAGTAACGAAGCCCTGGCTGAACGAGGCCAGTCCATTATTAACATCTAATATTAAATTATTATTAAGCTTAACTCCATAGCCGGTTAAAATTTTATTTAAACCAATATCGTTCTGCTTAGCTTGCAACCCCTGTCCCACGGTTACTCCGTCCGCTAAAATGACCAAAGAACCGCCTCTCATCAAAAAACCGTCAATGGGCTTTAGCTCTTCGTCTTTAAAATTCTCTTTGGGGCCAATGATAATTAAAGTATCCAGATTATCAGAAATGGTTTTCTCCACCGTAAAATCTACCACCGAGACATTGTAAATCTCACCGAGCTTATTATAAGCCGCACTATTGGCCGTTGCCGTCGTCGCTCCGTTGCCTTGCCAAAAACCAATATTAGCAATCTGATCATTAGTGATCTTTTTGATAGCCGAGGTGACTTGATATTCAAAGTCCCGGGTATTCTCAATCACCGGCAGAGCTTGGGTTTTCTCGCCATATTTAATTACCAGGCCTAAATAACCATTAACCACCTGATATTTATCTTTTTCCAAAACATTAAATTGCAATTCTGGTATGCCGGCCAGATACAAATCGCGCTTAACGGTTTCATCGCCGCCGGGATCAATAAATTCCACTTTAACTTTGCTGCCAGAATAATTAGCATATTCATCAAGAATATCCGCCACTTCTTGCCTTAAATTAATGTATTGCGGCGGCAAACTGGCGGAAAAATAAACTTTAATATTAACAATATCCTTAAGATTGGCCACCACTTTCTTACTTACTTTTGAAATAGAATAATCCTTATTTTGAGTTAAATCAAAACGGTAAAAGATATTAGAGGAAAAAAAATTTACCATGATTAAGATACCGATAACGATAATTATCAAAGTAATGGAATTTATTTTATTTAAAAATTTACGATTTATTTTCATAACTTATTTCCAGGCCCGCCTCTCTATTACTCTGACATTCAACCAGAGAAATAAAAATATAAACGACAAATAATAAATTATATCCTTGCTGTCTAAGACGCCTTTGGCAATATTGTTAAAATGGCTACCCAGGCCGAGAAATTTCATGATGGGGACAAAGATGGCGGGCGAATTGGCTAAAACAAAATCAGCGCCAATAATAAAAGCGGAAAAGCAAGCCACTAAACCCAAAATAAAAGCGATAATTTGGTTCTTGGTCAAGCTGGAAATAAATAGACCCAAAGCCAAATACGAGCCGCCTAAAAATAAAGCGCCTAAATAGCCGCCAACGACCGGGCCTAGATCTAAATTACCTAGCCAAGCCGCGGAAAACGGTATAGACAGGGAAAGTAATAAACTGAAAGTCAAAAAAGCCAAAGCGCTTAAAAATTTGGCTAAAACCGCCTGCCAATCGGTTATGGGCAAAGTTAATAAGAATTCAATCGTACCGCTTTTCTTTTCTTCGGCCCACAGACGCATGGTCAGAGCCGGCGCTAAAAATAAAAAAATCCAGGGCAAGAACGAAAAATAATTTCTGACGCTGGCCTGGCCGACGAGAAAAAAGGTATTAAAAAACAACCAATTGCCCACAATTAGAAACACGCCGATAAAAACATAGGCGATAGGAGAATTAAAATACGACATTAATTCTTTTTTGAAAAGGATATAAATAATTTTGAGATACTGTAATTTGTTCATAGCTTAATTGCCCCCTTTAGCAAAGGGTGGTTAGGGGAATTTAAGTTAATTCATTCTAACACCCTAAAATCCCCCGCCCTATCGGGCGACCCCTTTATTAAAGGGGTCTAATTACTTAGTTAATTCTCTAAACGCCTGTTCCAGGTTGCCGTATTTCCCTATCAACTCGGCCGGACTGCCTTGCCCGACAATTTTACCATTATTAATGATAATTACTCGGTTGCAGGTGGCGCTAACTTCGCTTAAGATATGGGTGGAAAAAATCACGGTTTTCTCCCGGCCGATAGTCTTAATTAAATCGCGGATTTCCATAATTTGGTTCGGATCCAGGCCGGTAGTCGGCTCATCTAAAATTAAAATGTCCGGTTCATGCATGATGGCCTGGGCTAAACCGACGCGCTGGCGGAAGCCCTTGGACAATTCGTCAATGGGCCGGCGCAGGACCTTAGTTAAACCGCAAGTTGCCACCACCTGCTTAAGCCGCGGCTTTATCTTACCTTCTGCCAACCCGCGGATTTGGGCCACAAATTTTAAATACTCAAAAACTCTCATGTCGTCATAAAGCGGCACGGTTTCCGGCAAATAGCCGATCTTGCTCCTCGTGGCCAATGAATTACCGACCGTGTCCAGCCCGTTAATGAGAATGCTGCCTGATGTCGCCGGCCAGAAAGAAGTGATAATCTTCATGGTCGTGGTTTTACCAGCGCCGTTCGGACCGAGGAATCCTAAAATTTCCCCCTTGGCCACGGAAAAACTAAGATTATCTAAAACCAAATTTTGACCAAATTTTTTTGTTAAATTTTTTATTTCTATCATAGTGAGTTTCGCCCCCTTTAACAAAGGGGGTTAGGGGGATTTATAACTTTATTCCCGTGGCATAAATCCCCCGCCCTTTCGGGCGGCCCCTTTGTTAAAGGGACTATTATCCGTTTCTTTCGTGTATTATCTAAATTCATCCAAAACCGCCGTTAAAATTATAATTTTCCCGCCTCGCCAAACTCTTAAGCCGATTTTATCGCCCGGCTTATATTTCTGAACGACCGATAGCAAAGTGGTTTTGTCTTGTATTTTTATGCCGTTTATTTCCATGACGATATCGCCAGGAATTAAGCCGGCTTTAGCGGCCGGCGAATCCGGCAGCACCGCCGGCCCGCCAGTTTCGTTAGTTGATATCCAGGCGCCCGAATCTTTGGCCAATTTGTTGAGATGAGCGGCTTAGACTCGCCAAGGAGTTGCCAAATGTGCTCGGTGACGAATGGTGTGAACGGATGCCAGAGCACGAGGAGTTCGCGGAGGATATGGCGCAGGATTGCGTCTTTGCCACCTTCCACTTTTGTCGTCTCAACGTACCAGTCGGCGAGCTTGGACCAGGTGAATTCATAAAGCGCCTCGCCGGCGGGAGAGAAGCGGTAGGCATCAATGTGTTTGGCGACCACATGTTTTAACTGTTCAAACTCAGCCAGGATCCAACGATCGGCGAGTGTTTTCGCTTTAGGTGGTGCGTCAGTTGCCGTGGTCGTCGTGAGGATGTAGCGGCTAATGTTCCAGAGCTT